>JAURHM010000041.1 GCA_030833315.1 Burkholderiales bacterium
AAACTCGGACCGCTGCCCTTGTACGGCACATGGCGGATGTTGACGCCCGCCAGCCGGTTGAACAGCTCACCCCCGAGATGCGGCGCACCGCCGGCACCCGACGAGGAATAAACGATGTCGCCGGGACGCGATTTGGCCAGCGTGATCAACTGCTTCACATTGCGCACCGGCAGCGACGGATGCGCAACCATCACGAAGTGCACATCCACCACCTGCGTCACCGGGGCGAGATCCTTCAGCGGATCAACCGCCATCTTCGCGTAGAGATGTTTGTTCGCCGCGAGATTGCCCAGGGTCGCCAGCGCCCAGGTGTAGCCATCCGGCGCCGAACGGGCGGCGAACTCGGTGCCGATGATGCCGGCCGCGCCCGCGCGGTTTTCGACGATGACCTGCTGGCCGTATTGCGCCGCCAGTTTCGGCCCGATCACCCGCGCGACAATATCAACGCCGCCGCCCGGCGGAAACGGCACGACAATGCGCACCGGCTTCGCCGGAAAATTCTGTGCCGCCGCTGCGCAGGACAGAACCGCCAGCAGCACCCCTGCCATCCCTCTCATTTTGTGCATTCTCACCCCTCCTTTTTATTCAGGCAGCAACTCGCGCGGCCAGCACGCGCTGCGCATGCCAGGCCGTAGCCTTGATCGACGACCAGACCGGCCTGGCGAAATCACTTTCGAGTCCCGCGAGAATGTCTTTGGTCGGCAACTGCGAACAGGCGATGAACATGGCATCGGCGTCAGTGGTCATGGTTTCACGCGCCAGCGCGATGATCTCCTGCGGCGTGATCGCCGCCAGCGCATCCGTGGTCTCAGCCTTGAAACTATCCAGCCGTGTCACAGTGATACCGGATTGCGCGAGATAGTGGCGCAGTCGTTCATTGACCAAATCCAGATAAGGCGTCACCACAGCAACACGCTGCGCGCCGATATGATTCAGCACGGCAATCATTGCGTTTGCCGTGGTCACCACCGGCTTGCCGGTAATCACCGTCAGCTTTTGCTGGATTTCCGCATCACGCGCAGGTCCGCCGATAAACCCCGCAGCGGTGCAGCCATAAGCCACGATATCGGTCTGTTCCGGGTCATAGGCTTTCGCCAGCTCCAGCGCCTGCTCGACATAAGCGGGAATTTCCGCGGGACCGAGCAGGCCCTTGCCGCGCGGGATACGCAGCGTGCGGCAGGGCGCGCCATCCATCCACACGCGCAACTCCGTCTCCATGGTCGTGTTGTTGGCGGGCACCATCAGCCCGAGTTTCACCGTCATGATCCTCCCTCCGGATATCGGCATGACTTTCCGGCATTCTAACCACAGGACCGGCAGCAGTCCCCGGGAACAAACAATAACTATATGCTTTTATTTATAATTATTTGAAATTCCGGCACCAGCACTCTGCTGCTTGCCGATCAAGCACTGCAACAGCGCGCGCTGTCCGTCACTCAATCCCGGCGTCGCATCTTCAGGGGCCCAGTGGCGCTTGAAAGCCGCCACCGCTGCCGGCAAACGCGTCACGTCATAACCGAGACCGGCAAGCAGCACGGCATCATCGGCACCGGCGGGTAGCGGAGCGTACGGTGGCTCGCACCACAAACCGAAGCCCGCTTCCGCCAGCCGCCGCCACGGAAACCATGCACTGGGATCAACCTTGCGCCCCGGCGCGATGTCGCCATGCCCGAGTACATTAGCCGGCGGAATACTCCAGCGCGCCGTCAGATCCCGCAGCAAATCAATCAACACACTGATCTGCGCTTCGGCAAACGGCTCGTTGCCGTTGTTGTCGAGCTCAATGCCAACGGATGAGGAATTCAGATCGCGGTTGCCACCCCAATACGAATCGCCGGCATGCCAGGCACGTTTCTGCTCATCAACCAGATAAATGATGCGGCCGTCGCGGCCGATCAGGTAATGCGCGCTGACCTGCTTGAACGGACTGGTCAGCGTGGCCAGCGCCTGTTCGGCGCTGTCATTGGTGGTGTGGTGCAGAATCACGTAAGCGGGACGCCGCTCACCGAAATTAGGCGAAGGCCGGACCTCCACCGGCAGCGAGGTGTAAACCGGGATCGGCGCGCAGGCCGCAAGCGCCAGCAGACCCGCCACAGATATCATGCGCCGCAACCACACGGACATACCGCCCAGCCCCCTCTGTTTATGCACACCGCAGAGGACACTGTACCACGCAGCCTGCCGATGGGTTACCCTCGCCTCATGAATGCCGAGATTCCGAAGTCCATCACCCGAGAAACACTGAATGAACTGCCGGTAAAGCGCTACGAAGGCCCGATTTATTTTGTCGACACCCCGGCGCTGCTCCATGCGGCGCGCATCGACATTCTCGCCGAACGGACACTGGGTTTTGACACTGAAACAAGGCCGGCCTTCCGCAAGGGCGAAAGCTATCTGCCGAGCATTGTCCAGGTGGCCACGGCAAACGGTGTGCACATTTTCCCGCTGCGGTATACCGATACCCACGGCCTGCTGGCGGAAATGCTGGCAGCGCCGGCCATCGCCAAGATCGGCGTCTCCCTCGCCTATGACCTGCGCACCCTGAAACAGGTTTTCCCGTTCCACGAACGGCATATCGTCGACCTCGGCATCATTGCCAAGCGCCACGGCTACGAACAGACTGGGGTGCGCAATCTCGCCGGCCTGCTGCTCGGTTACCGGGTACCCAAGGGTGCAAAGACCACCAATTGGTCTGCGCCGCGGCTGACGCCAGCCCAGATTGCCTACGCTGCAACCGACGCCTGGGCCTGCCGGGAGCTTTACCTGAAGTTTGGCGCCGAAGGCCTGCTCGACTGATTGCGGATGCCACCGGGAAACTACAAAATGAGCGCATGACCCAACCCCCCGTTTTGCGGCGCCTGCCGCACCCGCTTCGACTGACGGCAGCCCTCCTTGCCATCGGGCTGCTGATGCTGGCCGGCAGCTGCGCGCAGATGCCTTCGACCGGCATCACCACGCTGCAATTTGTCGACGACAAACGCGGGACCGCCGCGCCGCTGGAAAGCGAAACCGTGCGCGCGCAGGTGGTGGAACGCAACATCGGCGTCGACCAGTTCCGGCTGCGCGGCCCCTTCGAGGTCAACACCCAGAGCGGTGTCGCAATCCGGCTCTCGACTAAGGAACGCATTCCCGCCGACTTCTACCTCTCGTCTCTGGGCAAGAGCGCACCGCTGGTGATCCTGCTGCACGGCTACAACAACGGCAAGGCCGACCATGCCTACCAGGGCATGCACCTCGCCACCTGGGGCATGAACAGCATCGTGCTGCAGCTGCCGAGCCGGGGTTCCTGGGTCGCGCACGGCAGGACGCTGGCACGGATCATCGACCACATCCGCAAGCGCCCCGCCGATTTTCCTGCCATCGACACCCGCAGCATCGTGCTCGTCGGCCACTCCTTCGGCGGCTCGTCGGTGGCCTACGCCATGGGCCAGGGCGCGGCCGCAGTCGGCGCCGTACTGCTGGACCCGGCCGCGTTCGGCGGCGGCTTGCAGAACGCCATCGGACGCATCAACCGCCCGGTCATCGTCCTCGGTGCGGATGAAGAAATATTCCCAGCCCGCGGCCGCGAAGTTTTCCTGCGCAGTCTCCGCGGCAATGCCGGTGAATTGTCGGTCCGCAATGCCGGACACGAAGATGCGGAATTCAGGCTCAGCGACGACGGCACCCGCGAGGAACAGCTCGCCTTCGTCAGTGCGCTGACCGCCGCGGCGATCAGCATTAGTTCGACAGGACAGCTCGACTACGCCTGGCAGAGTTTCGAGCCCGCGATCGCCGCCGGCCGCCTGTTTGACGTCAAGAAAAAATAAAGACCATTCAGCCTGACCGCAGAATCATGTTCCAGAGAAAATGCCCTGCATCCGTATTTCGTTACCTGGGAGGGGGATTGCTATCGATAACCGCTTATTCCCATCACGCGCAACCCAAACCACCCGTTTTTGACCAAGAAAAATCACGGCAGCAGAGTATTTACCACGCCCGCGAAGAAGCAAGACTGGAAGGTTATGTCATCGATCGTGGCCTGGCTGCTTACGCGCCCGCACTGATGCCGGACTTTGAACAAGCTGTCGAACGGCTCGGCCCAACGGACCGCTGGCTCGATATCGGGGCAGGACGCGGACAGGCGATGATTGACTACCACACCCCCTCGGTCGAAACTGAGGAAATCAATCCGGCACCGACACGTCCCAGGGCCAGTACCGTCGCGATGTCGAATGAAGACCGCCGCACTGAAGCCTGGCACCGCATGGCGGACGGACTACGCCTGAACCAGTTTCGAAAAAGCCGTTGCTGCAGGTACAATCGTCAAACCCAGAAAAAAATAGACGGTGCAAAGCCGCGGGATCCCGGTCCATCCATTTAACAAACAAGGTCATGCTCAGCACATGATTTCATTGATTAATTTGCGCGGCATCCGGTCGGCTGTAACACCAGCCGTGCTGATGCTATGCCTGGGCGCCGGCAATGCGCCGGCCCAGAACACCACCGCACCGCCCGTCGATGCGGAGCGCAGCAAACAGGAAAAGATTTACCAGGCGCGCGGCGAGTTGCGGCTGGAGGGCTACGTCATCGACCGCTCCATGTCCGCCTACGTCCGTGCATTGCCGGCCGGCTTCGCACAGGCGCTCGCCAACCTTGGTCCCGAGGAACGCTGGCTGGATATCGGTGCAGGCCAGGGCATGGCCATATTGGACTATTACTCGCCCGAATACGATCCGCGGCAAGCCGGCCGGCGTGAGCGGCAGATCAAAAAGGGACGTGCAGTCGCCATGTCGATCGAAGACCGGCGCACGCCGCGCTGGCAGCAGACTGCGGAGACCCTGGAACCCAAGCAACTCCAGTATGTGTTCGGCAAACCCCTGCGCGAGTATTCCACTGAGGAACTGGGACACTTCCAGCTGATCACCGACGTCATTGGCGGGTTTTCCTACACGGAGAATCTGTCCCTGTTCATGGAAAAAGTACTGAGCCTGCTCACCGTCAACGGCACTTTTTATACCGTCTCACAGGACGTCCGCAACGAAGCGGGCAGCAATAAACCGCACTATGCCGGCGAACCCTTTCTGTCACAAATCCGAAACGCCACCGGCAACGACATCGGCATCTGCGCCTGGCTGAAACAAATCAGCTGTGTCGAAGTCAGCTGCGATTACAAGGGCGATTGGATTCCGCCCCTTGAAACGTACAGAATCCGCAAGACCTGCAACAATGTCGCCGTGCCGCCGCTGAAAATCGAACATTATGTCGCCGGCACGCCGCCCGAGCGCGTGTTCCTGCTGGCCAACCCGGCACCGGCACCCGCCGCCAAACCCTGAATTTGATGCAACACAATGCCGCCGGCACTGCACTGCACTAAAGTGCCGGCGGCATGAACTACCCGAACAGTCTCCCGCGCGCCAATCCGCGCGACCGCATCCTGACCGTATCACTGGTCATTCTCTGCCAGATCGTCCATGGCATCAGCTTCAGCGCGATGCCGCTACTGCTTCCGCTGATCCGTGAAGACCTGCACATCACATTCACCCAGGCCGGCCTGCTATCGGCCGCAGCCACCTTCAGTTACGCGCTGGGCCAGATTCCCGCCGGCTTTCTCTCCGACCGTTACGGCCCGAAGCGGCTGTTTTTTATCGGCCTGCTGGGCTGGTCGGTGTTTTCAGTTTTCCTCGGCCTGATTCACCTCTTCTGGATGGCAGTGATTTCGCAACTGCTCGCGGGCACTTTCCGCGCCCTGCTATTCGCGCCCGGCATGTCACTGCTGGCCTCGTGGTTTCCGCCGGAACGCCGCGCCACGGCGATGAGCCTCTACATGCTCGGCGGCTTCGCCGGCACCATCGTGCTCTCGCTGGGCGGCCCGCTGCTGTCTGCCGCTTACGGCTGGCGCGCGGCCTTCATGATGATGGCCGCCATCGGCATCGTCATGGCGTTTGTCTACCGGCATTACGCCCGCGAAAAGCCGCGCAGCGGCGCCGCACAGCCGCTCGCCCTCGCCGACGTCACCCGGCTGTTCAGCCACCCCATCATGTGGGTTTGCAGTGGATTGCAGTTCGTGCGCTTCGCGGTGGTTACCGCTTATATGGTTTGGCTGCCGTCGTTGCTGGTCGTCGACCGCGGCGTCAGCGTGCAGACCGCCGGCTTCATCATCGCCATGGCCGCAGCCTTCACCGCACCGTCGAACACACTGGGCGGCTACGTTTCCGACCGCCTGCGCAACCCGCCCCTGATCATCGGCGGCGCACTCGCCGTGCTCGCCTGTACCGCCCTGCTGATCGCGCAGATCGAATCACTGCCGCTGTTATTGCTGGTGATCGCGGTGAATTCGATTTTCCTGCAATTCTATTTTGGCCCGCTGTTCCTGGTGCCCGTCGAAATTCTCGGTCCGCGCATCGCCGGCACCGCGACCGGCTTCAGCAACCTCTTCGCCAACATCGGCGGCTTCCTCACCGCCTGGGCGATGGGCGCGATCAAGGATCAGTCCGGATCATTCAAGGCCGGCTTCATCAGCATCAGCGTGATCTGCCTGACCGGCGTTGTACTCTCGTTGATTCTTTCGCGCATGCGAGGCAAAGCGCTGGCAGCGGCTACTCTTTCGGAACCTTCGCCGCGGTAATCACCTTGCCCCAGCTCGCGATTTCGGTCTTGATCTGCGCCAGAAACTCCTGCGGCGAATTGCCTTCAGGCTCGATACCCAACGCCGTCAGCCGCTCCGCGACATCCGGTTTCCGCGCCATCGCCGCCATCTCGCGATGCAGCCGGCTGATGATTGCCGGCGGCGTGCCTTTCGGTGCGTGCAGCCCGTACCAGGACAGCACTTCATAACCGGGCACCGTCTCGGTGATGGTCGGCAGATCGGGGGCTGATGCGATGCGTTTGGTTCCGGTGACACCCAGCGCGCGCAGCTTGCCGCCCTTGATATGCGGGAACGCCGAGGAATAGGCGCTGATCAGCATCTGCACCTGCCCCGCAATCAGGTCGGTCAGCGCCGGACCTGCCCCCTTGTAGGCGATATGCACAATGTCGATACCAGCCAGAAACTTGAATTGCTCACCGGCGAGGTGCGCGGTTGAACCCGAGCCGGCTGATGCGAAGTTGATCGATCCCGGCTTCGCCTTGGCCATCGCCACCAGTTCTTTCACCGACTTCGCCGGCACAGACGGATGCACCACCAGCACCAGCTGGCTCGAGCCAACACGGCTGATCGGAATAATGTCTTTGGTCGGATCGTAAGGCAGCTTCAGGCGCAGATTCGGCGCGATCACGATCTCACCGCCGGCCGACATCAGCAGGGTGTATCCGTCGGGCGCGGATTGCGTCAGCAAACCGACCGCCAGCGTGCCGCCGGCGCCGCCGCGATTGTCGATGATGAACTGCTGACCGAGTGCCTCGGACAGATGGGGCGCCGCCAGTCGCGCCGTCAGGTCGCTGGGACCGCCGGGCGGATAACTCACCAGCATGCGCACCGGGCGCTGCGGATACTTCACTTCTGCCGCCTGCACCCCACCGCCGGCCAGCAACACCGCCAGCACGATCAACGCCTTCATTCGTATCTTCAGATTCATGCTCTCCCCGCTCTGCGCATGCATTCAGACTTGATCTTAGCGCAGCAACCCTGGCGTTTTGCGGTAAAGTCCAAAAAAAACGCTCAGCATCATTGTTCCGGAGGAGTTGCATGAACACCCTGATTCCGTCTGCAGGCCGTCTGGCCTGCGCGCTGGCTGCTGCCTGGCTGATCGCCTCACCCGCACAGGCCCGCGTCACCCGGATCGTCATCGACCAGACCGTATCGCCGGCCTTCTGCAAGGGCGATGTCTGCAGCAGCTATGGCGTCGCGGGCCGCTATGAACAGATTGCCGGGCGCGCCTGGGGCGAACTCGACCCCAAGGATCCGCTGAACAGCCTGGTCCAGGACATCGAACTCGCGCGCGAAGCCGACGGCAAGGTGCGTTATGTCGCCAGCTTCGTCATTACCCGCCCCGTCGACATGAGCAAGGCCAGCGGCATGCTCTGGCATGAGGTGCCAAACCGCGGACGCCCGGTATTGCTGTCCGAACAGGAACGTGAATTCGGCGACATTGGCCTCGCCACCGCCTGGCAGGGCGACAACGCCGGTTTCGGCAGCACACTCGGCACCACCGTGCGTCCGACGATGACTGTCAATGGCAACCACTGGCTGCAATTACCCATCGTCAAAAATCCCGACGGTTCGCCGGTCACCGGACAGGTCTTCGCGCGCATCATCAACCGCAGCGGACTGAATGCCCAGCCGCTGATCGTGCAAACCAACCCGGTGCCTTATCTGCCGGCGACGCTCGACACCACCCAAGCGACACTGGTCTCGCGCGACCATGAAACGCTGGACGGCAAGGTCAAAGGCGAAACACCGATCGCGGCTGAAGACTGGAAATTCTGTGGCGGCGGCAGCTTCGATGAACCGCAGCCGCTGACACAACTGCCGGTGCAGATCTGCCTTAAGGGCGGATTCAACCCCGCGAAGCTGTATCAGGTGGTGTACACCGCAAAAGATCCTTATCCGCTGGGCGTCGGCTTTGCCGCATGGCGCGACCTCGGCGCCTTTTTCAAATACGCCAGACAGGACGACAGCGGCACGCCGAATCCGATTGCCGGAAAAATCACCCACAGCATCGCGCGCGGCCGCTCGCAATCCGGCAACTACCTGCGTGGCTGGCTGCATCTGGGCTTCAATCAGGTCGAGGACAAAAAGATCACCACGTCGCGCCGCGTGCATGACGGCATGTGGCCGGTGATCGCCGGCCGGCGCATTGCCCTGAATTATCGCTGGGCCCAGCCCGACGGCGTGCTTGAGCTCTATCAGGCGGGCAGCGAAGGTCCGCAATGGTGGCAACCCTGGCCCGACCGTGCACGCAAGCTGCCGTCGCGCAGCATCCAGGACCGCTGCCTTGCCAGCAACACCTGTCCGAAAATCATCGAGCATTTCGGCGCCGCCGAAATCTGGGCGCTGAAACTCGGCCCGGAATGGGTTGGTACCGATGCCATGCAGGACATTCCGTTACCCGACAATGTGCGCCGTTACTACATCGCCAGCAGCACTCACGGCGGCGGCAGCGGCGGCTTCAATGCCAGCCTCGCTGAATACCATCAGAAAGCCAAAGCGGTGAGCTGCCCCGGCAACAACTGGGGCAATGCCGTATTGCCTGCAAACCCGCTGTCTCACGACGAACCCTGGCGCGCGATCACCGTGCACTTCCGTGACTGGGTGATGAAAAACACCACGCCGCCGCCCAGCTATTACCCGACCATCAAGGCCGGCCAGCTGGTCGCCCCTCACAAGGCCGCCATGGGATTCCCGACACTCCCCGGCCTGCGCGCCACCGCACCGGAGCCGGACCTGATCAATCCCCTGCTCGATTACGACTGGGGCCCGCAGTTCGATGCCAACGATGCCTCCGGCATACCGGGCTTCGCGCCGCCGAAGATCAAACAGACGCTGAACATGCTGGTGCCGAAAGTTGATGCCGACGGCAATGAAGTCGGCGGCATCCCGGTGGTGCTGCTGGAAGCGCCGCTGGGCACCTATCTCGGCTGGAACATCACCGCCGGCGGCTTCCACGCCGGACAACTGTGCAACTACGCCGGTGGCATGCTGCCCTTCGCCCGGACCAAAGCCGAGCGCGAAGCCCGCAAAGATCCGCGGCCATCGCTGGAAGAACGTTACGGCAATCACGCCGGATTCGTTGATGCAGTGCGGAAAGCCACCGAAAAGGTCAAGGCAAGCGGCTTCCTGCTGGAGAAGGATGCCGCCGCACTGATCCGGGCCGCCGAAAGCAGCAACGTTTTGAAATCACCGCAATAGGCAATCTGTGTATGATTGTCGTTCCCCGAAATCCGGGGCAACGGACCCGCAGGAACAAAAACCTGTACTGATCTGGAGGAGAACAGAAAATGTCCAAGCTGCTGTCACAACTCATCGCACGCAGTCTCATGCCCGCGCTGGTTGCGGGTGCTTTTGCACTACCCGTACCGATCGCCCTTGCGCAGCAGGCCAATGCCACCCCGCCGACTGCCGCCGAGATCGAACGGCGCAAATCAATGGGCGGCTACATGCCCGAGCGCATGCAGAACCCCAACCTCACCAGCAACCCGCCGCGCCTCACCGTGACGCCGCTGGAAGACATTCCGGTCAACAAGATCCAGGTCCCCGCGGGCTTCAAGGTTGAAGTCTGGGCGCACGGCATCCCCGGCGCACGCATGATGACCCGCGCCGCCAACGGCGCGGTGTTCGTCGGCACCCGCACCATTGGACGTGTTTATGCCGTTTATGAAAAAGACGGCAAGCGCGTGTCCAAGATCGTCGCGCAGAAACTGAACCAGCCCAACGGCGTGCTGATGCACAACGGCTCGCTGTATATCGCCGCCATCAACCGCGTGTTCCGCTACGACAACATCGAAGCCAATCTGGAAAACATTCCGGAACCGGTCGACATGACCAAGGACTTCAACCTTCCGCCGGACGTGCACCACAACTGGAAATTCCTCGCCTACGGCCCCGACAAGAAGATGTATTTCCAGGTCGGCGCGCCCTGCAACGTCTGCGAGATCAACCCGGGTGTCCACGGCCAGATCCGCCGCTACAACATGGACGGCACCGGTATGGAGATCGTCGCCCGCGGCGTACGCAACAGCGTCGGCTTCGACTTCCATCCGCAAACCAAGGAGCTCTGGTTCACCGACAATGGCCGCGACTGGGCCGGCGAAACGGGCTTTGACGACGAACTGAACCGCGTCCCGGCAGACAAAGTCGGCGGCCATTTCGGCTTTCCCTACTGCCATGCCAACGGCCAGCCCGATCCGGACATCAAGGTGCCGAATCCCTGCGCCAACGTGATCCTTCCGGTCACCGTGCTCGGCGCGCATACCGCCGCACTGGGCATGCGCTTCTACACCGGCAAGATGTATCCCCCGGAATACCAGAATGCCATTCTGCTCGCGCGCCACGGCTCCTGGAACAAGACCGAACGCAGCGGCTACGACATCCTGCGCGTCAATGCCACGCCCGACGGCAAGGACGCCAAGATCACGCCATTCATGACCGGCTTCATGGATAAATCCAGTAATACCTACTGGGGCCGCCCGACCGACGTCATGCAGTTGCCCGATGGTTCGATGCTGATCTCCGACGAACAACAGGGCGCGATCTACCGTGTCAGCTACGGCAAATAAATGAAGCAATGCCTCACGACGCGCTGGACGATCATCCAGCGCGTCTTTTTTTTACTGATCATCGCTGCCGCCGGCCCCGCCGGCGCGCAGATCAAGGGCAACCCTGAGCGCGGCGCGGACAAGGCCAAGACCTGCATCGCCTGTCACGGCCAGACCGGACGCGGCCCGATGTCCGGCGTGCCTGCACTCTCCGGCCAGCAATTCGAATTCATCACTCTGCAACTGATCCTGATCCGCGAAGGCTTGCGTGAAATTCCCGACATGAGCGGCATGCTCAAGGAGCTGAAGGACCAGGACCTCGCCGACATCGGCGCTTTTTTCAGTGCGATGGAACCGTTTTCACCGCGCGGCACGCGCAATGACCGACGTTTTGCCGCCGGCGCCAAGCTCTCGGAAATCATGGGCTGCGGCAGTTGCCACATGAAAGGTTATGTCGGCCAGCGCCAGGTGCCGCGGATCATCAACCAGCGTGAGGAATACCTCGCCAAAACGCTGATTGCTTATCGCGACAACAAACGCTCGGGTGTCGATACCAGCATGAATGCGGTGATGTACAAAACCACGGATGAAGACATCTACGCGCTGGCGCACTACCTCGCGCACCAGAACTGATCTCCGGCTAAACGCCAGCACCTCTAGCGGATCAGCTCCAGCGTCACTCCCAGCATTGCCGAACGTCCCGGCGACGGCTCGTAAAAACGGCCGTTGCCGTCGGCGACAATTACCGACCCTACATATTTGCGGTCGGTGATGTTGTCGATGCGCAGGAACCCGGACACCCGCCAGCCCTTGCCGCGCTGCTGCAGGCCTGCGCGCAGGCTGCCGATGGTATAAGCCGCCGCCGCTTCGCTGTTCTGGTCGTTGACGAAGACCTGACCGCTGTGGCGCAGTTCCGCACCGGCATGGAAACCACTGGCGGCATCACGCCAAACCAGTTCGCCATACAGCAGATTGGATGCCACGCCCGGCAAGCGGTTACCGGCCGCCACCGTACCGCCGGTGCCCGGCGTGAACGGATCCTTGAAGGTCGCATCGAGCAGTGTCCACGCCAGCGCCGACTGGAAGCCCATCCCGTATTGCTGCTGCCACGCCACTTCCAGTCCCTTGCGCAGCGTGCCCGAGGCATTGCGGTAATCGGTGCGGCCGCCGGACGAACTGTTGACGACGATTTCATCGCGGGTGTCGATACGGAACAGCGCGACATTGACATGCCCCTGCCCGCCGGTCAGCGCTTTCAAGCCGACCTCGCGGTGCAGGCTGGTCGCCGGGCGCAGTGCAAAGTTGAGTCCGGTCGCGCCACCCGGCCGGTAAGCCAGTTCGGCAAAGGTCGGCGTCTCGAAGCCTTCACCGATATTGGCGTAGGCATTCATTACCGGTGTAATGCGCCAGGTCGCGCCGATCACCGGCGTCGCCTTCGAATAATCCACCGCGCCGCTGTCATCGAGATTGGCGCCGGTGATGTAGTAATCCTTGGATTCAAAACTCACCCGGCTGTGGCGCAACCCGGCAAACAGACCCAGCTGTTTCGTTGCCTGCCACTCGCCCTGCACATAGATATCGGTATTACTGACCTTGTCATCCTCATCGCGCTTCAGCGCGCCGGTAATGCCATTGTTGTTCATGAATCCGCGGCGCCGCTCGAGCATGCGGTCATGATCAACGCCGGCAGAAACTGAAAACCGCCGCGACGCCAGCTGACCCTCGCGCGTCCAGCGCAGTCCCAACCCGCTATAGCCGCGATCGAGGTCGACCACACCGCCCGAACTGGTCACCACATTCTGTGATGCAAGCGGGATCGCCAGATGCTGGGTCACCTGCCGGTCGCCGGCATAGGCGCGGGCGTTGATCATGTCGCCATTGGACAGCGGCAGCTCCCAGGTCAAGCCACCCTGTGACTGGCTGATGCTCTTGCGGGTGTTGAAGGTATAGGCAACCGCTGTCGCCTGCCGAGGGTTCTGCGCCACCTGCGCCGCGGTCAGCCCCAGCGGATCTTCAGTCTCGGGCTGATCCAGCACATTGACCACCAGCGTGATGCGCCCTGCGCTACCCAGGTCGTAACGCAGTTTGGCATTGCCGGCATCGCGCCGCGCCGCGCTGTGATCACGGTAACCGTCAGTCTCGAAGCGCGAAACATCAATCATCGCATTCAGTGGTCCGTGCTGGCCGCCGTACTGCTGCCCGAGTTTCCAGCTCTTGTAACTGCCGGCACTGGTATTGGTGGTGAAGGTCGGGTCTGCCGGACCGTCTGCCGTGAAAATCTGCACCACACCACCGGCGGCGTTGCCGTACAGACTTGAAAACGGACCGCGCAGCACCTCGATACGTTCCGCCGAAGACAGATTGAAGGTCGCCGCCTGACCCTGCCCGTCGGGCATCGTCGCCGGAATACCGTCCGCCAGCAGTCGCACGCCGCGCACGCCAAAGGTCGACCGTGAACCGAAGCCGCGCGATGAAACCTGCAGGTCCTGCGCATAGTTCTGCCGGTTTTGCACCGCGATGCCGGGCACGCGGTTCAGCGATTCCGACAGATTGACCTGCGGGTTGCCTTCGCGGATCGCACGCTGGTCCACGGTATCGATGGCCACCGGCAAATCCATGTTGTCGCGCTCGACGCGCGTGGCGCTGACGGATACCTCGGGCAGCAGAACAGGTGCGCGCGGCATCTCTTGGGCACGTGCAGCCCCGCAGGCGGCAACTGCCGCCGCAATGATGGTCATCCGTTTAGTCGGCACTGCCCCTCCGCCGTCTGTGGTCTTGCCGCAGCGAAATTCGCGACGCGGATGTAACCCTACACAAAGAAGACGGGAAAGCCAATGACTGCGTACACGATCCGGCTGACGGGCGAAAGAATAGCGATTAACGTGGCTTGCGGCGCAGGTTCCAGACCGCAGATCATCTGGAGCAGACGCTAGCCGGTGATCAGCGCGATGGCGATGTGGTTCTGCTCGACAAAGCGACGCGCCTCGTCGGTCAAGGAGCCGGAGGTAACCACAAAATGCCTGCCGCACCTTCGGTCTCGACGATCCAGCAAAAATCGCGCACCACCGCCACACCGACACGCTGCACGCACCACGGCACCTGCGCAGTGAGTTTGACCATGTCTTCAACGGAATTGACTCTGCGACGTGCGATGCCTTCTCCCGATGGAGATGCCTGGTGTCATCCTGCGGCACCGGAACGCCTGCTGGCTGACCGGCGCGAAATCGGACCGGCGCCGAATATACCCTATAACTAATTGTTTTTATTAATTATTTTTTCGGACACCGAAACCTCAATCATCACCTCATTGCGGCGGAAGAAAGGCAAGGTCCACGGCGGGTTGTATCGCGCCAGCTGCACCACGCCGCGCGTCTTGAAGCCCCGCTGCTTCACCCAGGCCATCAACTCCTCCGATTTCTGCTGCACTTTCTCAGCACCCGCGAGCCCGGAGAACACCAGCACTGCAAAACGCTGGCCCGGCACCGCGCGCAACTGCACCGCCGGATTCACCGGCTTCGGCAACGTCGCCAGCGAATACTGGCTCGGCATCACAAAATGAATACGCCAGCGTGAGGCATTCATCCCTGCCGCCTGCGGTTCGGCCAGCACCGGCGCGGTCATCGCAATTTTTTCCGAAACCGGCTCGGCAGCGACCGGCGCGGTCATGGCAATCTTTTCATTGGTTTTGTCGCCGGGCTTGGCACTGACCGACAGGTTATTGCCGAAGATGTAATCCGCAATCAACCGGAACCCGGCACTCGAAGCCTTATCCAGATCACCATCGACAACGGTTTCCGCAACCACAAAAGGCCGGTATTGGCGGATCTCGTACGGTTCGGCCTTCTCGATCAGTTCAAATGCCGGTTCTTCGACGGCCATGGCAGCTCCGCTGTTGAATACCACCGCACAAACCGCGAGCACTTTGAGCCCACGGACAAAAACGGCAGCGCTGCCAGGGAACGTCATCAATTGGCCTTCGCGCCGGAGGCCGCAACCACCTTGGTCCATTTTTCGATATCGCGTTTGATCACCGCCGTTAACTCCTCAGGCGTGCTGCCGACAATATCGCCGCCTTCGGCTGCAATGCGCTTTTTCATGTCATCGCTGCGCAAGCCTTTGACCAGTTCGCTGTTCAGACGCGTGATGATGTCGTTCGGGGTGCCGGCAGGTGCCAGCACGGCATACCAGGTGCTCGCCTCGTAGCCGGGCAAACCGCCTTCGGCAATGGTCGGAATCTCCGGCACCGCCGCGGAACGTTTCGCTGTGCTCACGCCCAGCGCCTTCAGCTTGCCGCTGCGCACATGCGGCAGCGTCGGCGGCAGGTTGAGAATACCCATCGAAATCTCGCCGGTCATCACACCGATCGCTGCAGCGGGCGCACCCTTGAACGGCACATGCACCAGATTCGCACCGGCCAAAACGCGGAACAATTCACCCGACAGATGCGCCGTGCTGCCGTTGCCGCCGGAACCGAATGTCAGCTCACCCGGTTTCGCTTTGGCCAGCGCAACCAGATCCTTCACTGATTTGACCGGCAGTGAGGGATGCACGATCAGGATGTTCGGCGCCGTGGTCACCAGCGAGATTGGCGCAAAGTCCTTCACCGCGTCATAAGGCAGCTTTGGATATAGCGCCGTATTCACCGAATGCGAACCGGCACTGCCCATCACCAGAGTGTAACCGTCGGGCGGCGCCTTGGCGGCAATTTCGGCGCCCAGACTGCCGCCGGCGCCCGGACGCGGGTCTGTCACAACCGGCTTGCCCAGCGACTCCGTCAGCTTCTGCGCCACCACCCGCGCAATCAGGTCCGGGCCGCTGCCCGGTGCCGAGGGCACCACCATGCGAATCGGTTTGGTCGGATACGACTGCGCGAACACCGGTGCAGCAATCGAAACAGCCGCTACCAGCGCAACACCGGAAATTATTTTTTTCATTGCAATCCTCACCATTTAATTCATCACAAGATCAATACCGCTACCCCAGGCGCTCATCCAGATTGGCATTCGCCGGCAGCCGCCGGTAAGGATGCGCACGCAACACCGCATCATCCAGTTCAATGCCGATGCCCGGCACCTCCGGCAACTCAAAGCAGCCGTTGACCAGTTTCGGCCGGTAACCACCGGCCACATCATAAAACAGCGGACTCTCCGCCAGCTGATGCTCCAGCACCAGAAAGGCCGGCGCCACCGCACAAATCTGCATGCTCGCCAGATTACACACCGGCCCCGTCGGGTTATGCGGCGCAAAATGCACGCCACGCTCCGCGCAACGCGCCGCAATGCGCAACATCTCGCCATACCCACCGGCGTATTTGACGTCCGGCATCACCACATCCAGCAGACCGTCATCGACAAACGGCGCAAATCCGCCCAGTCCGATCTGCCGTTCGGCACCGGCAAGCTTCATGTCACTCCCGAGGGCACCGGCATGAATCCGCTGCAACATCGCAAAGCTATCGGCATTCTCCGAAACCGGACATTCGATCCAGTACAGACGGACACCCTGCAATTCGTGCATGAGACGCCGCGCACCGCGCTCATCAAAACGCCAGTGACAATCCACCATGATGTCGATATCCGGCCCCACTGCCTCGCGGATTGCGCGAACCCGCGCAATACCCGCCTGCGTGCGGCGCAGTTTTTCCGGCTCGTTGGCGTCACCCCAGTAGACCCCATCGAAGGGGGCAATCTTCACCGCACCATAACCCTGCGCTACCGCATGGCGCGCCGCTGCAGCAATGCCCTCCGGCGAACGGTCCCGCGCACCGCGATTGATATTGGCATAGACCCGCACTGATTTTCGTACTGCGACCCCGCTGCCGACCAGCCACTGATACACCGGCACACCAGCCGCTTTGGCACAGAGATCGGTCACCGCCTGCTCGGTCGCGCTGATGATCGAAGAAGCGATCAGTCCACCGGGGGAATGGGGATACACCTTGAGCATCGGCAGCAATTCATCCACCGTCCTGCCGACCCACTCCTGCCGCATATTCCCGGCATAGGCCAGCTGCGCCGGCTCATATCCGTTGAGTGAAGCCTCACCGATGCCAGTCAGTCCGCTCTCTGCAGTAACCCGGATAAAAAACCAGTTGGTCTTCTCCGACACATTGAACACCAGCGGCTCAAACCCCGCGACCTTCATGCCCTTCATACCCACCCCTGTTTCCAGACCGCGCCATCCAGCAGTTCACGCCAGCGGATGCGCCGCACTTTTTTTGAATACACCGACTCGATCTCGACCCACTCCACCGGCGCCTCGGGCGGCTCCGGCTCGATCACCTTGCACACCAGGAAATGTTTCTGCTTTGCCAGTGGCTTCACTGCCGTCCATTTCGACAGCAGCAGCTTTTTCGGATGCAGGATGGCCATGTTTAACGGCTCAGGCAAAAGGCGCCACGCCGATCAGCCACAGATGCAGGCCGGCGACAAACACTGCCCACGCCACCACGCCGGCGACCACCGTCAGCACCGTGCGCAACTCATCACCCGGCGGATACACTGTGCCCGCCACACGATCGCGCTTGCGTGCCGCGATGAAATCCGCAATCGCCCAGACCAGAAAAGCGCCGAACAGCACGACATCGGACAAACGCCCGTTGGCCAGCAAATGCGCAAAGGCCCAGACCTTGACGCCGATGATCATCGGATGGCCAAGCCGGGCCTTGATATGGTTGCCAGGCACCTTGGCCGCAGCCAGCAGCACAAACGACACCAGCATCAGCAGGCTGGTCATGTGGCGCATGAACACCGGCGGCTCGAACAGCACCACACCCTGCTGCCGGGCCTGCCCGTAACCCCAGACCAGCAATACAAAAGCCGCAATTGAAATCAGCGAATACACGCCTTTCCACCGGTTCTCACCGATACGCGCAATGGTGCGCACTCGCCAGGGTTCGGCAAATATCCGCACTGAATGCACACCCAAAAAAAGGATCAAGCCGGCAACAAGTGTTGACATGGCGGCCTCACAAAAAAGAATGGGAATAAAACGCGGCTACAGAGGGCAGAGATTACCGCAACTGCGACTAACGGGGTTTATGCGGCGTTTTGTGCTTCAGCAGCGATTGCCGCTTCCGCTTCCGCGATCTTCGCCGCGCGACGGCGGCCCAGCAACAGATAACCCAGCCCGATGAACAGCGCGAGTGCGCCGCAGGCAAGAACCAGCAGCGCCAGATTGAGCAAGCGATCGGAATTGTGCGGATTGCGCGGCACCGTATCGACACGGGTCGCTGTCTGGTCCCGGACTTCCTGCATCACCGGCGCAGCCAAAGGCACAACGGGGTTTGCCGGATCGGCAATCACCGGCGCGGGCCCGGCAGCGGGCTTTTCGGCAGGTGCTTTTTCCACCACCGCTTTTTCTACGACCGGCTTGTCGCTGACGGCTTTCCCGGCATCCGGCGTCGGCAGCGCGGCAAAAGCCTTCTGCAGTTGCGCGACCTGGCCTTCCATCACTGTCACGCGCGACAGCATGTCCTTGATGACTTTGTCACCGGCGTTGAGCTGTGTGGCCAGTCGATTCAATTCACGGTCGTAAGCGGCATCATCGACCCGCGCGGCGGCTTTGGCCGGCGGCGCAGCGACCGCAGATTTGGCTTCGGTTGCGCGCCTCACAACCGGCAACGGTTTTTCAGCGGGCGCGGCAGCAACAAAAGCCGCAACAGGTGCAGGAGCGGCCACAGATACCGGCGTATCGCCCGCAGGCCCGAGCAACACGTTATAAGCGCGCGCAATGCGGCCACCGCGCACATTCAGTTCAACCAGCAGCGGGAGCGAAGGTTCAGTCACCGGGCGTGTCGACACCAGCGCGATGACGCGCCGGCCGTTGTTCCGGTATTGGATGGCGAGACGAGCACCGTTCAGCGCGGCGTTGTATTGCAGGCCGGCCGCAGCATAGGCTTCGGGAGAAGCAAAACGCGGGGTCGCGGATTCCAGATCCTCGGCTGCCAGCGAGAGTTCGATTTCGGCGCGCAGCGGTTCACCGATGGCGGACAGCACAGCCAGCCTGCCAAGGCTTGCTGCACCTGCCGTCGACGCGATCATCAGCATTAAAACTGCCAGAACCGCGCGGAATGTCAGGATGGGACTAACGATGCCACCTCCCGATCTACGAATTAGACCGGAAAGTTACTCCTTTACTGGCAGTTACGCAAGTAACCCATTCTAAATATTGAAGTTTTTAATTAACCTGTGGCAGCCCCTGCAACACCCGCGCAGGCCGGTTCAGGCCGCACTCCCCGCCGCATGGCCCGAGGCCCAGGCCCACTGGAAGTTGTAGCCGCCGAGCCAGCCCGTCACATCCACCACCTCACCGATGAAATGCAGCCCGGGCACTGCGCGCGCTGCCATGGTCTGCTGCGACAACGCCGCGGTATCCACACCACCGAGTGTGACCTCGGCCTTGGCATAACCCAGCGTACCCGAAGGCTGGATCGGCCAGCCCTTCAGCGTTTGCGCGATTGTCGCCAGCGTCGCATTCGACAACTGCACCAACGGCTGGGTCCAGCCATGCAGCTCGGCAAAGCTGACTGCAAACCGTCGCGGCAGATGTTCAGACAGCAAAGCGCCCAGGCTCTGCTGATCGCGGCGATGATCATTGAGCCAGGCACCGGCATCGATATCCGGCAACAGATCCAGCGCCACTGCGCCGCGCGCACCACCCGCCTGCCAATACGACGACACCTGCAGAATCGAAGGCCCCGACAATCCGCGATGCGTAATCAGCGCCGCTTCGCGGAAACGCGGATTCACTGCGCCGCGCGGCACCTCGACACAGGACGTCACCGCATCAAACGACGAGCCCGACAACACACCAAAACGCTCCAGCCATTCCGGCGGTGCGGCCAGCGGTACCAGCGCCGGTTTCGGCGTCACCACGGCAATGCCGAACTGCTCGGCAAGGCGCAAACCAAACGGTGTCGCACCGATTTTCGGAATCGACAGCCCGCCGGTCGCGACCACCAGCGACTGCGTGCGATAACTGCCCTTCGACGTCGCCACCGTAAAACCCGGCACTTCATCCGGCAGGCGCTCCACGCGCTCGATGCTCACCGGCATCGCCCACTGCACGTTCACTGCATCACATTCAGCCTTGAGCATGGCGATGATCTGCATCGCGCTGTCATCACAGAACAGCTGACCGAGATTGCGCTCGTGATAAGTAATGCCGTGGCGCTCGACCAGCGCAATGAAGTCGCGCGGCGTATAACGCGCCAGCGCCGAACGGCAGAAATGCGGATTGCGCGACAGGAAATTCGCAGGACTGACCTCACGATTGGTGAAGTTGCAGCGTCCGCCGCCGGAGATGCGGATTTTTTCAGCGAGGGTAGCGGCGTGGTCCACCAGCAGCACGCGCCGCCCGCGCGCACCGGCCACGGCCGCACACATCATGCCGGCGGCGCCAGCACCCAGCACAATGACGTCGAAATCCATGGGCGG
Source organism: Burkholderiales bacterium (assembly GCA_030833315.1). Taxonomy (GTDB): domain Bacteria; phylum Pseudomonadota; class Gammaproteobacteria; order Burkholderiales; family SG8-41. The sequence continues at coordinate 20,610 of JAURHM010000041.1, forward strand.
CCTGATGCAAGAGGACGCGCATCATACCGCGACAGTGAAACCCATGACTTCAATTTAATTGCATCCTGCGTCTTAGGTTTGGCGACATTGACCTCAAAAGCCCAAATCACGGACTAAACCCGTCATTTCTCCACCCGACACTAGTCACCCGCCGGCAGAACAGAGTATTTTCGGGGACATAACAAAGAGGAGCTTCAATGAACATCGCCACCCGCACGCTGCAGCGTGCCGTCATCGCCGCACTGCTCATCACACCGCTCGGTGCCATTGCGACCTATCCGGAGCGCCCGGTGCGCATCATTGTGCCGGTCTCGGCCGGCGGCGGCGTCGATGCGCTGGCGCGGCTGATCGGCCAGCATTACAACGCGGTTTGGGGCCAGCCCTTCATCATCGACAACCGTCCCGGCGCCGGGGGCAGTATCGGCCCCGAGCTGGTTGCGCGTTCCGCGCCCGATGGCTATACGCTGATGGTGAGCAGTAGCAGCTACATCACCAATGCCGCGATCCGCAGCGTGCGTTACGACCCGATCGCCGACTTCCAGCCGATCACCAAACTCACCACCAATCCCTATCTGATCGTCGTCACGCCTTCACTGCCCGTCAAAACGGTCACCGACCTGGTCAACCTCGCCAAAGCCAAACCGGACAGCATCACTTATGCCTCATCGGGCACCGGCGGCGTGCTGCACCTCGGCGGTGAACTGCTCGCCACACTCGCCGGCATCAAGATGACCCATGTGCCGTACAAAGGTGTCGCCGACGGCTATCCCGCGGTGATCTCCGGTCAGGTGAACTGGATGCTCGGCAGCCCGATCTCCGCACAGCCGCTGATCAAAGCCGGCCGCCTGCGCGGCATCGCCGTCACCACCGAAAAACGCCTCAAGGCCCTGCCCGAGCTGCCTGCCATCGCCGAGACCGTGCCCGGCTATGAAGTGAGCGCGTGGTTCGGCCTGTTCGGCCCGGCGAAACTGCCGCCCGCCGTCGTCGATAAGCTGTACAAGGAAGCGTCAAGAGCCGTCACCGAACCCACGCTCGCCGCCAAGATGGAAGCCGGCGGCACCGAAACCGTCGGCAACCCGACGCGTGAATTCACCCAGCAGGCCAAGGCTGAGTATGAGAAGTGGCGCAACCTGGTGAAGAAGGCCAATCTCAAGCTGGAACACTGACCGCCCGGCGCGGACCGCATCCGGGCCGCCATCGCCTGCTGCACCGCGTTGACACTGCACTGGCCATGCTCTAACTTGCCTGCAGTCTGCAGCACCCAAAAAATCCAATAATCGATCTGCAACCGGAGGAGTCCCATGAACACCAAAGCCATCACCACGGCCTGTCTTCTGGCGGCCGGCGTCATTATCATTGCACCGCTCAGCGCCATCGCACAGGCCTACCCGGCCAAACCGATCCGCATGATCGTGCCCTTCCCGCCGGGCGGCGGCGTCGACATCATCGGCCGTCTTGTCGGCAAAGGCATGGCGGATCGCATGGGCCAGCAGGTGGTCATTGAGAACCGGGCCGGCGCCAACGCCATCATCGGCCTTGAAGTGCTGAAGAACTCCCCGCCCGACGGTTACACCATCGCCGCGGCGTCCGCCGGCCCGCTCGCCGTCAATCCGCACATCTACCGCAAGCTCGCCTACGACCCGCTGCGCGACTTCACCGCAATCGGGGGACTGGTCAATTTCCCGCTGCTGCTGGTGGCACACCCCTCGCTGCCGGTGAAAAACATCAAGGAACTGATCGCGCTGGCCAAGTCGCGGCCAGGCGAGATCACCTACTCCTCGCCGGGCGCGGGCAATTCCGGCCACCTCACCGCCGAGCTGTTTGATTACATGGCCAAGGTGAAAACGGTGCACATCCCCTACAAGGGCACCGCACCCGCCGTGGTTGCCGTGCTCTCGGGCGAAGCCCAGCTCACCTGGAGCAGCATCCCGACGATCCTGCCTTATGTGCGCAGCGGCCGCGTGCGTGCGCTGGGCATCGGCAACAAGGAACGCCTCACTGCACTGCCCGAATTCCCTACGCTCGCCGAATCCGGCCTGCCGGGTTATGAAGGTTATGCCTGGGGCGGCATGGTCGGCCCGGCGAACATGTCGAAAGATATCGTCGCGCGGCTGAACAAGGAAATCACCGCTACGCTGGCACAGAAAGACGTCATCGATGCGATGCTGTCGCAAGGCACGGTGCCGATGCCGCTGCCCCCCGACGATTTCACCGCCTATATGAAATCCGAACTGCAGAAATGGGGCGCGGTGGTGAAGATGGCCAATATCAAGGCTGAATAAACGGACTGCCGCAACAATGACCACTGCAACAAGCACCACCCGCCGCACCGCTCTCGTTACCGGCGGCACCGCCGGGCTCGGCGCGGCGATTGCCACTGCCCTCGCGCAAAAAGACTATGACGTCGCCATCACCGAACGACCGCAACTGGTCGATGGGCTCGCCGCCACTCTCGGTGAAATCAAAACAGCCGGTGGCCGCGCACTCGCCGTGCCGCTGGAACTGACTGACATTGAAAGTATTGAATCCGCCGCCGCGCAGGTCTTCGAGGACTTCGGCCACATCGATGTGCTGGTCAACAGCGCCGCCGCACCGCTGCACAAGGCCGCACTCGATCTGACGCCGGAACAATGGGACTCGATCATGAATCCCAATCTGAAGGGCAGCTTTTTCCTGACCCAGCAAGTTGCCAAGGGCATGATCCAGCGCGGTACCGCCGGCAGCATCATCAGCATGGCCTCGACCCACGGCATGGTGGCGCTGGCCGACCGCTCCACCTACGGCATCGCCAAGGCCGGCATCATCCACATGACGCGCATGCTCGCCATCGAATGGGCCAAGCACAACATCACGCTCAACGCGATCGCACCGGGCACCATTGAAACGCCGTCACGCGCGGTGACGCTGAAAGATCCGAAGTTCCGCGAAATGATGCTGGGCCGCGTGCCGCTGGGCCGCTTCGGCACCATGGATGAAATCGCCGCCGCCGCGGTTTACCTCGCCAGCCCAGAAGCCAAATTCATGACCGGACAGACGCTGGTGCTGGATGGCGGACTGACCTGCTACTGATCCGCCCATCCGGCGGTCGACCGCGGCGAACATCACCGTCGGTTGAGAACCAGCCACCCGGGCCGATCAGCTTCACGGTCCAGCTCCGGTCTGCCCGGCGATTTATTCTGGGTTCTTTTCACTGATCACGTTCCGGCTCAATGCGATTTCATAGACATAGCCGATAACAAAACCTGCGGGCAATGTAATCCAGCCATAGGACACCAGACTCAATACGCCGTACACCAACGAACCCCACAATCCTTCCAGCAAATCCAGCGTGGGCTCGCCGAGAGAGGTCACCGGTTTGCCGGTGAGGAGGTAGGAAATCCTCATAGAGGCCATCATGAAGTACCAAGTAAAGTAATGCGCCAGCGCAGCTCCCAGCGCTCCGGCCAATGCAGCACGGTAGTTTGTTCTTTTCCTGGATTGCTCAACGAGAATGAACCACAGCAAAGCAGGTATTGCAAAAGCAGCACTCCCGGAATACACAAAGAACCTCTCCCACCCGCCATCGTGCTGACCATTTGCGATATACAGGCCCATCGCGAGTCCTACCGGGCAGCAGAGCAGTCCCATCACGAAGGATCGGATGATTTTTTGTTTCATTGTCACTGTCCGTTTTTGCACGAAAGACGAGAAGCTTCACCAAGAGGAGAATGTACACTTTCCTGTCTGGTAGTCAGCCAGGCAGCAGGCGGCCGGTTTCGCTGATTGCCCGAATTTTTCAATCTTGCGAATGGTCTGCAACCGCCGTCGCAGACCATTGATCAAGCCCAGGACTCTTCGGTTTACAGCGCCGCCACCACCGCATCGCCCATGCCACTGGTGCTCGCCTGCCCACCCAGATCCGGCGTCAGGCTGCGCCTCCCGGCAATCACCTTCTCCATCGCTGCCGCGATCAACACCGCTGCCTGCGTTGCCTTGGGCTCATTGCGATTACGCCCCAGCCACTCCAGCAGCATCTGCCCTGACATGATCAGCGCATATGGATTGGCGATGTTCTTGCCGGCGATATCCGGGGCTGAACCGTGGGTGGCCTGCGCCATCGCCTGCCGCGTGCCGACGCACAGGCCCGGCGCGAGACCGAGACCGCCGACCAAACCCGCACCGAGATCGGTGACGATGTCGCCGAACTGATTGGTGGTGACCACCACGTCATAACCCTGCGGCTTCATCACCACCTTCATCGTGAAGCCGTCGATCAGCACTTCCTCGAAGACCACATCGGGATACTCCTTCGCCACCTTGCGGCACTCCTGTGCAAACAGCCCGCACACCAGGCGATACACCGGCTCTTTGTGCAGCGCGGTGACTTTTTTGCGCGGACGCGTTCGGGCAATCTCGAAGGCCTCGCGCGCGACGCGGTTCGCACCCGTGCGCGTGACCACGCGCGTGCCCACGGCGATTTCGTCATTGGGCATGAACTCGCCGTTGCCGGCGACCACGGTGTCGCTCGACTGCAGGCCTTCGGTGACTTCGCGCAGGAAGACGATGTCCACGTCCTTGTGCACGGATGGAATGTTCGGATAGGACTTCACCGGCTTGATGCTGGCGAACAGATCCAGGCGTTTGCGCAGCGGCGGCATGATCCAGGTCGGATCATTGCGCGGGTAGGCGCCGTGACCGATGGGCCCGCAGAGAAATCCATCGGTGCCCTGCAGCGCGCGCACCGTTTCCTCCGGCATGGTGTGGCCGTGCCGCTCATGGCCCAGCCGCCCGATCGGGTGTTCACTCCATTCAATAGAAAGGCCACATTTCGCAGCCGCGGCCTTCATCACCTTGACGGCTTCAGGCACCACTTCAAGCCCGATGTCGTCCCCGAGCAGGATTCCGATTTTCAGCACGACGGCTCTCCACTAATAAATATTGATTAATTCACTGTGTGCGACATTCACGACCGTCCAGCCAAAGCCGCAATTGCCTCAATGCGCAAACGAACACGGCGAACCCGATCTTCGTGAATCTCGTCATAACTCACCAGGCCCGGCAGCGTATTGGCGAAATCTGCATGCTGCACAATCTCTCCAAAACGGGCGGACAGGTACTGCACAAGATCGGCGGCAGCAGCAGTGACCTCGTCCTCGATGCCGGGCCGCCCATCCAGCACGTTGATGATGTCCTCGAAATCATGACTTGATAGCAGATCGCCCCGGCCACGCGTGGCAAACGCTTCAAGCTTGGTTGCCAGAAACGCCGGCGGTGAAATCAAGCGTATCAGCCGGCCGCCGGGCAACGCCACACGCAACGCCCCCGCGATGGCGTGCGGATACCAGCGATTGGAGAAACCGAGAATTTTCTCATCGCTCGGCATCAGGTCAACGCACAGGTCCCGCAGGCGCCATCGGCATATCGGCGCATCCTACGACACATCACGTTTGAAGCCCCGCTGTTCAAAACGCTTTTCCAGCGCGTAATAATCGGCCAGCGCCTGTGCGACCGCCTCCACCGACTGCACGTTGGGATCAAGCGGATTCAAAGCCGTTTCTCGAACAATTCTTCAGCCAGACTGCGCTCACGCGCGCTGCCCATGCGCAAGGCATCAAACAGCGCGAGGTTTTCGTACAAGGCAGGATTGCGCAACGCCGCAGCAGGGGCGCTCGGATACAAAGGCACCAAGGCAAGACCACGCGCATTGCCTTCCGCATGCGGCCACACCGGCGGCGGATCGGCGGATGGCGCGATCAACGCGTTCAGCGGCGCAACCGCATAAGCCGTGGGCACACCGCCGACCATCCCGCCACGCGCGGCCGGAAATGCATAGCGCGCACCATGAAACAGAAACTCCCTGAACGCCGGCTTGATCAAGCCGGGCCTGCCATCGACGAAGGACAGCAGGCGCGCGATCTCGGCGCGGCGCAATGCGCCATGCACTTCGGAGACCGACACCCCGGCAAACGCCGCCAGCTCGGGATATGTCACCGGCTCATTCCCGCGAGCGAGCAATGCCAGCAGCAGATACAAATCCTGCGGCTTCAAAGCGGGCTGTCGATTGACCGGACGGCGCATGGCTGATCCTTGCAGCGTTTTCATTATTCGCGATTCGCGAAAAGCGAAAATACCATTAAATACAATAGCATGCAATATTATGCAGCGATCTTAACCGCTGGCGCGACACCCCCGCAGAACTTGCCGGGGAATATTATTTTTATTTAATAAAATCAATAACTTAAAAAGAAAACAGCCCGCATACCCAAATTGGGTTCGATCATACCCAAAACGGGTATGACCGACCCTCAACCCGCCCCGCTTCAATAAAAAACGGCGACCCCGGGCCGCCGTTTTTCCGGGTACCGCTGGATCACTCCACCGTAATGCCCGTCGCCTTCACCAGCTTGGTAAAGCGCTCGACCTCGGCCTTGATATGCGTGGCGAACTGCTCCGGCGTGCCGCCCACCGGATCAAAGCCCATCTTCTTCAGCGCGCCCGTCACATCCGGCTGGGCCAGCGCCTTGGTGCTCTCAGCGTTCATGCGGCTGATGATGGCCGGGGGCGTGCCTGCCGGCGCGAGCAGGCCGAACCACGACGTGACCTCAAACCCCGGGAAACCGGCCTCAACCATCGTCGGCAGTTCCGGCATCAGGGGCGCGCGTTTCGGCGTGGTGACCGCAAGCACCCGCGCCTTGCCGGTTTTGGCGTGCGGCTCGATGCCGACCACGGTAAAGAACATCACCGACACTTCCCCGCTCAGCAGGCCGGTCAGCGCGGGCGTAGTGCCCTTGTACGGCACATGCACGAGCTTGATGCCCGCCATCATGTTCAGCAGCTCGCCGCTCAGGTGGTGCGTGCTGCCGTTGCCGGCAGAACCGTAGTTCAGATCACCGGGGCGTTTTTTGGCGAGGGCGACGAGTTCCTTAACCGTCTTCACCGGCAGCGACGGGTGCGCCGTCAGGACATAGGGCGTGGAAACCAGATGGATGATCGGCGAGAAATCCTTGATCGCGTCGTAGGGCAGCTTTTTATAGACCGCCGGGTTGGAACCGTGCGTGGAATTGTTGGCCATGAACAGCGTGTAACCGTCGGCCGGCGAACGCGCCGCCGCTTCCGTGCCGACCGCACCACCTGCACCCGGCCGCGCCTCGATGATGAACTGCTGGCCCATCTGCGCGGTGAGCTTGCTGGTGAGCACGCGGCTGACGTTATCCGTCGCGCTGCCCGGCGCCTGGGCGATCAGGATGCGGATCGGTTTTGAGGGATAGTTCTGGGCTGCAGCCGGCAGCGCCACAAGACCGGTCAACAGGAATACTGAAGCTGAGAAGCTAAAACGCATTTTTCCTCCACATTTTTATTGAGAACAACAATGATCGATCAGGAGTTTACTTCAAGCCCGCCACCATCCCTGCGAATCCCATCCGCGAGCGCATGATGCGATCTGGATCAACAGCACATCGCAGTCATGCAATCGCCCCAATATTAACGGGGATCAGGTGTTAATCAGCCTGTCCACGTCGGCAATCAGTTCATCCACCAGCGCAGACAGCTCAGCGATGGTGGATTCCTCCACCTCCAGAAAACCCTCATATTCAGCCAAATTACGCCGGCGGTGAGCGGCATCCAGTACACGCCAGCGCGCATCGGACCACCCGAGCGTATGACGAGGCACTGAAACACCGTAAAGCGGTTTTCGCTACGGTAACCGTGCCAGCGCAAGGCCGCCAGTGCCGCCGCATGGCCCGCACTGTAGGCACAAATGAATCGCGTGGATGCTGAAATACCGGTGACCGCAGCATCCGTCAACGAACGACGCGCCCTCGCCAGCATGCGGGCCAGCTCGGCGCTATTGCGTGGCTCGGTCTTCAACTGACCGATACGCACCAGGTTATCCAGCGCGGGCATGCTCATGCAGGGTTCCGATCAGGGGCAGCAGCGACTGCGCCAGCACGCGATTGACGAACGAATCCGCCTCTGCACGACGCTTGTCGAATTCAGCCCTCGTATAGAGCGTCGGGTTGACTTTGCGTCCGAGCAGTTCTTCCACCGGCAAGAGCACCTCGATCACCCGGGCGAGCGAAAGATTGCTACCCACGATCATGACGTCGATATCGCTGACGGCCGTATCGGTCTGTTTGGCATAAGAGCCATAAATCCACGCCGCTTCAACATCGGGAGCCAGCGCCTGCAAGGCTTCGCGCAACAGCGGCTCCGCACCCAGCGTCTTGCGCGTCAACGCGACCAGCTCGCTGAACACGGGGCTTTGCGGATTGGCGCGAATGCGGCGCAGGTTGCCGACGCGCTCCGACAGCACCAGGCCGGCATC
>JAURHM010000042.1 GCA_030833315.1 Burkholderiales bacterium
ATCCACCAGATTCTGTCGCTGCGCCTGCAAAACTCCCATGGAATGCAGCACTTCGGCAGCATTTGGTTGCCGCTCCAGCAGTGACCGGTAAACCGCCTCTGCCTCGTCCAGCCTTCCCTGGCGATGGTGTTCAACGCCCCGTTCAAACTCGGCCTGCAGCACTGCCGCTTCTTCAGTAGCAGCGGCATGGTTCACCCCGTCAGTGACTGGCTCCGCTGGTTTCCCGCGCAGCTTCGACCACAAACCGGACAAAGTTTTTAGGCCGCGGCCTTCAGACACAGCGCCACCTTTTCATGAAATATTGCATCGCATGCATCCGCCGGGCTAGAGGACTTCAGAATTCTTGATTGCGCCCCGTTGATGCGCCGCGATGAATACCGGCAGCATCCCCTGAATCCGCTTAATCGGCCCCGACCAATCCCCCGGATTGTCCTGCCGGAACAAACGCATACCCGGATACCAAACGCTGTTCTCGCAATCGCGGAACCAGTACCACAGCAAGGCATCACCTCTGGGAAGCAGAGTCCACACCGGGACATCCAATGCACCGGCAAAATGTACCGTGCTGTTGCTGGTCGAAATGACCAGATCCATGGCTGCCACCTGCGCCGCGAACGCATCCAGATCTTTAAGTGCATCCACTGCATCGTCGGTATATAAACGGATCCCGGAATCCCGTGCCAGACTTTCAAGCTCTTCTTTGCAGTCGCCATATTGCAAATTGACAAAGACAGCACCGGACAATTTCAGCAGCGGCGCAAGGGCGGATAAATGCAGGCTTTTTCTGGTTCCGACTTTGTAATTGCCGCTGCGCCAGGAAATACCGATCACCGGGCCATCACCCAGTCTACGGTAACGCTCCCTGAATTCGGAAACCCGCTTGCTGTCAGGTGTCAGGTATGCGCCATCTCGCTTGAAATCCTCATGGCCTGGACGCAGCCACCGGCACAGAGAACCCAGCGGGCTTTGCCAATGCGTCTCACGTGTTGCCGGATGCGCCATGTCGCTGCGCATCACCACCTGCGCCTGCGGAAATGAGCGGGCCAGCAACGGAACCAGTCGCGCTTCACACTCCAGAACCAGGCGCGGACCACGCGCCAGAAGGTCGGGTATCAAACCGGCATAGAGAATGACATCACCGACACCCTGCTCCTGCCAGACCACCATGGACTGCCCGGCCAGCGGTTGACCCTGCCATGACCGTTGCGGGGACTGATGGCGCAGAGCGTTGAAGCCTTTCATCTGCCAGCGCCGTTCATACCCTTCCCAACCTTCCTTCAATCTTCCCCGGGACAGGCAGTACAAACCGAAATTGTATTGGGCAAAATCATTACCGGGATCGATCGTCAAAGCCGCGCGGTAACATTCCTCAGCCTCTGCGAATCGCTCAATCTCGTGCAGCAACAATGCCAGGTTGCTGAGATTCCCCGAATTTTCCGGCTGCAAGACAATGGCGCGGCGGTATGCGGCCTCGGCCTCAACCACGCGTCCGGATTCCTTGTACAGGGTGCCCAGACGGTTACAGGCATCCGCCAGATCCGGCTGCAACTCCAGCGCATGGACCAGCATGGCTTCCGCATCGGTAAATCGGCGGGTCTCCAGCAACAGGCCCGCAAGGTTGTAATGCGCGGCAGCCGAATCAGGATCCTGCTCCAGGGCCAGACGAAAAAAAGACTCGGCTTCTGCCAGCCTCCCGCCCCCCTGAAGAAGCGCAGCAAGATTGCCGCAAGCTTCCGGGTATTCGGAGCGCAGTTGCAACGCGCGGCGGTATGCGGCTTCAGCATCAGCATTCCGGTCGACCCTGCAAAAAAAATTGGCTTGATTGAAATGTGCAGTTGCATCGTCATTGGTCAGCGACAGCACCTGTTGATGCGCAGCCTCCGCCTCTTCCATTCGGCCGGCTTCCTCCATCAGCAGCGCAAAATTGCTCCAGGCCTTTGCGAAATCGGGTTTTATCGAAAGGGATTTTCTGTAGGCCGCCTCCGCCTCGTCGCGCTGCCCCAGGCTTTTCAACAAATTGCCGAGATTATTGTGGACATCCGCATAATCCGGACGCAATTCAATGGCACGGCGATATGCCTGCACGGCATCAGCGCTGCGGCCGCTGGCCGCATAAAGATTGCCAATGCTGTTCAGCGCGGCCGTAAAACCGGGCTGCAGTTCGAGGGCCTTGCTGAAAGCCGCTTCCGCCTCCTCAAAACGACCTGTTTTCTGAAGTAATTGGCCCAGATTGCAATGTACTGCTGCAGCATCAGGCTGAAGACTCAGTACCTGGCGGTAAGTCGCTTCCGCCTCGGTATCACGGCCCATCGCCCCGAGCAGGTTTCCCAAATTGTTGCTCGCATCCGGAAACAGAGGACGTCTAACCAAGGCGCCACGGTAGGCTTCGACAGCCTCGTCATTGCGCTGGAGTCGTACCAGCAATTCAGCCAACTTGAAAAAAATATCGGCATCTTCAGGTAGCAACCTCAAGGCCGCACGGAACGGCTCCTCCGCCTCAGCGCTCCGTCCGGCTGCAGCCAATGTGTCGCCAAGCGCCATCAAGAGCGCTGTATTGTCGGGAGCAAGCTCCGCAGCCTTGCGCCTCGCCGCAATGGCCTCATCATGCCTGCCCTGCCGGTCAAGCACCATGGCAAGGTTGCCGAAATAGTCGGGAATCGGCAGCAACCGGATGGACTGCCGGATCAAAGTTTCGGCTTGTTCAAGATCGCCGGTTTGGCCGTGACTCACCCCCAGAAAATGCAAAGCCGGAGCATGGTCAGGGACATGCTTGAGAATCCGGTGGTAAGTGGCTTGCGCCTCGGACAGGTTGCCGGCTTGATGGGCCGCCAATGCCCCCTCAAAGACGGCATCTGCGTCACTCATCCCGGCTCCTGATGAACCTGAAGCCGGCTTGTCATCGCGTTGCGAGTCCCCGGCTTTCAGCCTCGTGACAGCACGCCAAGCTTCCCGCAACAGCTTTTTCATCAGGGAAAGATGCTAAGTCTTTTGCCTTACAGGTGTAATCGCCAGCAAAAGATCGTGGGTCATGATGTCCACGAACTCCTGATCATAACCGGCATCCAGCAATGCCCACTTGAAGGTATTGCCCAGATGCGCTTTTTTGAACCAGTTGGTTCTATGCGCCCGCGCAAAAGCCGCCGCACGCGACACGATGGCGTCATGCGTATTGCGCATGCGCTCCGGCGTTGCTTTTTTGGCGGGACCGGGCGGCGGCGGGAAGCGACTGATGAGATCTGCAGCCAGCGTGCGGGCAAATTCATCAACTTCTTTGGTATCAAACCAAGTCAGAATGGACATCGCCTGCTCAACAATTCAGGTTGATTGAATATCGCCTGCAACCGATAAAAATCAGGGGAGGGATTCGCTTGATTAAGCAATTTGGTGTATCGATAACGAAATTTAACTCTATCACAAGTCGTCATAAAACATCGGTTCTGGCCCGCGGCCGATGACCTAAACATCCGCGTTTACGGTCCGAACCATCCTTGCGTCCAGAAACGCGGCAACAGGCGTGCTCCTTCATGCAACCCCTCCAGATATTTTTTCTGTCGACCAGCGAGATCGGTAATCTCGGGAGCAACGCCGCAAATAACCGTCGTTACCGCAAAAATCAAGGCGAACCTCAAAACATACGCTCAACAATGCCAGTCAGGGGCCTCAAACAGGGCCAGGAGCATCTAACTGACCGGCATGACCATCACGCCATCAACCAATGATTGTGCAGAGGACGCCGTCCTTCATGCGAGTCCAGGTGAAAAGCAAAATCAACGTTTGGCGCAAGAAACAGATACACCGCAACAACCAGCAATGGCCGCGCCACAGGCTGCCGCAGGACATCAATACATCCCGCGAATTTTCCGTTCAAACTTACTGTGATCAGAGGTTTCAAAATGATCGCTGCCGACCGTTAACCACAGGTTACATGCGGTCTCAGGGGTCTCTTGGTGTAATTACGAGAAAATTACAAAAAACAGGACAAAAAAAACCCCGGCGAACCGGGGTTTTTTCAAGCAGGCGATAGATCAGGTACCCACGCCGGTTTTCGATTTGCCACAACCCGTGCCGCTGTTGGTGAAGGCCCAGGTCACAGACGTGTTACTGACCGTAGGAGTCATGGTCACGACGCATTCACCCACGCCCGCAGTACCGGTCAGAACAATCGCCCCGGTAGTAGCGGTCTGAGTAATGGCGGAAAGGTTGCCGCCAGGGACCGGAAATGTCGCGCCGGTTGCGCTAATCACCTGAGCCGAAGTATCACACTGAGTGATGAAGCCGTTGTTATTTTGCAAACATTCTGCAATCGCGGTCTTGTAAGTCTGAGCGCGGGAAATGTTGTCCTGCCACTTTGCGCGCGTGATGTAGTCCTGGTACTGCGGAATGGCGATAGCGGCCAGAATGCCGATAATCGCAACCACGATCATCAGCTCGATCAGCGTGAAGCCTTTTTGCATGTTTCTCATTGTCGATGCTCCTTAAAGATTGTTCAGGCGTTTAGCAGGAAGTAACCCGCAACAGTTTTAAAGCAAAGGCCGTACCAGCTTGCGACTGCAAAATGGCATAAACCATGAATACAAAATAAGTACTTGATTTAATTAATATAATTAATCATATTTGGAGCACTTACCATAGTGATGTGAAGAAGGTCACATTTTCGGGATATCCAAAACGCCCCCTGAGGTCCGCAATACGGAACAAGTCATTAAGTTGAGCATCAAAGGGCAGGATATGACAATTATTGTCACTTACACCAAAACCCGAACACCAAGCTAGGCAAGCGGCGCCCGATAACCGGGAATTTTCAAGGGATCCACCACATCAATCTGCTCGGGGCTGAGAAACTCTTTGGCGTATTTCTCGTAAACCTTCTCCCACATGAACACATCGAACAAATCCGGATCAATGTGGCCGTTGAGTTTGAGCTTGCCGAGTATGTTCAGCGACTCGGTCAGCGTCTTGCCCTTCTTGTAAGGACGGTCCTTGGCGGTCAGTGCCTCAAAGATATCGGCAATGCCCATGCAGCGCGCCTGCACTGACATCTGCTCCCGCATCAGACCCCGCGGATACCCTTTACCATCCATCCGCTCATGATGCCCGCCGGCGTATTCCGGCACATTGCGCAGATGTTTGGGCCAGGGCAATGATTCCAGCATCTGAATTGTCACTTCGATATGGTGATTGATGATCTGTCGTTCTGCTGCGGTCAGGGTACCGGCACGGATGGTCAGATTCTCAACCTCTTCGGCCGTCAGAAAATCCACGGTCTTTCCATTGGCGTCGCACCAGCGGTAACGTGAAGCGATCGTCCGGACCCGTGCGATATCCTCGTCGCTCATGGTCTCACCGCCGATGTTTGCGCAGCGGAGAAATTCGCGGTCGTCCTCGATGTCTTTCATCAGTGTCCGGGTCGACGTTTCACTGGCGGCACCGGTCAGCATCGCGAGCTCGGCATCACGCCGGATGATCTCAAACCGGGTGTCAATCAGGCCAATGCGGTCATAAATCGTCTGCAGCTTGGTCGCCTTGTCGACCACATGCACCGGCGTCGTGACCTTACCGCAATCATGCAGCAGTCCGGCAATCTTCAACTCATAACGGTCGCGGTCGCTCATCGAAAAATTACTGAGTGGCCCCGATTTGCAGTTATTGACCGCGTCGGCCAGCATCATCGTCAGCGTCGGCACACGCTCACAATGGCCGCCGGTGTATGGCGATTTGTCGTCGATCGCCGCATTGATCAGCTGGATAAACGACTCAAACAGCGACTCCAGATGATTGATCAGAAGCCGGTTGGTCAGCGCAATGGCTGCCTGGGAAGCCAGCGATTCGGCGAGCTGCTGGTCATCATCCGAAAACGCCACCACTGCGCCTGTGCTCCGGTCCTTGGCATTGATCAGCTGCAATACGCCGATGATCTCCTCCTCATGATTCTTCATCGGCACGGTGAGGAAGGAAGTCGAGCGGTAACCCGTCTTTTTGTCGAAATTCTTGGTCCCGGAAAAATCGAAGCCGGCTTCGGTGTAGGCATCGGAAACATTCACCGAACGGTCGTGATGCACGGCGTAGGCAGCAACCATGCTGAGCACCGGCTGGCCTTCCTTGTCGAACAGATTGACAGGGTAAAACGGGATGTTAGCGCCGCTGGTACCGCCCATGGCGATACCCAGGGAATCATTGCGCATGATTTCAAAGCGCAGACACTGGCGGTCGTCGGTCATCCGGTAAAGGGTGCCACCGTCTGCGTTGGTAATGTCCTTGGCAGCGATCAGAATGGCCTCGAGGAGCCGGTTGATGTCGCGCTCCCTGGAAAGCGCCACACCGATGCTCAATAACTCGCTTAGACGGTGAGTCAATTCCCCTTGAGGCGAAGGTGCCTGCATGTGATTCACCGACCGCTCCGGAATAGGCAAGTCAATTGCAGCTTAATCGTCGATGCGATTACTTGATACAGACCGCACGTACCTGCTTCATGTCGGTAATCCCCATCAGCACTTTTTCGATGCCGTCCTGCTTCAAGGTACGCATGCCGTGCTCCAGCGCCGTCGCCACCATTTCAGCAACGCGGGCGTGTTCCTGGATGTTCTTTTTCAGCGGATCGGTACCGACCAGAAGTTCGTGAAGTCCAACCCGCCCCTTGTAACCGCTGCCGCCGCAAACCTCGCAACCGACCGGATCGTGTATCACCAGTTTGCCGCTGTCGCCGCCGTAGTTGGCAATCCAGTCCTCCAACAGACGCGCTTCTGCGGCCTCGGGATCCTTTTTCCAGGTTTCGGTATTTTTCAGCTCCATCGCATATTCAACAACCAATGCCTGGATTTCCTCCGGGGTTGCCTCATGCGGCTTCTTGCATTTGCCGCACAGACGCTTGGCAAGACGCTGCGCCAGAATACCCAGCAGCGCGTCAGCGAAGTTGAACGGATCCATGCCCATGTCCAACAGGCGGATGATCGATTCCGGCGCGCTATTCGTGTGCAGGGTGGCGAACACCAGGTGACCCGTCAGGGATGCTTCAATGCCGGTGCCGGCCGTTTCCTTGTCGCGCATCTCGCCAACCATGATGATGTCCGGATCCGCACGAAGAAAAGCCTTCATCGCGACCGCAAAGGTCATCCCGGCCTTGGGATTCATCTGCACCTGACGCAAACCTTTCTGCGTAATCTCGACCGGATCCTCCGCCGTCCAGATTTTGGTGTCCGACTTGTTCAAGTAACCCAGAACGGAGTGCAGTGTGGTCGTTTTGCCCGAGCCGGTTGGTCCACAGACGAAAAAGAGACCGTAAGGCTTGGACACTACTTCTTTAAGGGTTTCCAGATTGAATTTGGTCAGGCCCAGCTTGTCCAGCGGAATCGGCTCACCGGCCGCCAGAATCCGCATGACGATGTCTTCAACGCCGCCGGCCGAAGGAATGGTCGCCACCCGCAGCTCAATGTCGAGCGGGCCGAATTTCTTGAATTTGATCTTTCCGTCCTGCGGCCGCCGGCGCTCGGAAATATCAAGATCACACATGATTTTCAGGCGGGCGGCCAAAGCACTGCGATAGCTCGCCGGGACCTGGATGTAGGGCTGCAGCGAGCCGTCCTTGCGAAAGCGGATTTCGGTCTTCGCCTTGCCGGGATAAGGCTCAATATGAATATCTGAAGCGCCCTGCTGGTAAGCGTCGATGATTACCTTGTTCACCAGCTTGACCAGCTCGTTGTCCGCGGCAGCCGACACCACGTCCTCACCGGCACCGGCTTCACCTTCGCCATCCTCATCCAGAGTACCCAGCAGATCATCGATATTGCCCGAGTCTTCAAGACCTGTCGTGCCACCGAACATCGCGTCCAGCGTGCTGGCGAATTCCTTATTGGTGGTCACCCGGAAAACGATTTTGCTCTTCGGATAGACGTTGCTGACCATCCGCGAGGCCTTGACGCGCTCCGGATCCGTAGTCACAACGATAATGCCTTCCCTAGTCTCCTCCAGCGGAATCCACTGGTTCGTCTGGCAGAACTCACTGTTCATATTCCGCATCAGGTCGGGCGACTTGATGCGGTCCTGCTTGAACGGCTCGTAAGGCACACCGAAATAGCTGCCCAGCGCGTCACCCAGAGCAGGAAGTTTGACCTGGAATTCGTCGGTAAGGACTGTTTCAACATCGAGGTTCTTGCGGCGCGCGGAGCGCTGCGCCAGCTCCAGTTCTTCACCCGAAATGATCGCATTGGTGACCAGCGCATCGTACTTGCTGCGCACCTGCATCATCGGACCCTGGCGCTGGCGGAATGCAATCGCCAGCGTCTCGGTCAGCGAAACCACGCCCTCTTCCATCATCGGCGGGAACGGTTGCCCCGCCTTGTTGTTGATGATCTGGACGACCCCGATCAGATCCTTGTTCTTGGCCTCCAGCACCGGCGCGACCAGCATCTGCTTGGTGCGATAGCCGGTTTTGGCATCAACCGCCTTCAGGAAATTCAGCTGTGCGCTGTAGGACTTCAGCTCGATATCGTCATAAACGTCACGGATATTGACGACGCGCTTGTTAGTTGCCACAAAGCCGGCAATCGACTGTTCATTGATCGGCAGCTTGATGTCCTTGAACGAATTCAGCCCGGTCTTCACCTTGGAGATGATCGAACTCTTGTCCTCGCTGAGCAGGTATATCGTCAGCCGGTCGGCATTGAACAGATTGCACAGCTCCTGCGACAGTTCGAGGATGATCTCGTCAATGTTTTTGGTCGCGTGAATCTTGTTGGTCACCGCCTGCAGCTTTTGCTGGAAACCCAGCTTCTCTGCCAGATTGTCGACAGCGACCGGTTTGCTCTGGAGTACTGTGCTCATTGATTACCTCACTGTTCCCGCTGCTGCAGTCGCGGACGGCGCGAGGTACCGGGCCGTCGTTCGCGCCATGATAGTTTCTGCGTCCTGCAGTTTGAAGTGTGTCACATAAACAACCGGTTCACGCGCCACGCCCGAAACCGCAGGCATCCCGGAAATAAATGATAACCCTTTGTTTTATTTATATAAATTCATCCGGCGCCGATTATCCATGCGCCCATCACTTGGTATCAAACATGTGCACGCCGGTCCACGATGCCTCCGGCGGGTTGGCGCGATAGGCCGCAATGCGTTCGATAAATACCTCATACAGGTAACGCCTGAAGATTTTTTGCAGATTCAGCAGTTGCATCTCGGCCTTGTCCCATTCCTGCGCACGGTAATAGCTCAACGCCTGATTCCAAAGCTTGATTTCGTCAAGCACCGCCTGCTCGACCTCGCCCTCAAGACCCAGCGGCTGGTAAATGGTGATCGGCTCGTCCTTGCCCTTGACTTGCACCATGTCGATCTCGCGGAGCACGATGCCGCTGATGCGATCCTTGGTTTCCTGGCCAATCAGGATATCAACGCCATACTGCTTTGTGATGCCTTCCAGCCGCGAACCGAGATTCACCGCATCGCCCATCACCGTATACGCCTTGCGGATCTGCGAGCCCATGTCGCCGACCCGCATCATGCCCGAGTTGACGCCGATGCCGATCGCAAACGGCGGCCAGTTCTTGGCATGGAATTTTTCACTCAACACCTTCGCCTGCTTGATCATGTCCAGCGCCGCCAGCACCGCACCCTGCGCATGGTTGGGGTTCGCCACAGGTGCACCCCAGAACGCCATCACCGCATCACCGATGTATTTATCAAGGGTGCCGCGATGACCTTCGCGGATCACCAGACTCATCGTCGTCAGGTAATCGTTGATGTAAACCGACAGATCTTCCGGCGAAAGGCTTTCTGAAATCGTCGTGAAACCGCGTACGTCCGAGAACAGCACGGACAGTTCTTCTGCACGCGGCGCCATATTGAACTGTTCGGGATTACGCGCCATCTCCTCGACCAGTTCAGGCGGCACATATTGCCCGAACAGCCCCGTGATCAGGCGGGTGCCTCGCGCTTCCACCAGGAAACCGTAAGCCATGTTGCATGTGAACAGCACCAGAATCAGCGTCAGGCCCGACGCCAGAGGCAGCACCAGATTGCCGGATTGAAAGACCAGCAGATTGGCGCCGATCACGCCGAGCAGGGCCAGCGCGGACACCAGCATGGATTTGAAAGGTGTCAGCAGCGGCAGCAGCAGGGCCAGCGCAAGGCCGGCAATCAGCAGCAGCACGAACTCCGCGCCGACCACATAAGGCGGGCGCTGCTTGATATTACCGTCGAGTATGCCGCCGATCAGGTTGGCGTGAATCTCCACACCCGGAAACACCGGGTCTACCGGTGTGGCCCGCAAATCCAGCAATCCCGGCGCCGTCGTACCGACAAGGGCAATCTTGCCCTTGAGTTCCTCGACCGGAATCCGTTCGTGCAATACATCAACCAGCGAGTAATAGCGATAGCTGCCCTTGCCGCCGCGGTATGGCACCAGGGCCGCAGCTTGGTCATCCACGGGAATTTCAAACGGCCCTGTCTTGACCCACTCCAGTCCGCTGTATTGCGTGGAACTGCCCTCTTCGCTTACCACAGCCTGCACCGGCGGATTGCCATGCACTGCGCGCACCATCGCCAGCGACAACGGTTCGTAGTAGGCATTGCCGTATTCGACGAGGATCGGTACCCGGCGGGTAATACCGTCGGTGTCCGGCAGCGGATTGATATGCCCCGCACTAGCCGCAGAATTCTGCAACCGTTCCAGATTTGCAGTGTATCCGCTCCACGATGTCACGCCGATCCTGCGTTGTCCGAAAGCACCTTCCGGCAGCACCGGCAGCGGCAGCATGCCCTTGCGGCTGGCATTCGCGGGATCGTCACTGAGAAACACGTGACCGAGAACCACCGCCCGCCCCTTCATTTTTCGCGCAAAAATATCGTCGTATTCAAGCTGCGGACGCACCTGGTCGAGCACTGACTGGAATTGAGGAACGCCGCGCAATTCGCGCTGGCTCAAACGTTCCAGCACGCGGATGCCGGACGATTCATCACGCTCCGCAAATACCACGTCGAAGCCGACCACGGCGATGCCGTATTTGTCGAACAGCTTGTCGAGCAGGAGTGCCAGCCGGTCGCGCGGCCACGGCCAGCGGCCTTCGCCGCCCTTTTCCTTTTCCAGCAGACTTTTTTCATCAATGTCGAGAATGACCACCCGCGGATCAACTGTGCGCGGCATGGTCAATCGCAAACGGGTGTCGTAGGCAATGGACTCAAGATTATCGAGCAGGGGCAGACGGAAGAGATGTATCGCATGCGCCAGGAAAAAGCCGGTAATGGCCAGCCCGATCACGATGCGATTCAGATTTTTCTTCACCCTGTGGTCCTATAGCAATACCGCTGTCGCGCGGTTTGGAGATTAGCAGCGGGATTCGCCGCTGCCCGATACGCCATCAAATCCCGTCGCCCTGAAGCACCGGCCGGGAAACCGGGGCTCCGCCGCTCCGGCGGCATAGACGGCACCACTCCGCGCAGGCGCGCGATTAATTACTTCTTGATGAAGAATTCCATCTTGACGCCGGCCAGCTCAATCACGTCGTGATCATGCAGCGGCTGAGCCTGCGCATCAATCACCTTGCCGTTGATGATCGGAAACTTGGCGCCTTCAACATGGGTAATGAAATAACCCTGGGGGCGGCGCGTGATGGCGGCGACCTGCAAACCCGGTTTGCCGAG
The DNA here is from genome assembly GCA_030833315.1 of Burkholderiales bacterium. Lineage (GTDB taxonomy): Bacteria > Pseudomonadota > Gammaproteobacteria > Burkholderiales > SG8-41. The sequence continues at coordinate 11,629 of JAURHM010000042.1, forward strand.
CGTGGTCAGGTTCTTCACCAGATCAAGTTCACGGCCCGCGCTGGGGCCGGTGAGGATTTGTACAGCCGCCAGCATATGCGGCTCGCCGGATTTGGCCGCCATAGCGGCTGCCACCGCAGTTGCGGCAGGAGCAGCAGGCGCCATCGCCGGTTTCGGGGTCGGCGGCATCGACGGCCTCGCCGGCTCGGTGACCGGCTTCGGTGCGGCCTTCGCAGGCCGCAGAATCATCGTTTTTTCGAAATCCTCGGCGGGGGCATGTGCCGGCACCTCGGCGATGTATTTGAGCTTGTATTTGCCGATTTCGATCACATCGTTGTTCTGCAGGATGTGTTTCTTGATCGGATTGCCGTTGACCAGTGTGCCGTTGGTCGAACCCATGTCCTCGAGGAACGAGTCGTTGAGAATCGTCACGATGCAGGCATGCTCGCCGCTGACCGCAAGATTCTCGATCTGGATTTCGTTGGATGGCTTGCGACCGATCATGATGCGCTCCTTGTCGAGCGGCACCTCACGGATTACCGAGCCTTCGAGAGAAAGTATCAACTTCGCCATAGTGTCATCCCCGTTGCTTATCTGAACCAGGACTTCAGCCTGTCCACCAAACCGCTGCGGACCGGGAAATTCTTGAGCACACGCACCAGAATAACCGAAACATTGTCCCGACCGCCATTATCGTTCGCCAGCTGCACCAGTTGCTCCGCCGCCAGCGGAAGATTGGCCTGCAGCGAGGACAGCGTCAATTCCATATCTTCGTCGGTCACCATGTCATTCAAACCGTCCGAACACAGCAGGTAAATATCCCCTGCTTGCACCGGATAGCTGTGAACCTCGGCGTCGACTTCCGGATCGATGCCGACCGCCCGGGTCACCAGATTCTTGTTCTGCGAATGCCGCGCCTGCTCTTTGGTGATCAGACCGCTGTCGATCTGCTCCTGGAGCAGGGAATGGTCCCGAGTCACCTGCTCGAGCTTGCTGCCACGCATCCGATACAGCCGGGAGTCGCCGATATGCCCGACGATCATGTAATCATCGTGCCAGAGCGCAACAACCAGCGTCGTGCCCATGCCGGCGTATTGCGGCTGGCTTTGCGAAGCCTGGAAAATCGCGTTGTTGGCGCGAACTGCGTGTTCGCCGACCAGTTTTTCCGCGGTAGAAACATCAAGATCGCCGGTGATCGAAGCGAGCGCTTTTTTCAGCTCGGCGCTGATCATCGCAACCGCTATGCCGCTGGCGACTTCACCGGCGTTGTAACCGCCCATACCGTCGGCCAATACCGCAAGCCCGACGGCAGCATCGGCGGCAATGCTGTCTTCGTTGTGCGAACGAACCATTCCGGAATGGGTGGCGGTGGTAATTTCAAGCATGTTGGATAAGTCAGCCATAAAGGGCCTCAGGATACCGCAGCAGCCGGCTTGGCTGGTGCGTTCATGGTTCCAAGGTACAGACGGTTGGCTTTTGCCATCTGTTATCCGGTCTGGTAACGATAATCCGGATCCTTGGCCGGTGACTTGCTGATGACAGCGGCGACGCAGGTCGGCAGCGCCGGGTTTACGGTGCGGATGTCGGCGTGCGGCTCATTGGCAATCTTGAACATGAGTTGCACCATCGAGTCGCCGGTGAACGGCAGGCTGCCGCTGAGCATCTGGTACAACGTGAAACCCAGCGAAAACAGATCCAAACGGCCCTCGACCTTTTTGCCGGCCAACTGCTCGGGCAACATGTACGAGGGCGTGCCCAGCACCACGCCGGTCTTGGTCCTGGACGAGTCGGTGACGCGGGCAATGCCGGCATCATCAATAGCGATGATGGCGATGCGGTCGGATGGTGTCCGTGACGCGGCTTTGACCCCGAGATCGTAAGCCTTGCGTTCCAGGCTCTGGATCAGATTTCCCCGCGCCGCAATCAGCATCACGACGGTGACCAAGAGCCCGAGGAACCAGTCGGCCTTCCAGAAGCTAAGCTTTTTCATCCCTTAATGCATCCCGATCCGCGTTGTTTTTATGTTTCTGCTGAATGGCTTAACGACGGAATTTCGAAGATCTTACGATACTCAACCCCGAAAGTTTTGTTTTTTTAAGGACTTAGTGCAAAACATCACACATTATCCGGACTTCTCCGACCGTCGGTCTCGCCAGACCGACAAACGTCAGCAAAAACCAACGATCCCGGCGATTTCACGGTCGTGGAAAAATTAAAAATTCAATAAAAACATAGGTTATTCCAGAAATAAAAAAGGCCACGCCAAAGCGTGGCCTTGAGCCGGTTTGGATCAGGGTTAAACGATATACGTCAGGTTCCGAGCAAGGCACCTTTCGCCAGTCCGTTCGCACGCGCGAATTCACCGCCCGACAGCTTCTTGCCGTCTTCGCCGCGCGCGCGCAGCACTTCGATGAAACCGCCCTGGGCGGTGACCTTGAAACTGCCCTCAGTCACTTCGGCTACTTCGCCGATCTTGCCGACGACGTCGGCAAAGCGGTGGAACGGCTGTTTGCGTGCGTCAAAAATCTGCACTTTCTTGCCGTTCAATGTGGTCCAGGCGCCGGGGGCCGGATTGGTGCCTCGAATCAGGTTGTAGACAAAATCGACATGGTTGGCCCACTGAATGTGCGCCTCGCCGGCGCGGCACCAGCCTTCGTAACTGGCCTGCGACTCGTCCTGTACCGTCTCCGTGTGTTTTCCGGCAAAGACCAGATCCGCCGCTTCCAGCATGGCCTTGACGCCCATCGGGAACAGTTTGTTGAAATAAACCTCACCGATAGTCTCGTCGGGACCGATATCGCAGGTCTTCTGCAGGATCACCGGACCTTCGTCGAGGCCTTCGTTGGGACGGAAAATGGTCAGGCCGGTCTGTGTGTCACCGCGGATGATCGGCCAGTTGATCGACGACGGGCCGCGGTATTTCGGCAGCACCGACGGGTGGTACTGGATCATGCCCAGACGCGGCAGATGAACGAAGGTGTCCGGCGCGAACTGCAGCACATAGGCCATCACGCCGATATCGACATTGAGCGACTTCAGCGCGTCATGCGCTTCCGGCACGCGCAGCGACGGAAACTGGAACACTTTCAGGCCGTGCGCTTCCGCAGCGGTACGCAGCGGATCGGCTTTCGCGCCCGGTTTCTCCGGGGCACAGAACACTCCGGCCACCTCATCCTTGCGCGCGAGGAACGCCTCGAGCACTTCCTTGCCGAAATCCTGCTGTCCGATGATTGCAATTTTCATGTTCAATCCTTTGATGAGTGTCGTCAGACCCGTGTGGGCTGGCGCTTATTTTTTCTTCGGCGGCAGGCTGAACGCACCTGCGGTCTTCAGCTTCTCGATGGCGGTACCGTCGTAGCCGAGCACATCCTTCAGCACTTCGTCGGTATGTTCGCCGAGCAGCGGTGAACGCCTGATCACTGCCGGAGATGCCGACAGCTTGATCGGCATGCCGACGTTATACCACTTGCCTCGCTGCGGATGATCAAGCTCGACATACATCTCGCGGCCGCGCACGTGTTCATCATTGGCAAGGTCTTCCGTCGACATGATCGGGCCGCAGGGCACATCCAGCGGATTGAGAATGGCCATGAACTCGCGCTTGGTGAACTTCTCCGCGAATTTGTTGATCAGTGTCCACATCAACTGCTGATTCTTGCGGCGCTCGCCGATGGTGGCAAAACGCGCATCGCTCGCGAGGTCGGGCACACCGACATCCGGGCCGATACGTTTGGCCAGCGCATCCCAGACTGCCTCCTGAACGACGATGTACAGCCAGTCGTTGGCGCCATGCGGTTTGCAGTGGATGGCATTGCCGAGCTGGCCACCGCCGGAGTCATTGCCCGCACGCGGCGTCTCGCCCATGCCCTTGTAGGTCGGCACAGAATATTCGGGCAGATCGCCGCGGGTCAGACGCTGGTGGTCGCGCCACTTCACACGGCACAGATTCATCACGCCGTCCATCATCGCCACTTCGACATACTGGCCCTGGCCGGTACGGTTGGCCTGGTGCAAGGCGGCCAGCAGGCCGATCGCCAGATGCAGGCCGGTGCCGGAATCGCCAATCTGCGCGCCGGTGACGAAAGGAGCACCGTCGGGTACGCCGGTGGTGCTCATTGCACCGCCCATCGCTTGCGCAACGTTTTCGTAGGCCTTGAAATCCGAGTAGGGGCCGCTCGAACCGAAACCCTTGATCGAACCCATGACGATTTTCGGATTGATCTCGTGGATTTTTTCCCATGTGAAACCGAAGCGGTCAAGCACGCCGGGGCCGAAGTTCTCCATGATGATGTCGCATTTTTTGAGGAGATCAATGAAGACCGTTTTGCCTTCCGGGTTCTTCATGTTCACCGTGATCGACCGCTTGTTGCAATTGAGCATGGTGAAATACAGGCTGTCGGCATTCGGCACGTCACGCAGCTGGCCGCGCGTGGCATCGCCCTGCGGCGGCTCGAACTTGATCACATCCGCGCCCATCCACGCCAGTAGCTGGGAGCACGTCGGGCCTGCCTGCACGTGGGTCATATCGAGAATCCGAACACCTTTTAATGCTTCCATTCTTGATCTCCAAAAAATTCTGCGGCAGAAAAAAGGCTGCCTGCCCGTTATGTCCGCCGCGCTGATCGCAGCGGAAAGGCCGTCCGCACAATTTTAAATGCAGTCGCGCCCATCCCCCATAATGCGTTACCCGGAAGAGAGGGCGCCACTATAGGTAATGACAATCGCGTCGGCCTTGACCGGAGTCAAGATTCCACACCAAAAATTTACCTAATAAACAAATAGTTATAAAATTCCACCCTCTGCTTTCAACCACTGTTTCTGCCGCCCATGACCCAGCTTGCGCTGCATCCCCAGTCCAAAATCATCCGCCTGCAACTGCGGCAGAACATGGTTTTGAAAAACCTGAGCGCGGCGCAGTGGAACGAATTCGAACCGCTGCTGGAAATCACCGATTACGCCAAAGGCGAAACGCTCGAGCACCAGGGCACGCATTCGATGGAGCAGTACTTCATCATCGACGGCATCCTCAAACGCACCGTCTCCAATGCCCAGGGCAAGGAGATGATCCTGCGTTTTGCCGCGGAAAGCGACATCGACACCAGCTACGCGGCATGGCGGCTCAAAACGCCGATGCCCTACTCGATCCGCGCGGTCACCCGCGTGCGCGCCGCCAAGCTGTCGATGCTGCAGTGGGCGGCCTTCCTGGAGCGCCACGCCCGGATCAAGGGTGAATTCGAGCTGGAGGTGATGCGCCTGATGAGCGAAGTCATGGCCCACACCATCACCCTGCATCTGCTCGACGCGCCGGGACGCGTCCAGCGCTTCATGCGCAAAAACACCGAACTGAGCGAACGCCTGCCCAAAAAAGAACTTGCCTCCTACCTCAATCTGTCCCCGGAAACCCTGAGCCGGCTGAAACGGCGCGGCAAAATCTGATTGCATCCCGGCCGGAACGCAGCCATCCGGCACCGCTTTTTGATGCATTGCAATACCGGCGGATTAAAGCGACAAACCGGACTGCAGCAGAACAAAAATTGACCGGGGTCAAGAGCGCGGACCGGTACCCGCCCCTATGATGTTGGCCTGCTATTTAAAGCCACGTCCCCGGGGCGTGGATCTGCCGCAAATACTGCAACACCGCAAGGCCCGCCGCGGCGGACATAACATACGAAACCCTGTTCAATTGACGGCAAGAACGCGAGGCATCCCGACATGACGACCGATACGCAATCACAAGAAATGACCGACGGCTTCAACCTGGTCATCGAGGCGCTGAAACTCAATGGCATCGACACGATTTACGGTCTGCCCGGCATTCCGATCACCGACCTCACCCGCAAGATGCAGGCCGCCGGCATGCGCGTAATTTCCTTCCGTCACGAGCAAAACGCCGGAAACGCCGCCGCGATTGCGGGATTCCTGACGCAAAAACCCGGCATCTGCCTGACCGTGTCCGCGCCCGGCTTCCTCAACGGCCTCAACGCCCTGACCAATGCCACCACCAACTGCTTCCCGATGATCCTGATCAGCGGCTCCAGCGAGCGCGAGATCGTCGACCTGCAGCAAGGTGACTACGAAGAGATGGACCAGCTGGCGATCGCCAAGCCGCTGTGCAAAGCCGCCTACCGCGTACTGCACGCTGAAGACATCGGCATCGGCGTCGCACGTGCCATCCGTGCCGCCGTCTCTGGCCGTCCGGGCGGCGTCTACCTCGACCTGCCGGCAAAACTGTTCGCGCAGAGCATTGACGCGGCCGCGGGCAAAGCCTCGCTGATCAAAGTGGTCGATCCGGCGCCGCGCCAGATCCCGGCCCCCGATGCGGTGCAACGCGCGCTGGACCTGCTGAAAACCGCAAAGCGTCCGCTGATCATCCTCGGCAAAGGCGCTGCCTACGCCCAAGCCGATGACGATATCCGTGCACTGGTTGAAAAAACCGGCATCCCCTACCTGCCGATGTCGATGGCCAAGGGCCTGCTGACGGACACGCACAAACAGTCCGCAGCCGCTGCACGTTCCTATGTACTGCCGGAAGCCGACGTGGTGATGCTGATCGGTGCACGCCTGAACTGGCTGCTGTCGCACGGCAAGGGCAAGACCTGGGGCGGCAAGGACCACAAGGCCTGGGGCGGACAGAAATACATCCAGGTCGATATCTCGCCGCAGGAAGCCGACAGCAATGTGCGCATTGACGCGCCGGTGGTCGGTGATATCGGCTCCTGCGTCGCTGCGATGCTTGGCGGCATCAAGGCCGCGGGTGCCGGCTGGCCGCAGCCTTCAGGCGACTGGCTGGGGGCGATTGACGAGCGCAAGAGCAAGAACATCGCCAAGATGGGCGAGACCCTGGCGAAAAATCCGAGCCCGATGAATTTCCACAGCGCGCTGAACGTGATGCGCGACATCATCAAAAACAACCCGGACGCGATGCTGGTCAATGAAGGCGCCAACGCGCTGGACTTCACCCGCAGCATTGTCGACATGTACAAGCCGCGCAAGCGCCTCGACGTCGGCACCTGGGGCGTGATGGGCATCGGCATGGGCTTTGCCGTTGCCGCCGCCGTGGTCAGCGGCAAGCCGGTCATTGCTGTGGAAGGCGACAGCGCCTTCGGTTTCTCGGGCATGGAAGTCGAGACCATCTGCCGCTACAACCTGCCGGTCTGCGTGGTGGTGATGAATAACAACGGCGTTTACAAAGGCACCGACGTCAATCCGACCGGCGGCCCCGACGTCGCGCCGACCGTGTTCGTGAAGGACGCACGTTACGACAAGATGATGGAAGCCTTCGGCGGCGTCGGCGTCTATGCCAAAACGCCTGAAGAACTACGCAAGGCCGTGGAAGAAGCCGTGCGTTCGCGCAAGCCGACACTGGTCAATGCCGTCATCGACGAAACCGCGGGCACGGAAAGCGGCCGTATCACCAGCCTGAATCCGAGCGCTGCGAAAAAGAAATAATTACAAAAGATAAGCCCCGAAACAAAAACCCCCGGTTCGGGCATTCGCCCTGACCGGGGGTTTTTTATTGGAAGCGGATCAGGCTGCGCTCTTGCGCAACTGGGCCACCAGCTTGCCCAGCACCGGCCACACCAGCATCAGCAAGCCAAGTCCCATGATGCTGCCGACCAGCCAGTTCGAGAAAAAGATGCGCATGTCGCCCTGCGACATCAGCATCGCCTGACGGAAGGCACCCTCGGCCTGATCGCCAAGCACCAGGGCCAGCACCAGTGGCGCCAGCGGGTAGGACAGCTTCTTGAACGCGTAGCCCATCACACCGAACAGCAGCATCAGCCAGATATCGAGCATCGCGTTGTGAACGGTGTAGGCACCGATGGCGCAGATCACAACAATCACCGGCGCGATGATCGAGAATGGCACCCGCAGGATCGCCGCAAACAGCGGCACGCAGGTCAGCACGATGATCAGGCCGGCGATGTTGCCGAGATACATGCTGGCAATCAGGCCCCAGACAAAATCCTTCTGCTCGACGAACAGCAGCGGACCGGGCTGCAGGCCCCAGATCAGCAGGCCGCCGAGCAGCACGGCGGCGGTCGGCGAGCCGGGAATGCCCAGTGACAGCATCGGCAGCAGCGCAGCAGTGCCGGCCGCATGCGCAGCGGTTTCCGGCGCGATCACTCCCTCGGCCTGCCCGGTGCCGAATTTGGCGCCGTCGGGTGACATGCGCTTGGCAATGCCGTAACTCATGAAGGAAGCCGGCGTCGCACCACCGGGCGTGATGCCCATCCAGCAGCCAATGACGCAGCTGCGCAGCGAGGTCATCCAGTATTTCGGCAGTTTTTTCCAGGTCTCGATGACAATACGCGTATTGATCTTTGCCGTGCGGCCGGAGAACGACAGCCCTTCTTCCATCGACAGCAGGATTTCGCCGATACCGAACAGGCCGATGACCGCGATCAGGAAGTCGAAGCCGCGCATCAGCTCGTGCCAGCCGAAAATCAGCCGCAGCTGGCCGGTCACGGTATCGATGCCGACAGCCGCCAGCGCGAAGCCGAGCATCATCGCCACCAGAATCTTGAACGGGGGCTCCTTGCCCATGCCGATGAAACTGCAGAAGGTCAGGAAAAACACCGCAAAAAACTCCGGGGGACCGAACTGCAGCGCAAACTTCGCCACCAGCGGCGCCAGGAAAGTGATCATCACGATGGCAAAGAAGGCGCCGATAAAGGACGACGTGAATGCCGTGGTCAGCGCCTCACCGGCCTTGCCCTGCTGGGCCATCGGATAGCCATCAAATGTGGTTGCCACCGACCACGGCTCACCGGGAATATTGAACAGGATGGACGTGATCGCGCCGCCGAACAGCGCACCCCAGTAAATACACGACAGCATGATCACCGCCGACGTCGGCGGCATGGTGAAGGTGAGCGGCAAAAGAATCGCGATACCATTGGCGCCGCCCAGACCGGGCAGCACGCCGATCAGCACACCCAGCGTGACCCCGATGAACATCAGCAACAGGTTGAACGGCGTCAGCGCAACCGAGAACCCGTGAAACAGGGCATTGATTTCTTCCAAGGTATCAGCTCCCCTAGGTCAGTCTTTTGGTGCCGTCAGTAGCCGATCAGGCTCAGCGGATTGAATTCGCCCTTGAACAGCGGCACCTGGAACCAGATTTCGAACATCGCGAAAGTGACCGCACTGACACCGACGCCGACAATGAGGCCACGCGTCCATCCGTATTTGCCGAGCCAGACCATGAACACGGCAATGTAGGCGGCGGAGGCCACATAAATGCCGATCAGCTGGATGCCCAGCACATACACCGCAGCCGGCAGCAGCACCTGCAGCACCAGGCGCAGCGCGCTCCATTCAACGAATACCTCGTGGTCTTTGCGGCGGTCATGATGCAGGCGAGCTGGCTTAGCACGCACGATCCATTTAACGGCTAACCCTTTGATTTGCTCCCCCAGCAGGACCTGGAACAGGGTGACCAGGGAGCCGATGCAGATCATCGCGCCGATATAAAAGGGAAAGTAGCCCGCCTCCGGTCCTTCCGTCCCCCAGCCCCAGCCCAGACGCACACTGTCGAAAATAACCAGCGCCCCCAGCCCGAGCATGAACAGGGCCACCACAACTTCCGCACTGCGCATAGACAAGCCTGCGCTTGCGCCCTCGTCGGAATCTTGTTTTTCAGTCATTGGCGTTTTTGTTTCAGAATAAAAGGATTACAGCGCTGAAACCCGTAGCGTCAGGCGGGGAACCGGATGAATAACATCCGGTTCCCCGCCTGAGAATCATCAGGGTTTCGCGAGGAAACCCGCTTCTTTCATCAGGTCCCGGTGCAGGACTTCGGCCTTGCTCACCCAGTCCGCATAGGGCTTGCCGGTCAGGTAGGTCTGGTTGAACGCACCTTCCTCCATGAACTTCTTCCACTCCGGCGTCGCACGAACCTTGTTGAAAAGCTCGACGTAGAAATTCACGACTTCAGGCGCAACACCCGCCGGCATGAAAATCCCGCGCAGCATCACGTATTCCGTCGATATACCGGCCTCCTTGCAGGTCGGCACGTCATACCAGGACTGCGTATCCGTGACCTTGGTCTTGTAGGGCATGCGCTCGTCATCAAACACGCAGAGCGCACGCAGCTTGCCGGCACGCCACTGGGCTACCGCTTCGATCGGGTTATTGACCGTCGCATTGATATGTTTGCCCACCAACTGCGTCGCCACTGCACCGCCGCCCTTGAAGGGAATGTAGGTGAATTTGACCCCGGCGGCTTTTTCGATCGCAACCGTCAGGATCTGGTCTTCCTGCTTCGCGCCGGTGCCGCCCATCTTGAAAGTGTTCGGACCGGCCTTTTTCACGGCATCCAGGAATTCCTTGGCCGATTTGTAGGGATCTTCAGCATTCACCCACAGCACGAAGTTGTCGAGCGACAGCATCGCCACCGGGGTCAGATCCTTCCAGTTGAAAGGAACACCGGTGGCCATCGGTGTAGTGAACAGGTTGGACAGCGTGATGATGATCTTGTGCGGATCGCCCTTGGCCGCCTTGACCTCGAGGAAACCTTCGGCACCGGCACCACCCGATTTGTTCACGGGGATCAGGGCCTGCTTCATCAGATTGTGTTTGGCCACGATGCCCTGGATCAACCGGGCCATCTGGTCGGCTCCGCCACCGGTACCGGCGGGGATGATGAACTCAACCGGCTTGGTCGGCTCCCATGCTGCCGCGGGGGCCGCAACCGACACCAGACCAAACGCTGCCAAGAGCGGCAGTATGCCGCGCGCCAATGCTCGCTGAATATTCATATCACTCCTCCTTGTTACGATTGAACGACGGGCTTGCTGAGTTATTCTCCGCGAACTTGAACGCGGCCCAACTTATTGGAACGTCGTGCGCGACATTCTTCCGCATAAAGCGCGGCGAAAGAATTGACCGCAATCAAGAAACGAGTATATCCGCCCGCTCGGGAACACGTCTCTAAGGGATTATTGATTGAACATCCGGAAGGCATCCGGCGGGCGGGTCCGCCGCCGGATGATAACCACACCACCACACCAAAAAAACCAATAAATACAGATATTTAAAAACCTCGCCCGACGGATGACGCGTCTGGCGGCATCCGTTAATCAGCGATGCACGAGCACCGGGACTTTCGACCCGGTAATGACTTTCTGCGTCTGACTGCCCAGCAGCGCCCGCGTCAGGCCGCGCTGGCCGTGCGAAGCGATGAAAATCATGTCGCATTTTTCCTTTTTCGCCGTGGCCAGAATCACATCCGCCGGAAAATCACTGGTGAAGTTGATCAGCTTGTACGGGACTTTCGCCGCCTTGGCGGCTTTCTCGACAACCCCCAGATAAAGTTCGGCGGACTTGCGGATCGCCGCGGCATGCTCGATCGATGTGCCGTACCCCACCGGCAGAAGGCTTTTGTAGACCAGCGGGGTCGCCGGCGGCGCGGCATAAACCGCGGTCACTTTGGCGCCAATGGTTTTCGCCAGTTTGACGGCGGCCGCGATTGCGGAACGGGACAGCGCAGAGCCGTCAGTCGGTACCAGGATGTTCTTGAACATGTTCATCACCTCATTTCACGTAGGGCAGCACCCAGACCAGCATGCCGATCACATAACAGACTACTGAACAGACGATGGTAAAAGGCACGCTCCAGGCCAGGAATTCGCGCAATGAAACCTTGCGTCCCTCCTCTTTCTCGCCTAGCGACAGCGCCACATACAGTGCCGGCGCACCGGCCACCGTCAGGTTGCTGCCCAGCGTACCAGACCACAGCAGCATCCAGTAGAGCGGCCACGGCTCGATGCCGCTCGCGCCCATGTCCTTGATGGTACGCAGGAAGGTCAGGATGTAGGCGTCGTGTTCGACAATACCGACGATGGGCACGGTAATCCAGTAGAGCAGCGTTGCTCCCAGAGCATAGTTTTCCAGGAAAATCGGCTTGATCTGGTTAGCCAGCAAGTCAAGGATATGGCTTTTCTCGAGGCCGCCGACCAGCGCGAACAATGCGACGTAGAAAAAGATCGCGCGCCAGTCGAGTTCCTGCACGCTCTCCTCGAAGCTGTCGGCCTCCTTGACGCGGTCGCCGAGCAGCGCCAGCACCAGCACCAGCGAAATCGCACCGGTCATCGAAATGAAACCGAGCTGCACGCCGATGTATTCGCGCATCGACATCGCCACCACAGTGCCGATGAACCAGACCACGACCACTGTCGCAAACAGCGGATTTTCGATTTTGGCCGAAAGACCGAGACTGTCCAGATCGGCAACACGCTTGTGCCCGCGGAAACCGTAGAACCACATCGCGGCGAGGGTGATCACAAACGTCACCATCAGGATCGGGAACGAAGACGGTTTGCCGTGCTGCCAGAAGAAATCCCAGAACTCGGCGCCGGCGACGCTGTGCAGCATCTGCGGCGGCAGGTCACCGATTAACAGCGCCGTGCCCATGAAGTTGGCGCCAAAACCGATCATCAGGATCACCGGGACTGGTGACAGTTTCATCGCCCGCGCCAGCGGCAGCGCCACCGGGGCCATCATCAGGATGGTCACCACGTTGTCGACAAACATTGAAATGACGCCGGCGAGGAAGGTCAGGATCATCACCAGAAGTCCGGGGCGTCCACCCGAAAGTTTCAAGGCCTGGATCGACAACCAGCTTGGCACACCGGACTTGCCGAAGTGCCCGGCAATGATCCAGATGCCGACCAGGATCGCCATCACGTTCCAGTCGACAAACTTGAAGGCTTCGGTCTCGGTCATGATGCCCATCCAGCACATCACGGCAACGCCGATCAGCGCCGCCAGCGTACCGTCTATTACATTGGTGATCACCACCACGATCGTCAGCGCAAAGACGATCAGCGTTAGCCATTGCATCGCTTCCATGGAAATATCTCTTTTGGTAATTGATTAAGAAATCAGGGTTTTGCTGCGCGTGCTGCAATCTGCGGCGCCGGGACCGATATCGAAGCGCCGGCAGGAGCGGGTTTGTGCCGTTCGTGCGGCTCCCAGCCCATCAGACCCAGCATTACGAAAAATCCTACCACATAGGCAACCGGTACAAACCAGCCGTGGCGCAACCACAGTCCGACCGAACGCGCCTCCGGATACATATTGGACAGCGCCACGCCGGCACTGGAACCAAACCAGATCATCGAACCACCGAAACCCACGGCATAGGCCAGCACACCCCAGTCGTAACCACCCTGCTTCAGCGCCAGTGCGGTCAGCGGGATGTTGTCGAATACCGATGAAATGAAACCAAGGCCGAATGCCGACTGCCAGGATGCCGGCGGCAACTTTTCCACTGGCATCATCGACGCGCACAGCACCAGCGACAGCAGGAATATGCTGCCCTTGGCCGCCTCCGGGATCAGGTCCCACTGCGGTTTGCGCCAGGGCACGCAGGCCAGAATGACCACCCAGACTGCTACGCCGATGAACGGAAACACATGGGACAAGTGGTTGAATTCAAGATTGATAGTGACGTTGGTGGCAATGGCTGCGGCAAGTATCAAACCGACAATGACGACCCGCGCCCAATCGACCGGTGCATGGCGACCCTCATGCTTGACGATCGGCGAAAACTTCTGCTGCAGCAGTGAAGCGGGGATGCCGAGGACAACCATTGCCGCCGCAGCCGCCACATAGGCATGCAACACATCGCGGGGATCGACACCGTCCAGCCACATCATCGTGGTTGTGGTATCACCCACTACGCTGCCGGCACCACCGGCATTCGAGGCCGCAACAATCGCGGCCAGATACCCGATATGCACCTTTCTATTAAAGAGCGTCCCCGCCAATGTACCGCCGATGAGTGCCGCTGCAATATTATCGAGGAAACCCGACATCAACCATACCATCACGAGCAATGCGAAAGCGCCCTTCCAGTCGTCGGGCAGGAAACGGGGTACCACCAGCGGCAAATGGCTGCGTTCGAAATGGTTCGACAACAATGCAAAACCCACCAGCAGGCAGAACAGGTTGACGATGATCACCCACTCATGGAAGAGATGCTGGATCAGCCCGCCGATACCGTCGCCGGTTTTGAATCCTGTAAAGCCGACCTTGTACAGCGCAATAATGATCAGCCCGGTGAGGGCGACCTGGAGCGTGTATTTATGAAACAGCGCAACACCGAGCAAAGTCATCCCAAAGAGGATGAAATCGAGGGGAATACCGAATACCGCCGGCGATTCTGCAGCAGCGGCAAAACCGGACAATGCTGAAAGCAGCAAGCCAGCACACAAAATGGCCGGCCGCCGGACATTCCGTCCTGCTTGAATCTGATGCATGCACACTCCCTTGGCCTCAAGGACCGCATGCCGGGAGCATTCAGCAATTCATGCAACCCGGCCTTTACCTCAGAACACGCTGCAGTTGCCTGCAGATACGTCGTCTAGGCAAAGGTCTCGCTTGCAATGACACATTGCCGGTATGGCCGGGGACCCGACTGGCGCCGGACTCCCGTGATGACGACCATACCGCAGCGGCTTGTTGATTTTATTGCCGCCGTAGCTACTCCCCTTTGGAGCAACAATCCCTAACCAATCATGGGAATGCGCGCCCGCGTTTTACCACGCCCTCTTCAGGCGCGTCAATAAAGGCCCTGAATTCGGGCCCGTCAATGCCGCGCCTTTTCGATCAGAACAACCCGATCACCTTGCCGTCATCCGTCAGGTCAATTTTCTCCGACGACGGGACTTTGGGCAGTCCCGGCATGGTCATGATGTCACCGCAGATCATCACGATGAATTCCGCGCCGGCAGCAAGCCGCACTTCACGGACGTTCACCATGTGCCCGCTGGGCGCACCGCGCACGCTGGCATCGGTCGAGAACGACGACTGGGTTTTTGCCACGCACACCGGGTAATGGCCGTAACCGGCTTCCTGCAGTTCCTTGATGCGGTTGCGCACCTTGGAATCGGCGGAAATATCGGCCGCACCATAGACCTTGGTCGCGATCTTTTTCATCTTTTCCCACAGCGGATCGCTGTCTTCGTAAACAAAGGTCGGGCTCGACTTCTGCTCACACAACTCGACCACGATGTTGGCCAGTTCGGCCGCGCCCTTGCCGCCCTCGCCCCAATGGTTCGCCACGACAACGCGCGCGCCCAGCTTGGCGATGCGGTCGGTGAGCAGATCCATCTCGGCCTTGGTATCGGCGGTGAACCGGTTGACCGACACCACGCAGGGAATGTTGTAGACGTTCTTGACGTTGTGGACGTGACGCTCGAGGTTGACCAGGCCTTTTTCCAGCGCGACCAGGTTTTCCTTGTTGAGGTCTTCCTTGCCGACGCCGCCGTGGTGTTTCAGCGCGCGCACGGTGGCAACAATCACCGCCGCGGCGGGTTTCAGGCCGGCCTTGCGGCATTTGATGTCGAGAAATTTCTCGGCACCGAGATCTGCACCGAAACCGGCTTCAGTCACCACGTAGTCGACCAGTTTCAAGGCGGCCTTGGTCGCGATCACCGAGTTGCAGCCGTGGGCGATGTTGGCGAAGGGGCCGCCGTGGATGAACGCCGCATTGTTTTCCAGCGTCTGCACCAGATTCGGTGCCAGCTGGTCTTTCAGCAGCACAGTCATCGCGCCATGCGCCTTCAGGTCACGCGCGCGCAGCGCCTTGCCGTCGCGGGTGTAGCCGAACACGATGTTGCCGAGGCGCTCTTTCAGATCCTTCAGCGAGGTCGCCAGGCAGAAAATCGCCATGACCTCGGAAGCAACGACGATGTCGAAGCCGTCTTCACGCGGGTAACCGTTGGCGGTGCCGCCCAGGGAGACGACGATGTCGCGCAGCGCGCGGTCGTTCATGTCCATCACGCGCTTCCAGGTGATGCGGCGCGGATCGATGCCGAGCTCGTTGCCGTGCGAGATGTGGTTATCGATCATCGCGGCGAGCAGGTTGTTCGCCAGCGCGATCGCGCCGAAGTCGCCGGTGAAGTGCAGGTTGATGTCTTCCATCGGCACGACCTGGGCATAACCGCCGCCGGCAGCACCGCCCTTGACGCCGAACACCGGACCGAGCGAGGGCTCGCGCAGGCAGATCATCGCCTTCTTGCCGATGTGATTCAGCGCATCGCCGAGGCCCACAGTCGTCGTGGTCTTGCCTTCACCCGCGGGAGTCGGGTTGATCGCCGTAACGAGGATCAGCTTGCCGTCTTTTTTGTCTTTCAGGCTGTCGACATATTCCAGCGACACTTTGGTCTTGTAGTGACCGTAGGGCACCAGATGCTCTTCCGGGATGCCCAGCTTCTGCGCAATCTTGTTGATGCGCTCCATTTTTGCCGCCTGGGCAATTTCGATGTCCGACAGTGCCATGTTGGTTCCTCTCCTGAACAAAAAATAATTATGGATACCCGCGCCTGCGGGTGTCGTGTTTTACAGCCTTAAACCTTGGCCAGCTTCGCCAGCACCTGCCCGCCGCCGTAACTGGAACGCGGTGTCAGTTCGCCGCCTTTCATGACTTTCACCGCACAGTATTTGAATTCCGGAATCTTGCCGAACGGGTCAAGCGCCGCGTTGGTCAGCAGATTGGCGGCCGCCTCGTAGAACGCAAACGGAATGA
>JAURHM010000086.1 GCA_030833315.1 Burkholderiales bacterium
CGATGGCGATGGAAGCCGTCGGCCGCGCCGCAGGTTCAGTGGTCGTCGAAGTGCGCCGTCAGTTCAAGGAAATCGCCGGCATCATGGAAGGCACCGCCAAGCCCGATTATTCACGCGCAGTGGACATGCTGACCCGTGCGGCAATCAAGGAAATGATCGCCCCGTCGCTGCTGCCGGTGCTGGCACCGGTTGCCGTGGCCTTCATAGTCGGTGCGCTGATGGGCAAGGAAGCCGGCATCCAGGCGCTCGGCGGCATGCTGATGGGCACCATCGTCACCGGCCTGTTCGTCGCCATCTCCATGTGCACGGGCGGCGGTGCGTGGGATAACGCCAAGAAATACATTGAGGACGGCAACCACGGCGGCAAAGGTTCCGAAGCCCACAAGGCTGCTGTCACCGGCGATACCGTTGGCGATCCCTACAAGGATACGGCCGGCCCCGCGATCAACCCCTTGATCAAGATCATTAACATCGTGGCGTTGCTGATCGTGCCGCTGCTGTAATCAGCAAAGCGCCAGTAAAACGGCCGGGGCTTACCCGGCCGTTTTTTTATGGTTTATTTGGAAACATTCAGGCGCCGCGGTCCGCCAGCGCCTTAAGCGTGCGCGACTCAAACTCGCGACGGTAGAGAATCCACACCACCCACACTGTCGCCAGCAGCATCAGGTACGGGTGCAGGAACCAAGCCATCGCCGCCAGCGCAAAATAGAAGGAACGCAGGCCGTCATTGAAGGTGGTCCCTGCGTAGGACGTGACCGCAGCGATGCGGTCGATATCGGAGGCATATTGCTCGGGATTATCCTTCGGCGGCTTGGGCGCAGCGCCAACCAGCGTGGCGCAGAAACCGAGCTGGCGGATGGCCCAGGTGAACTTGAAAAAAGCGTAAACAAAAATCACCACCAGCAACACTACCTTGATCTCGAGCAGACGCTGCGAAGCCTTAACCGTAAACGGCAACCCCGACACCACATCCATCGCCTGCTGCACGTAACCGAGCAGCGCGATCAGCGCACCGAGAATCAGCATCGTGGTCGAGGCGAAGAACTGCGAGCTGCGCGTCAGGTTGCGCATGATGTTGACGTCGACCATGCGGTTGTCGCGATCAATCATGCGCAGCATCCACAGGCGGCGGTAATGATCCATGCTGCTGTGCAAAGACGGCACCGACTTGGCGCGCCACAGCGCAAACCAGACATAGCCGGACCAGGCCAGAAAAAACGATACAAAGGCCGCGACATCCAGCCAGCTCAGATTCAGTTCGGACAGGATGCGTTCAAAAGGCATGGCCGCTCCGCAAAAAGCACTGTTCAGAGAAACAGCGTCAGTACCCCAGTATAGCCATAGAGCCTGTTGTGGGAAATTTCGCCATTGCCGAAGAACCCGGCCAGCGGCACATCGCCGAGTGCCGACTGGATCATGCGCAGCTCTTCTGACTCCCCGCCGAGCAAAGCACCGCCGCGGCCGAGGCAGGAATAATACAGCGCACCCCGCGGCGTGGTGTACAAGCCTTCCTTGATGCTGTCGAGCATGCGCCCCATGTCGGCGCGTGCCGTGTCATGGTCGCGCCGGAAAAAACGCAGGCGCTGGCCTTTTTCCGCCAGATCGCCGATGGCAATCAGCCGGTTGCCGGGATCAATGCCGATCAGGTTGCGCAGGACGTATTCGGAAGTGTCGCTGCCAGCCACCGACAGACCGACAAAAATCTGTCCGCCCAGGCGAGACAGCTCTTCATTTTCTTCGAGCCCGACATCCTCTCGCAGCACATCCAGCGCCGGACGCCCGTCAAGTTCAAGAACGATATTGTTCTGGGCGCCGGAAATTTCATGGCCACTGCGCAGCGGCGAGCAGCCCTGGGTCAGCCGCGTCGCCACGGTCACGGCATCGGAAAAAGCGACGCCGGACAAAGCACCTGCCGCCGGCCCGTCCGCCAGAAAATGGTAGCCGTGGCGGGAACTGGCGAGCCCGCCCATCAGAAAACCGGTCTCGGTGCACAAGGCCAGATGCTGGATGTGTTGCGCAATGTCGCCGCGCAAGGGATCGCCATGCACAACGGCAATGCTTGCCGGCGCACCGCCGCATTCGAGATCCTCGATCTCCGGCGTTGACGAATCCGCGCCGAACACGCAAAAACTATCTTCCTGGAATTCACCGGCAAGTATCACCATCCCCGGCCGGTCGAGATACTCCATGCCGGTGGCGCAAACACCGATGCCGACGGTCCCGGTCCAGTGTGCAACACCGGTCCGGTCCGCGACGTAACGATGGATTTCAGGCAGCGCGCCGGCAAACAGATCCGTGACGTACAGAAAACCCAGATTGCCCGGATTGGCTCCCAGCTGCGCGATACAGGCATCCGCCGCGGTACGCCAGTCGGCGGCACCGGCATGACCGAGGCGAAACCGTTTCAACATGGCCGCTTCAGACGCGCTTGAGCCAGCCCGGCAGCGCTTCAACTCGCTTGAGCCATGCCGCAACCGACGGGTGTGCGTTCATGTCAAAACCACCCTCCGGTGACACCGAGGTGTAGCAGTAGCAGGCCAGATCCGCGATGGTCGGCCGGCCACAGGCCAGCCACTGGTTTGATTTCAATCGACCTTCCAGCACAGCCAGGCCGTTGCGGCCGTAGGTCGCATACTCCTCGTAATCTCCGATGCTGCGGATACCGATCTTCTTGCCTCGCGCCCACTGCAGGCCATAATGCAGTTCATTGTTCGACAAGGCCAGCCATTGCTGCACTTCAGCCATGCCGACGGCATCTGTCGGCAGCCACTGTTCTCCACCGTATTTGCGCGCCAGGTAAACCAGGCAGGCTGTTGAATCCCAGAATACCTGGTCGCCGTCTACCAGCACCGGCACCTGGCCGCGCGGATTCAGCTTGAGGAACTCAGGCGTCTTGTGCTCCTTCTTGTCGGTATCAAGCACAACAGTCTCAAACGGCAACTTGAGCATCGAAAGCAACAGGCGCACTTTCCAGGCATTACCGGAGGTCGAAGTGATATACAGTTTCATGAAACGCTCCCTGATTAATCGAGCCGCAATCCTAGCATGTACGCCCTGCAGTGGCAGGCAGCAACGCTATAATGCGGACATCCATCCCTAGGGGAATTCGCCGTGAATCTGGACAGAGTCAACTCAGGATTCGATGTACCCAACGATTTCAATGTCATCATTGAAATCCCGATGCATGCCGAACCGATCAAGTATGAAATGGAAAAAACAACCGGCGCCATGTTCGTCGACCGCTTCATGTCGACTTCAATGCGCTATCCGTGCAACTACGGCTATGTTCCCCACACCCTTTCAGGGGATGGTGATCCGGTCGACGTGCTGGTGTTGTCCCCGGTGCCGCTGATTACCGGCGTGGTCGTGCGCTGCCGCCCCGTAGGCATGCTCAAAATGGAGGACGAAGCCGGCGACGACACCAAAATCCTGGCCGCACCGATCGACAAGCTGACACCCCTATATTCAAAAATCCAGTCACCACGGGATCTGCCGGCCAGTACGCTCGCGCAGATTTCGCATTTTTTTGAGCATTACAAGGATCTCGAGCCCGGAAAGTGGGTCAAGGTGATCGGCTGGGTCGGCGCCGAAGAAGCCAAGGGGGAAATCACCGAAGGCATCAAACGCTACAAAAAAGCCTCCCGCAAGCCGCGCTTCTAGGTCTTCACCAGGCGGGGTCGTGCGATTTTTCAACTACCGCCGTCTTGCCGGATGTGGCAAATCGCAGCACCAGATAGCCGATAATGGCTGATACCGCCGAGCCGAGCAGGATGCCGACACGCTCGTCCACAGCCAGCTCGGCCGCATTTTCCTTGAATGCCAGCCCGCCGATAAACAGGCTCATGGTGAAGCCGATACCCGTGATCACCGCAATGCCGTAAAAACTCGCCCAGGTGGCGCCTTGCGGGAGTCGCGCAAGACGCAGCGCGATCAGCAGGACAGCAACACTCATGACACCGAGTTGCTTGCCCAAGAACAGACCCACGGCGATTCCGAGGGTGATCGAATGCCCGAAATCCTGCAGCGACATGCCTTCAAACGACACCCCGGCATTGGCGAAGGCAAACAGCGGCAGCACAGCGAATACCACTGGCACGTGAAGATCGTGTTCGAGCTGACGCGAAAGCGAGGTTTTTCCGCCGCCTTCATCGCGCAGGGGTATTGTCAGCGCCAGCAGCACGCCGGCCAGCGTGGCATGCACACCCGACTTGAGCACCGCAACCCACAACACGAGGCCGACAAGCAGATACGGAGAGATATAGCGGACGCCGGTCCTGTTCATCAATACCAGCACTGCAAGCGCCGCTCCGGCAACCACCAGGGTGATGACGGGCGGTGTGGTCGAATAAAACAATGCAATGATGATGATTGCACCCACATCGTCGACAATGGCGACGGTCAGCAGGAATACTTTGAGCCCCCTTGGAATTCTGTCGCCGAGCAGTGCGATCACCCCAAGGGCAAAAGCGATATCAGTGGCCGCCGGAATTGCCCAGCCGCGCATGGCAATTTCATCACCTGCATTCATGCCCGCATAAATCAGCGCCGGACCGGCGATACCGCCGATTGCGGCGGCAACCGGAAACAACGCCTGCCGGATGTCCGAGAGCTCACCCTCCAGCAGTTCACGTTTGAGTTCGAGCCCGACCAACAGGAAAAACAGCGCCATCAGCCCGTCATTGACCCAAAGCAGCAGCGGTTTGGCGATGACGAAACTGCCGGCGCTGAACACGATGGGAATGTCCAGAAATCCCCGGTAGCCGGCCGCGAGCGAAGAATTGGCCACCACCATCGCCAGCACTGCAGCGATAAACAGCAATACTCCAGGAGCCGACTCCGTAGAAAAAAATCCTTTCATCCGGTCCAATAAACTGTTCCGTGACTCTGCCGCCGGCGACTCGATGTTGTTCATGGTCATACCTTTACTAGTCGCTTCACTATATTGCGATTACTGATCACTGCGCTCAGTTCGCGAACCTCGGCACGCAGCGCCGAGATTTCCGACCTCAAGCCGTCTTCGCGCTCGCCAGCCGGCAATACGCGCTTGTTTTATTCATGGTCTCCGTTCTGCATGGCGTTGACGACCACGGCAATAAACAGGTTGAGCATCGTGAAGGTAGACACCTGAATATACAGCACAAAAACACCCTGCATGAGGGTATACCTCCATGACCGGGCGCACGATGCCCATCGACCAACTCTCCAGAGTCATGATCTGAAACAAAGTATAGGCACTATCACCCAATGTACCGGACCAGTCGGGAAATTGCGCGCCGAAAAGTTTGGTGGCCATCACTGCAAAAACATACAAAATCACTGTGATAATGCCAACCACCGAGCCCAAACCGGGAATGGCTGCAAGCAATCCTGCGGCAACCCGCCTCATGCTCGGTACCAGAGAAATGATCCTCATCACGCGCAATACACGCAACGAACGCAAGGCCGCAAACGGACCGCTGACCGGTATGAGTGCGATAACAATTACCGCGAAATCAAAAACACTTCAGGGACCCCGGGGGAAATTCCTGCCATGACCAACAATCCTGGCAGCGATCTCGGCGGCAAAGATGCAGAGCAGCGCCTGGTCGGCCAGTCTCAGCGATTGCCCCCACCGGGACTCGATTGAAGCATAGTTCTCCAGCCCCAGAATCGCTGCGTTGGCAAGAATCAACAACAGCAGTACGTGCTGGACGTGCGGCTGATCCATCCAGCAGGCCAGCCGAGCCCCCCCCATCAGGACAAAGCCCATTTAGCCCTTTCTCGGGGGGCGTGTCACATACAGACTGGCCAACATCGAGACGAGCAGCACGATCCCGACAACGGATAGCGCAAAACCAACCGGAATTTTGTAGATATCGAGCAACAACATCTTGATTCCGATGAATATCAGGATGAAAGCAAGGCCGTATTTGAGCAAATGGAAACGATCGGACAGATCCGCCAGCATGAAGTACATGGCGCGCAGACCCAGTATCGCAAACACGTTCGAGGTCAGCACAATGAACGGATCTAGCGTAATCGCGAAAATTGCCGGAATACTGTCCACCGCAAAGATCACGTCCGTAATGCCGATCATCACCATCACCACGAAAAGCGGCGTAAACCAGCGCACACCATCTTTCATGACCATGAATTTCTCGCCATGGAAAGTATCGGTAATCCTGAAGTGGCCGCGCATCCACTTCAAGAGCGGGTTTTTCTGGAGGTCAGACTCCGCCTCGGCCATCATCAGCATCTTGATGCCGGTGACCAGCAGGAACAGACCGAAGAGGTAGAGCACCCAGTGAAATTGCGAAATCAGCCACGCGCCGATCAGAATCATCACTGCGCGAAGCACAATCGCACCGATGATGCCCAGTATCAACACGCGCTTCTGGTACTCGATCGGCACACCAAAGAACATGAACAGCATCAAGAACACAAAAATGTTGTCCACAGCGAGGGATTTCTCGATCAGGTAGCCGGTGAAAAACTCCATCGATTTTTCATTGGCCAATTCCCGCCCGTAGTTGGCATCCAGATACCACCACAACAAACCATTGAAAACAAAAGAGAGGACGATCCAGACGATCGACCAGTTGAGTGCTTCCTTGAAGGAAACCTTGGCTGAGCCCTTGGATTGAAGCATGACCAGGTCAACAACAAGAGCGACAACCACAAAGGCAGCGAACGCCGCCCACATCCACCACGTACCGATACTTTCCATTTCCGGATCCTCAAAATAGCAAAACCTTCGTCACGCTGGACGCAGGCAGCGGTGAAGCGGCCTTCGCCAGCACTTGGCGAAGGTCTCGCTCGGACCGGTGAGGATCCCCGGGCACCGGAGGATGGAATTTCCCCGGAATGACGGTGCGCGGTTGTTGAGCTACTCCCCTTCGTGGCCCAGTCGGCCTGAATAAACGGCCGCCGGAACCTCCCGCTCCTGAACCGGTAATTCGGCAACAAGGACGGGTTGGAACGGGGTCGATTGTAGCTTCACGCGTACGCGAAAGACCGCTTTGGACAATGATTTGTCGTTATGAGGAACATCAACTTCCGTAACACATGGCC
>JAURHM010000036.1 GCA_030833315.1 Burkholderiales bacterium
AGGATGTCCGGTGACATCACCTTGACCACCACCGGCGCCTGCAAACCGTTCATCACGGCATCGACATCGGCAACGCCTTGCGCCACCCGCGACTGCGGTACCTTGATGCCATGTGCCGCCAGCAATTGTTTGCCGGCGCTTTCGTCCAGCGCATTTCGACCCGCATGTTTGGCTGCCGCGACCGGGTTGTCCTTTTTTGTATTCATGCCCGTTTAAACTTTCTTGCCCGTAACTTCACCGATGATGCCGGTGTGAACGCGGCCCGAACGGAATTGTTCGGAGCGCAGGATATTGATGACGGCCGGAATATTGTGTTTGAGGCCCTGGATATCGAAACCGCCCAGCGCTTCGACCAGTTTGTCTATCGCCGCCTCACGGGTGGCTGCGCGCACGATCACCTTGGCAATCATCGGATCGTAATGCGGCGTGACGTCGCGGCCTTCGGCATAACCGGTATCAACACGGATGCCCTCGCCTTCCGGCGGACGGAACACCGTCAGCTTGCCGGGTGACGGAAAGAAGTTTTTCGGATCTTCGGCATACACCCGCGCCTGGATCGCATGGCCCTTGATCTCGGCCTTGCCCGGCAGGATGTTGCCGAGTTTTTCACCGGCTGCTGAACGGATCTGCGCGCGCACCAGATCAACACCGGTGACTTCTTCAGTTACGCCGTGCTCCACCTGCAGCCGCGTGTTCATTTCAAGGAAGTTGAAGGAGCCGTCGGCGCCGAGCAGCATTTCCACGGTGCCGATATTGTCGTAACCCATGGTGCGCATGATGCCGGCAATCTGGTCGGCAACAGCCACAGCCTTGTCACGCGGGATCAGCGGACCCGGCGCTTCTTCAATCACTTTCTGGTTACGGCGCTGGGTCGAGCAGTCGCGTTCAAACAGGTGCATCGCGTCGCCATGCCGGTCACCGAGTATCTGGAACTCGACATGGCGTGGCCGTTCGATCAGTTTCTCGAGATAAACCTCGGTGGTGCCGAATCCGCGGCTGGCCATCGATCGTGATCGTTCAACGGCAGTCAACAGTTCTACTTCGTCCTTCGCCGGCAGCATGCCGATGCCACCGCCGCCACCGGCGGGTTTCACCAATACCGGAAAACCGATCTTGCGCGCAGCAGCGATGATCACGTCATTGTCATCAGGCAGCACTTCCGAACCCTGCGACATCGGCATGCCGTACTGGGCCGCGAGATCACGGGCGCGGGTCTTATGACCCATCGCATCGATCCATTTCGGCGACGGGCCGATGAATTGCGCACCGGCGTCGATCACTTTCTGCGCGAACCCGGCGTTCTCCGACAGGAAGCCGTAGCCCGGATGCAGGCCGTCGGCGCCGGATTTTTTCAGCACCTCGATGATGGTGTCCTGATTGAGATAACTTTCGCGCGCTGGTGCAGGGCCGATAGCGAAAGTCTGGCTGGCCATTTCGAGATAAGGCGCATGGTGATCGGCTTCCGAATAAACCGCCACCGACGGAATATTCATCGCATTCAGCGCACGGAGCACGCGGGCGGCAACTGCGCCGCGGTTTACCACCAGTACTTTATTGAACATCAGATACGGATTCCCGGAACAGAATAAAAAAAGAAACGGGAAGCGCAGCCAATGGGTGTTGGGCGCGCACTCCGCGTTTTACGAAGTCATCAGTAGCTGGTCGGCCAGCTGCGCATCAGGTGCTGCCCGACGCCCTTGGTCATGCGCAGCTTGTAGACATCGAGCATGCGGATCAGGTAATCGCGGGTGTCCTGCGGCTTGATCACCGACTGTGCGGCATACACGGCAGCGAGACCCCAGACATCGGCGCCCTTGCGGATATCGGCCAGCGCTTCCTCAAAACCGGGTTCACCGTGCCCGACGCCATGAACAATCTTGGTGGCAAAGTCCGGACTCATGAAACTGACTTCCGCCGACGGCCAGGCCCCGACTTCGTCGGAATGGCGGCCGCCACCCATGCAGACATAGGCCCGGCCGTAGCTCTTGCGCACGATCACCGAAATATGCGGCACGGTGACCAGCGTCATCGCGTTCATGAAGTTCATGATCTTGCCAGGTGCGCCGGCGCGTTCGGCTTCGGTGCCGATCTGGAACCCCGGGGTGTCGACCAGCATCACGAAGGGGATGTTGAACGAATCGCACATGACGATGAAATCAACAATCTTGCGGCAGGCGTCGGCGTCCAGCGCGCCGCCGCGATGCAGCGGATTGTTGGCGATGATGCCCACCGATTTGCCGCCGAGGCGCGCCAGCGCCGTTACCGCGCTTTTGCCGAAACGCGGTTTCATTTCGAGCAACGAATCCTTGTCGACGATGCACTTGATCACCTTCTTCATGTCGTACACCTGCGTGCGGCTCTCGGGCAGGATATCGAACACTTTCGCCATGTCGGCGCCTGAACCCGCCGGCACCGGCGCATCCGGCGGTGCTTCGCGGTGATGGCTGGGCATATACGAGAGAAATTTCTTGATCTGGTCGAATACCTCTTCTTCGGTGTCGGCAAACTGGTCGATCAGGCCAGTGGTTTCCGCATGCAGGCGCCAGCCGCCCAGATCTTCAGCGGCGACTTTTTCGCCCAGCGCCATCGATACCAGGCCGGGACTTGACACCGCCATGATCGCGCTCTTGTGCATGATCGCGAAATCGGACTGGCACATCAGCCAGGTCGATGAACCGAAGGACGGTCCGAAAGCGGCAGCAGCCATTGGCACTTCGCGCATGCGGCGGAACTGAGTGTTGTCATTACCGAGCAGCAAGCCCATGCCGCGCGAACCCATCGCATCCGGCAAGCGCGCACCGGTGGACTCACCGATCAGCACCAGCGGCATGCCGCGCTCGGTGGCGGTGCGCTTCATGTGGCCGATTTTTTTGCTGTTGGTCGCCGAGGTCGATGCCCCCTTCACCGTGAAGTCGTTGACCACCAGACAGACATCGCGGCCATCGATGCGGCCGAAGCCGGCGAGTTTGCCGTCGGTCTGCGTTTCATCTTCCTGTTCGGCATAAACACCCGAAGAACCGAAAAGACCTGATTCAATAAACGAACCCTTATCCATCAGGTAGTCGATGCGCTGACGCGCGTTCCAGATGCCCTTGGCGCTGCGCTTCGCATATTTCTCTTCACCGCCACCGGCCAGCGCCTTGGCGCGGCGGGCTTCATATTCCTGCAGCAATGCTTCGAATGCCATGTTAAATATCCAATAAAAACAATTAGTTATAAATCAAGGCCGTACGCCGGCGCGATACTTGGGTCCGAGCTGGCTGGCCAGACGCCCCTGCATCGCATCGATAAACTGGCAAAGGTAAGGACGGGTCTCGCGCGGATCAATCAGGTCTTCAATGGCAAAGGCTTCAGCGGTTCGGAAGGGTGAGGCCAGCTGTTTCAATTCAGCTTCGATTTCCCGTTCGCGTGCGGCAGGATCCGGCGCGCTTTCGATTTCACGACGGTAGGCCGCTTTGACGCCGCCCTCTACCGGCAAGGAGCCCCACTCGCCCGACGGCCAGGCAATCTTGAAATTCAGTCCGGCGCGATCAATGAAGCCGCCGCCGGCGACGCCGTAACATTTGCGTACGATTACCGTGAACATCGGCACTTTGACCTGTCCGAGAATATAGCGCGTGCGCACGCCTTCTCGCAGGATGGCATCGGCTTCGGATTCGCGACCTACCATCAGGCCCGGAATATCGGCGAAGAGGATGATCGGGATATTGAACATGTCGCAAAGCTCGGCAAAGTGGCCTTGCTTGCGCGCCGCCTTGACGTCCATGATGCCGCCGACCATCGGATTGCTGGCGATGATGCCGACGACCTTGCCGTTCATCCGCGCCAGCGCGGTGATCACGGCCTTGCCGAAAGTCGGCTGGATTTCAAAAAAAGAATCGCGGTCGACGATCATGCCGACCAGTTTTTTCATGTTGTAGGCCTGGCGGTTGGAGCGCGGCACGATGCTGGCCAGCGCATCTTCGCAGCGGTCCACCGGATCACCGATGTTTTCAACCGGCGGCAGTTCCCACACGTTTTGCGGCATGTATGACAGGAAGCGGCGGATCTGTTCAAAACAGTCCTGTTCGTTTTCCGCAACGTTATCGATGGTGCCGGCAGTATCGACTGCGATCTTGGTGCCGCCCAGTTCGTCCTTGTGCAGCTTTTCGCCGAAGGCCCGTTCGACCACCGGCGGCCCTGCTGCAAAAATCTGGCCGGTGCCTTTGACCATGATCGACCAGTGGGCGAGGATTGCGCGCATCGAGGGTCCGCCGGCGGTCGTACCCATCACCGCCGACACCACCGGCACCTGGCCCAGCAATTCGACCGAGCGTTCGATGCCGTCCTGGCCGTAACCGGGAACGACGGTGTAACCCTTGCGCTTGGCGGTGTTGACGGTGCCGCCGGTACCGTCGATCAGGTTGATCAGCGGGATCCTGTACTCAAAAGCGAGGTCCTCGATGAAGCCACCCTGCCCACCTTTTCGGCGATCGCTGCCGAAACCGGTACCGGCACGAATGGTGTAATCCTCGCCACCGATGGCGACCGGGCGCCCGTTGATGCAGCCTAGGCCCATCACATAAGGCGCCGGTTCGAAGCTTTTCAGTTGTCCGTCGGCGTCATAAGTCGCCTTACCGGCCAGTTTGCCGACCTCGCGAAACGACCCCGGATCGGCCAGTGCAGCCACGCGCTCCCGGACCGTCAGCTTGCCCTGGGCGTGGTGTTTGGCCACGGCTTCCGCGCCACCGCAGGCCTCCGCCAGCAGGCGTCGCCGTTGAAGCTCGTCGATTTCAGGCTGCCAGCTCATGCTGGTGAATTCATATTACTTGTTTAAATACAGTTAGTTATTTGTAAGCGTGCACTTGCACTCGATCATTGAGTGTTCGCTTACTACAAGACTCACTCTTCGATGATCGCGACAACCTGACCTTCGGAGACCGGATCTTTTTCCCTGACCAGAATTTCCTTTACCGTGCCGCCGTCTTCGGTGATGACGGGGATTTCCATTTTCATCGACTCGATGACGATCAGCACATCGCCGCCTTCGACCTTGTCACCGGGCTTGGCTTTGAGCTGCCAGACGGTGCCGGTGATTTCGGATTTGACTTCAATACGGGCCATGGTCGTGCTCCTCAGGTTCGGTCTGTTTAATAGGGGATCCTAGTCTTGGCTCATTTTGTTGTCAAGAAGATTGTTGACAATCTTACAAAGTGATCGTATCTTGGAATCCATCATGACCACCCCAGGCCATCCCGCAACCAACGATTTGGTGATGCAGCTACGGATCGACGCGCCCCTGACGCAATCGCTACCCGAGCAGATTGCGAATCAGCTGTCTGCGCGCATCGTGTCCGGCGCCTATGCGCCCGGGCAGCGCATCATGGAACAGGCGGTGGCAGCGGAATTCGAAGTCAGCCGCGGACCGGTGCGCGAAGCGCTGCGGCTGCTGGAAAAAGAAGGGCTGGTCATCATCCTCGCCCGGCGCGGCGCCCAGGTCACCAATCCGACCATTGAAGAGGTCAACGAAATCTTCGATATCCGCGCCATGCTCAACGGCCTGCGCGACCGGCTGATCGCCGAAAGCCCGCAACGCGATGCCCTGCTGCCGCTGATCGAAGAGGACATCCGGCGCCTGGTCCAGGCTGCCGAGCTGCCCGGCAACGGCGATGAATACATTGAAACCGTCACCCGGCTGAACCGTCTGCTGACGCAAGCCGCCGGTAACCGCCGGCTTCAAACAATCCTCGGCTCACTCGCCGTGCAGACCGTGCGCTACACCCGGCTGGGACTGTCATCGGCAGACCGCCGCAGACAATCGGTCCGTCACTGGCAGGGTTTGCTGCAGGCCATCCACGACGGCGACGGTGATGCGGCAGAGCGTATTGCCCGACAACGCGTGATCGATTCGCGCGATGCCGCCGTGGATTTGCTGCGCGCACAACAAGCTGCCGCCTGAGTTCGTGGTTGTGCGGCCCATGGCCGCCGCTTAAGATACGGCTCCATTCTTCCGGGACCCCGGAACCCCAGAGTCTCACAATTCGATGCCTGCGTCGTTAATCAAAAACCTGTTGATCCACACCGGCTGTGCCGCGCTGCTCGCACTGGGCCTGAATGCGGGTGCAGCAACACCCGAGGCCGATCCCGTCTTCGTGCCGCGCGATGAAGCTGTCAGCGATTTGTCATGGATCCGCTTCCGCGACCGATTGCTGACAGCCATCCAGCAGCGCGACCGCAAATTTGTGCTCGGCATTGTTGACCGCAATGTGCGCAACGGATTGGAACGACCGCGCGGCATGGAAGAATTCATCCGGCAGTGGGAACCCGATGCCGAAAACAGTCCTTTGTGGCGTGAACTGCCGCGGGCGCTGCAGCTCGCCGCCGCCTGGTACCGCCACGAGCATATGCCGCGCAGCCTGTGCGCGCCTTATGTCTTGCCGCAATGGCCCAAGGATCTTGATCCACATGGATACGGGGCAATCACTGCAAAACAAACCGAGGTACGCAGCGGACCGTCAGGCAGCGCTGCCGTGCAGGGCACGCTGGGCCATGTCATCGTACGGGTTGCGGATTGGGAAGTCGATGACAGGGACCCCGACAGCAAGCAGAAATGGGTGCGCATCCGGACGCAGGACCGTGACGGTTATATCCCTGAAGAACATATCCGCAGCCCGATCGAACATCTGGCCTGTTTCCGCAAAAGCGAAAACGGCTGGCGCCTGACTTCCTTCCTCGCCGCCGGCGAGTAACATGTGAGCCGCATGCGCCGCCTTTTCATCACGGCCGCCTGATGATGAATACCGGTGCGGCCTTGGCGCTCGATCTGCAAGGCCATCGCGGCGCGCGCGGACTGCTGCCGGAAAACACGCTGCCGGCCTTCGCGCACGCGCTGACGCTCGGCGTCACTACGCTGGAACTCGATGTCGCCGTCACAAAAGATGGCGTGGTGGTGGTCAGCCACGATGCGGCACTGAATCCCGATATCACCCGCGGTCCGGACGGACAATGGCTGGAACGCAACGATCTAGCGATCCATGCGCTAACATTCAACGAGCTGCAGCGTTATGACGTTGGCCGCATCCGTCCCGGCGCAGACTACGCTCAGCGTTTTGCACAGCAGCAGGCGGTGGACAGCACACCCATGCCGCGCCTGGTGGACGTATTTGCGCTGGCCCGGCGCGCCGGTAATGACCGGGTGCGCTTCAATATCGAAACCAAGATTTCCCCGGCGCATCCGCAACACACGCTGCCGCCGGCGGAATTCGCGGGCAAGCTGATTGCGCTGATACGCGCTGAAAAACTCGAATCCCGGGTCACCATCCAGTCCTTCGACTGGCGCACGCTGCAGTTGGTGCAGCAGGAAGCGCCGCGGATCGCGACCGCCTGTCTTTCCGCGCAGCAAGCCTGGCAGGACAATATTCACGCAAATGCTTCAACGTCGCCATGGACTGCAGGAAAACATGTCAGCCAGTTCGGTGGATCACTGCCGAAGCTGGTGCAGAGTGCCGGCGGCGCGATCTGGTCGCCTTATTTTGGCGATGTGTCTGCAGCAGCTATGGACGAAGCCCGGCAACTCGGCCTGAAAGTGGTGGTGTGGACCGTTAATGAAGAAACGGACATGTTGCGGATGATCGATCTCGGGGTCGACGGCATCATTTCGGATTATCCCGACCGGCTGCGCCGTGCCGCTGCGGCGCGGGGATTGCCACTGCCCGCGCCAACCCCGGTCAGTCCCTGAACATTCCGGCGCCTACAAGGTTCCGTAGGAGTGCAGTCCGGACAGGAACATATTGACGCCGATGAAAGCAAAGGTCGTCACCAGCAAACCGATCACCGACCACCACGCCAGCACAGGGCCGCGCAGGCCCTTGATCAAACGCATGTGCAACCACGCGGCGTAGTTCAGCCAGACGATCAGCGCCCAGGTTTCCTTGGGATCCCATGACCAGTAACCGCCCCAGGCTTCGGCCGCCCACATTGCGCCGAGGATGGTGGCGATCGTGAAAAACGTGAAGCCGATGGCGATCGCCTTGTACATCACGTCATCCATCACATCTGCCGGCGGCAGCAGGCGGGTCAACATGCCTTTGGACGACAGCAGATAAGCCACGCCGATCATTGCCGCAATTGAAAAGGCGCCGTAACCGACAAAGTTGGCAGGCACATGGATTTTCATCCACCAGGATTGCAGCGCCGGCACCAGCGGCTGGATTTCATGTGCGCCGCGCTCAAAGGTGTACCAGAGGATGAAGGCCACCGCGGCAAGAATGATCATCAGCACGAAGGCGCCCAGCTTGCGCGTGGCATAACGGCCTTCGTAATACAGATAGAGCATCGCGGTGATGATGCAGAACAGCACGAACACCTCGTAAAGATTACTGATCGGAATATGGCCGACATCGCTGCCGACCAGATAGGACTCATACCAACGCACCAGCAGACCGATCAGACCCATTGCGGTAGCGCTCCAGGTCAATCCGGTGGCGGCCTGCGTTACACCATCGGCACGCGCCAGCAGTCCGGCCCAGTAGGCAACACCGGCCATCGCAAACAGAAAACACATCCACATGATCGCGGTCTGGCTGGAGATCAGGTACTTGAGCAGGAAGGCCTGATCGGCGCGGGCAAGATCTCCCTGATACAGCGAGATACTCCATAGACTGACGCCGATGATGACAGCCATCAGCATCCGCACGGCCTTCCAGTGCCAACCCAGTCCGGCCATCGACAATGCCGTGCCGGCAAGAATGGCTTTTTCATAAACATCCATGTAACCGCCATACAGCCTGAGCGCATAGACCCCCCCGGCGGCGAGGGCGACGGCATACAGCCAGTCCAGCGGGGAAAGCCGGCACAGCAAGGATTGTAATTGCGGAAGATTCCGGGTCAGTTCCATGATTCAGCCTTTCACGGCGTCCGCGAAGGCCGCCTGGTGACGTTCAAATTCCCGTTCGTTTTCGAGGGTCTGCCGGTTGGTGGCCATTGCCAGCAGCACGCGACCCTGCGCCGGTTTGACCAGCACCCACAGGCGGCGTTCTCGGATATACAGCATCGCGAACACGCCCAGCACCAGCAGCAGAGAGCCGCCATAAACAATATTCTTGCCGGGGGAGCGGGTCAGTTGCAGTCCGGACGCCTTGACCTCTTCGTATTGCAAGAGCTGCAGATAAACCGGCGCGCCGTAGAAATAACTGTCGCTGATTGAAATCAGACTGTCGCGCACCAGCCGCAGGGTCTGCTCGTCAAACGGCGCCGGCGGCAGCTTCGCACGCTCGCGCGACAACTGCAGCGCTTCCAGCGCCACCCCTTCCAGTACTTTGATATAGGCATCTGCCGCTTTTTCGCGATCCGCCACCGGAATGGCTTTTTCCAGAAATTGCACCACCGAATCCAGACCGCGCACCGCAAACAGTTGCAGTACCCGTTCCGCGCTTTCGGTCAGGCGCCCGCGCAGCTGTGCGGAGACCGCGGATCCGGCAACCGCGTTGCGCGCGAATCGGCGGGCGATTTCAGGCCACACCCGCTCATCCAGCAGCAGCGCGCGCAAGCGCATATGACTGTCGACGCTGCCATCGGCGTCCAGCGGCAAGCGCATGTAGCGGAAGCTCTCATTGGGCGTGGCGCGCACGCCCGTCAGCAGATACCAGGCCCCGTCCAGCAGCAGCGGCAGCATGTAATTGCTGAATTCACGGGCCTGGCCCTGTGCATCGCGCAACCGGTACTGGAAACTCGGTCCGACATTGCGCAGATCTTTTTTCGACTGATCCGCCGCGGCGGAGCCCAGCTGACCCATGACCTTTTTGGAAACGCTGGCAGTCTCCACTCGTGAACCGTCATCGTTCGCCGCCAGATCTTCAATATTGAAGGCGCGGAAGTCGGACAGCTCAAGTCGGATTTCGCTGTCGCCGCTTTTGATGCTGGTGGTTTTGTTGACCGCGCCGGCAATATCGAAGGGAACTGCCCGCGGCGACAGCAGCGGCCACCCTTTCAGCTGCATGCGCGTGCCGCCGTCGGTAAAACTGGCCTGGTAGATCGCAACGCCCTTGTGGATGAAGGGATAGTTGACGCGCACCGTGCGCTCGAAGCGTTCGCCGGTTTCTCGATCGATGACCACGATGTCGCTGGCGAAATCCTTGGGCTGTCCGGTCGAATAATGTTCGATGTGGAACTTGTCCAGCGCAATCGTGAACGGCAGGTCCTGCACGAAATATCCGTCGGCCATGTTCATGAAAATCACGCTGGCGCTGCTGCCTTCCGGAATATTGACGTTGCCGCGGAATGACAGGTTGGACGGCGACAGCCGGCTTTCCGGCGGCACCTTGCTTTGTGGAATGTCGCGGGTTTCGACCACTTTTTGCCCGCTGAGCTGCAGAAGCTTCAAGGGAATATTGCCGTCCAGCAGCCCGCCGATGCAGATCATCACAATGCCGCTGTGTGCGAGCAGATAACCCGCGCGGTGGTAACTGCCGGCTTTGGCGGCGATCAGCGTATCAGCAACGGATTCGCCGCGCGCGACCGTCCGGAAGCGGAAACCCTGTGAATGCAGATATTGCGTTACGCGCTCGATGACGGTTGCAGGCGCCGCGGTGAAATCATATTCCGCGCGATGATGGATGTGCTGCAAGGAACGTTCGGTCGCCTGTTCGCGGAAATTGCGCATTTCGCGAAGCATCGCCGGACCGTTGCGGAAAATGCACAGGCTGGTCGACAGCACCAGAAAACCCAGAATCGCCAGAAACCAGGCCGCGTGATAGACGTCGTAAAGACCCAGTGCCTCGAATACCGGGAACCAGAACGGCCCGAACTGGGAAATGTAATTGGCGTAAGGCTCCGCCTGTTTGAGCACGGTGCCGACGACGGAAGCAATGGCCAGTATGGTCAGTAGGCTGACGGCAAAGCGCATTGACGACAACAGGTCGTAAATGGCGCGGGCGGTGGAGTGCCGGGTCATGAATTACCGATAAAAAAGGGAGACTGGGTCAGCCTCCCTTGGTCAGCGCAAAGCGGGCTGAAGTTTCAGCGCAAGCCGGCGATATATTCGGAAACAGCCTTGATTTCCTGATCGCTCATTTTGGCCGCGATCATGCGCATCATCTGCGCCGGGTCATTGGCGCGCTGGCCGGCGCGGAATGCCGTCAACTGGGCCGAGGTGTATTCGGCGTGCTGGCCGGCGACGCGGGGAAACTGGGCCGGCATGCCGGCGCCGTTCGGCGCGTGGCAGGAGGCGCAAGCGGCAACACCCTTGGCCTGGATGCCGCCGCGGTATATGGCTTCACCCTGTTTGGCGAGGGCGGCATCACGCGCTGCGCGCGATTTTGATTTCTGCGACGCGAAGTAGGCGGCGAGATTTTTCATGTCGTCATCGGACAGGTTGGCCACCATGCCGGCCATGACGCCGTTGTTGCGCTCAGCGGGCTTGCCGCCCTGCGATTTGAAGTTGCGCAGCTGCTTGTAGGTATATTCCGGGTGCTGTCCGGCCAGAACAGGATTGGCCGGGATCGCGCTGTTGCCGTCCGCGGCATGACAGGCCACGCAGGCCTGGGTCACGATGGTCTGGGCTTTGGCCGGATCACCCTTGATGACGCCCTGTGCCAGAGCGGCCGGCGCGACGAGCGCCACTGCCACTGCGGTCCAGATCCGCATGGTTTTCAGTTGGCGATTGATGCGGCGGTGAACCATTGCGTACTCCTTAATCCCACGGTCGGAAGAAAAGGCTTGTATTCTATAGCATTTTGCCCGGCCGACTCCCCAAGGCCATGAGGAAAACCGCTTGTCCTTGTTCTCACAACTCGAGTTTCGATACGCTGTACACCAGATCACTGACATGCCGCCGGATGTCGGTGCGGAAGTTGCCTTTGCCGGTCGCTCCAACGCCGGTAAATCCACGGCCATCAATGCGCTGGCGAATCGACGCAAACTGGCCTTTGTCAGCAAAACACCGGGCCGCACCCAGGCCATCAATTTTTTCGACATGGGCAATCATTGCTCGCTGGTCGATCTGCCGGGCTATGGTTATGCCAAAGTGCCGAAGCCGGAGCAGGAGCGTTGGGATGCGTTAATAAGCACTTACATTACAAATCGCAATTCATTGATTTTATTGGTTATTGTTGTTGATGCTCGCCACGGCCTCAAACCACTGGACTGGCAGATGCTCGATTGGCTGGCGCCGACCGGCAAGGCCGTGCACATCCTCCTGACCAAATCGGACAAACTCACACGCCAGGAATCCACGGTCGTTTTACAGCGGACCGAAGAAGAGCTTAAGCAGTATCCCGGCGAAGCCACCGCGCAGATTTTTTCGGGCGCCAACAAGACCGGCGTCAAGCAGGCCCAAGCCGTGGTTGCGCGCTGGCTGAAGAAATAAAAAGCCCCCGGTAAAGGGGAGTAAACCGGGGGCGAAGAGCCTTAACTAGAATTAAGGCGCCCGCTCAGGGAGGAGAAACGGGCGACAGCCGAAGCCATCTTTTGTATCAGACGACTATAATCATGAATAGTTCCCGTCCGCTGGACACATCAAAAATCCCTCGTATTACCGAGGTGTTAGCCCCATGTTGCCACTAGGCCGATTTCCTGCTGTGCGCATGCGCCGCATGCGCAAAGATGAATTTTCCCGTCGCCTGATGCGTGAATACCGCCTCACGACGGATGATCTGATCTATCCGTTGTTCATCATCGACGGTAAAAACCGCACCGTGCCCGTGGATTCCATGCCGGGCGTCAAGCGTTATACAGTTGATCAACTGCTGCGTTCCGCGGAAACCGCATTGCGCGCCGGCATTCCGGCCATCGCACTGTTTCCTGCGATTGAACGATCGCTGAAAACCGCCGATGGCCGCGAAGCCGCAAATCCCAAAGGTCTGATACCGCGTGCGGTGGCTGCATTGAAAAAGCGGCTGCCGGAACTGGGGGTGATCACCGACGTCGCATTGGACCCCTACACCACGCATGGTCAGGATGGCGTCATCAATGCCGCGGGTTATGTGCTGAACGACGAAACCATCACGGTGCTACAGAAGCAGTCGCTGGTTTGCGCTGCCGCCGGCGTGGATATTGTTGCGCCTTCCGACATGATGGACGGCCGCATCGGCGCCATCCGCACGGCGCTCGATGCGAAAAAATACATCCACACGCGGATAATGGCGTATTCCGCCAAATATGCTTCCGGCTTTTACGGGCCGTTCCGCGATGCCGTTGGCTCCGGCAAGCAACTCGGCAAAAGCGACAAGCGCAATTACCAGATGGATCCCGCGAACAGCGATGAGGCGCTTTGGGAAGTCGGCCTCGATCTGCAGGAAGGCGCCGACATGGTGATGGTCAAACCGGGCATGCCCTATCTGGACATCGTCCGCCGCGTCAAAGATGAATACAAGGCGCCGACCTATGTGTATCAGGTCAGCGGTGAATACGCGATGCTGAAGGCCGCCGCTGGCAAGGGCTGGCTGGATGAAAAAAAATGCGCGATGGAAGCGCTGCTTGCGTTCAAGCGTGCTGGTGCCGACGGCATTCTTACTTATTACGCGCTCGATGCGGCGCGCTGGCTTGCCGAAGACCGCGGCTAGGCGTCGAGCAAAGCCTCGACCGCCGGCAATTTCGCACGCTCGATCACACGACCTTCGGCCGTCGCACGCACCGGCGCCCGCAGATCGCGGGTTTCCAGGACGGTCATTTCGATTTCCGTAACGTCGTCCTCGATGGTGAACACTGGCAGCGCTCGCGGTTCGCCGCTGGCATAAAGCCGGGTCTGCCCGGTGCGATAGGACAGACCGCGACCCAATAAAAACATTTCGACTGCTTTGGCGCTGTCGGTATAGAGCTGCAGATGAATGGTGGCGTACGGACCGGCGATTCCCGACAGTACTGATCCCGTCAGGTGCGGATTGAAATCCGCGAGTTCGCGCATGATGTCAATCGCCTGCGCGCGCAACAGTTGCGTGCGCTGACGCTGGTCATCCGGTTGGTAAATAACCTGGTATTCGCGCAGCGCGGCATCGATTTCGGCATTGTTGGGCAGGCGCCGCGTATCGTGCATACCTAGCTGCCGGGCGGCCTTGCGTTTGGCCATCGCGTAATCCTCGATGCCATCCTGGGCCATCAGGCGCGCAGCCTGTACCGCAATGGCGCTGCGCGCATCGTCCCGGCCCCGCTCTCTCGACATACCGTGCTCCTTGCCGCACCGCGTCGCGTCGCGACAGACCCGTCCTGCCGTGCACTGCGATGATGATAAGAGCTTCGGGAAATCCGCGGCGATCGTCAAGCCGCCTGATGGTGGGCTGCCGTGTCCCGTCTAAAACAGCTGGTTTCTCGCGTCATCCGGCAGTTTTTCACCGCCGGCAGCGGCGCCATCGGTCGAAGGCGCCGGGAATTCCTGGTAGAAATATTCGCTGATGCCGGAACCTTCCGGTGCGCGCAGACCCGTTTCGGCATTGACCGACATGACAATCACACCCGGCGGCGGGGTGAAGGCTTCTTCCGGAACGTTTTTCAGTGCAACACTCATGTAATCGATCCAGATCGGCAGTGCGGCACTGCCGCCGGTTTCGTTGCGTCCGAGCGTTTTCGGCTGGTCGAACCCCATCCACGCAATGGCCACCAGCGTCGGCTGGAATCCGGCAAACCAGGCATCGACAAATTCATTGGTGGTACCGGTCTTACCGGCGAGATCGTTGCGTTTGAGGCGCATCGCCTTGGTCGCAGTACCCATGCGCACCACATCACGCATCAGACTCGACATGACGAAGGCGTTGCGCGCATCAATAACGCGTTCGGCGGATTCGCCTGCAACAACCGGCTGATTGGCCAGCAGCACCTTGCCCTTGTCGTCCTCGATCCGGTCAATGTAGTAGGGCGCAATTTTGTAACCGCCATTGGCGAAGGCCGAGTAAGCGCCCAGCATCTGCATCGGCGTCACGTTACCCGCCCCCAGCGCCATGGTCAGATAGGGCGGGTGGAGTTTGGGATCAAAACCGAAGCGCGAGATGTAGTCCTGCGCATACTGCGGCGTGATGGCCTGCAGAAGGCGCACGGAAACCAGGTTTTTGGATTTGGCTAGTGCCGCACGCAAACGCATCGGACCTTCGAATTTGCCGTCGTAGTTCTTCGGCTCCCAGGGTTCCGAGCCGGTCTGCGCCGCGGTAAAAGTCAGCGGCGCATCATTGATCACTGTCGCCGCGGTGAAGCCTTTCTCCAGCGCCGCTGAATAAATGAAGGGCTTGAAACTCGAGCCGGGCTGGCGCAAAGCCTGGGTCACGTGGTTGTACTGGTTGCGGTTGAAATCAAATCCGCCGATCAGCGCGCGGATGGCGCCGGTGCGCGGATCCGCCGATACCAGCGCGGATTCAACCTGGGGCAGCTGCACAATCTGCCAGCGACCTTTTTCATCCTTGGCAATACGGATGATCGCGCCGCGACGGATGCGCTGGGTCGCCGGGACATTGTCGCCAAGCAGTCGCGCCGCAAACTTCAGCCCGTCCTCGGCGATGGCAATACGCTCGCCGCCGGAACGGTAAACCTTGACCAGCCTGGGCCCGGCCTCCAGCACCAGCGCCGGATACATGTCGTCGCTGTCGGGCGCATCCTGCAACGCGTCTTCCAGTTTTTCGTTGGTCAGTTCACCGGCAAGTTCGACATAAGCTTCGGGGCCGCGATAACCGTGACGGCGGTCGTAATCCAGCACGCCCTTGCGCAAGGCCTCATATGCCGCTCGCTGATGCTCTGACAACAGGGTCGTGTACACCTTGAAACCGTGGGTATAGGTGTCTTCGCCATAGCGCTCAAACATCTGCGCCCGCACCATTTCGGCGAAATATTCGGCATGGGCCTGAAATTCATTCGCCGCCTGCCGTATTACCACAGGCTCCTTGTCGGCATTGGCCAACTGCTCGGGAGTGATCATTCCGAGCTCACGCATCCGGCGCAATACATACTGCTGGCGCAATTTGGCGCGCGAAGGATTCGCGATCGGATTAAACCGCGAGGGCGCCTTGGGCAGGCCGGCGAGCATGGCCTGCTGGGCAATCGACAGTTCGGCCAGCGGCCGGCCGTAATAAGTCTGTGCGGCTGACGCAAAACCGTAAGCGCGTTGCCCCAGATAAATCTGGTTGATATAGAGCTCGATGATCTGCTGTTTGCTCAGATTGGATTCAATCTTGAACGCCAGCAGCATTTCATTGAATTTTCGGGTCAGCGTTTTTTCCTTGGACAGGAAAAAATTGCGTGCGACCTGCATGGTGATCGTCGACGCGCCCTGTTTGGCACCACCGGAAGTGAAATTGGACAGCGCAGCCCGTGCTACGCCCAGGTAATCCACGCCGCCGTGCTGGTAAAAACGCTCGTCTTCAGCAGCGACGATGGCGTTGACCAGCGTTTTCGGCACCTGTTCCAATTTGACCACGGCGCGACGCTCTTCGCCGAACTCGCCGATCAGTTTGCCGTCCGCGCTGAAGACCCGGAGCGGGATTTTCGGCCGATAATCGGTCAAGACCTCGAGCGTCGGCAGCGTCGGATAGACCAGCGCAGCCGCAAATCCGACGACCAAAATGCCTGCTGAAGCAAGCAAAAACACCAGTAATAGTGGGAAAGCCCACCAACGGACTGACATCTAGTGGAAAATCAGAAATGTGAAAAAAGTCAAATTAATCTGTGGGTTACGCACCACACCTAATGCAAAATCTTATTGCTTGTACTGCAAATATACTGCACAGTAACGTTAAAGTGGCTGCATTATAGGCGGAACAAAGTGCAAAAGAAATGCGGCCAAAATGCATTATTGAATAAATGGTTGCCGTTATTACTTAAAGTAAATTCTGGGAGTTGCCCCTAATACCCTATGGCCAAAGGAAAATTCAGCCTTAACTTCGACGCCATTGAGGCTTTGTTCAAGCCCAAGATGCCGCCGTTGATTGGCGCAGACATCAGTTCATCGGCCGTCAAGATGGTCGAGATCATCGATGCAGGCAAAGGTGCCTACCGTCTCGAACGGTACGCCATTGAACCGCTGCCCACGGAATCGGTGGTCGAGGGCAATATCAATAACCTGGATGCCGTGATCGAAGCCGTCAAGCGCTGTCACAAGCGCCTGGGCAGTAACCTCAAGAACCTCGCGCTGGCGCTGCCCAATGCGGCGGTCATCAGCAAGAAAATTCTCGTTCCCGCCGGACAGTCCGATGACGATCTCGGTCTGCAGGTGGAAACCGAAGCCAATCAGTACATCCCCTTTTCGCTGGACGAGGTTAACCTCGACTACCAGGTGGTCGGCCCCGCACCGAACAGCCCTGAAGACGTCGAAGTACTGATCGCCGCCTCCCGTAAAGACAAGATTGATGACCGTATCGCCGTCGCTGAAGGTGCCGGACTGAAAGCCATGGTCATGGATGTGGACCTGTTTGCGGCACAGTCGGCGTTTGAGCTGATTGAAGCAACGATGCCGGAGCGCGGTCGCGACCTGAATATTGCAATCGTCGATATCGGCGCCTCGACAATGACCGTCAATGTTCTGCGCAACGACCAGTCGGTCTACATGCGCGAACAGCCGTTCGGCGGCGGACAGCTGACCCAGGAAATCCAGAACAAATTCGGGCTTTCTTCCGAGGAAGCCGAAGCGGCGAAGCGGGCCGGCGGATTGCCTGAGAACTACGGATCCGAAGTACTGCTGCCTTTCCTCGATACCCTCGGTCTCGAAATTGCCCGCGGCATTCAGTTTTTCTTCTCGTCGACGCAATACAACAAGGTTGACCACATCGTCCTTTGCGGCGGCTGCGCGGCAATTCCCGGCATTGCAGAAGCCGTAGCCAAACGCGCGCAGGTAGAAACCACAGTGGCCAATCCGTTCGCGAACATGGGCATGTCGGCTCACATACGGCGCAAAAACCTGGAACATGACGCCCCTTCGCTGATGGTGGCCTGCGGCCTCGCGATGAGGAGATTCGACAAATGACCGCCCGCATCAATCTGCTGCCGCATCGCGAGATGCGGCGCACGCAGCAGCAACAGCATTTTTTTGTCATGCTGGGTGTGGTCGTGGCCATCGGCGCCACGATCTGGTTCGGCGGACACACCTATCTGGAAAGCGCGCTTTCCAATCAGCAGGCGCGGAACAAATATCTTGAAGGCGAGATCGTCAAGATCGACAAGGAAATCGCCGAGATCAAAAAGCTCAAGGAACAGATTGCCGCCCTGCTGAAACGCAAACAGGTGGTCGAAACGCTGCAGAGCAACCGGGCTGAAGTCGTTCACCTGCTGGATCAGCTGGTTCGTCAGCTGCCCGATGGCATGTATCTGAAAACCATCAAGCAGCAGGGCGCAAAAGTCACGATTTCCGGTTACACCCAGTCTCAAGCCCGCGTATCAACACTGATGCGCAACCTCGAAGGCTCCCAGTACTTGCAGAAAGCCAATCTGGTGGAAATCAAATCGGTAGCGACCGGCGGCCAGCGTCTCAACGAGTTCACGATGAACATCGAAATCACGCGCAACACCGAGCCCACCGACAAGAAAGCCGGGAAGAGGGGCTAAATCATGACTCTCGACGAACTCAAAAAGCTGGACCCCAACAAGATCGGCAGCTGGCCGATCCTGCCCAAACTCGGCGTTCTTCTGCTGTTGCTGATCGCACTGGTTGGTGCCAGCTACTGGTTTGACTGGCAGGACCAGCTGACGCGCATTGACGGCGAAAAAGCCAAGGAAGAACAGCTCCGCACGACGTTTCTCGATAAAAAGAAACAGGCCATTGACCTGCCGGCCTACCGCAAACAACTGGTGGACATCGAGTCGCAGTTCGGCGCACTGCTGAAACAGTTGCCGGGCAAATCCGAAATGGATGCGCTGCTGACCGATATCAACCAGGCAGGTCTCGGCCGCGGACTGCAGTTCGAACTGTTTCGCCCGGCCGCAAACGAAATCACCGGCGACTTTTATGCCGAGCTGCCAATCACCGTGCGGGTAACTGGTAATTATCACGACCTGGGTGCCTTTGCCAGTGACATCGGCAGGCTCTCGCGCATTGTTACGCTGAACGATATTTCGCTGGCCTCCGGCAAGGATGGGCTGACGCTGGATGCCGTTGCGAAAACCTTCCGCTACCTGGACGACGGCGAAGTGGCAGCGGCACGCAAAGCCGCGACCAAACCGGCAGCGGGAGCGAAAAAATGAACCTTAAAATCCTGATTGCAGTTCTGGGCTGTGCCGCTTTGCTTGCCGGCTGCAGTAATGAGGAGCATTCGGATCTGCGTCAATTCGTCAAGGAATCGGACAAATTGCCGGGCGGCCGGATTCAGCCGCTGCCTGAAGTCAAACCGTATGAGCCTTTTGCCTACAACGCCTACGATCTGACGGATCCGTTCAAGCCGAGAAAAATCGAACCACCGAAATCGACGTCCAAAGGTGGACTGCAGCCGGACTTCAACCGTCCGCGCGAGGCTCTGGAAGCCTTCCCGCTGGAAAACCTGAAAATGGTCGGCACGCTGCAGCAGAAAGATAAGATATTTGCGCTGGTTAAGGCACCGGACAGCGCTCTTTACCGTGTGCGCCCGGGTAATTATCTGGGCCAGAACTTCGGGCGCATCGTCGGTATCTCGGAAACAGATATCAAACTGAAAGAAATTGTTCAGGACAGCGGCGGCAACTGGGAAGAAAAGGAACAGGCGCTGTTGCTGCAAGAACAGGGAGGCTCCAAATGATTCAGCTTTTCAAATTCATTGCTCGGGTTTCGAAACTGACTGTAGCGGCAGGGTTTGCCTTCGCCGCTGCCTCGGCTTATGCCCAGAACAGCATCGAAACCGTCAACGTTTCAGCGCAACAGGGCGGCTCGACGCTCGTGAAAATCACGCTGAAAAGCGCCCCCGCCAGCACTCCGCCCAGCTTCGTGGTGAACAACCCGCCGCGAATCGCTTTCGATTTCCCGGGAACCACCAACGGCTCGGGTAAAACCACCCATGAAATCGGCCAAGGCGACGTCCGCCGGATCAATATTGTCCAGGCCGGTGACCGTTCACGTCTGGTTCTTGAAACTTCAAAGCAGCTGGGCTACGACGCCAGGATCGAGGGCAACACCGTTCTGGTGACCTTGGGCGGATCCTCGGCTGCGGGCACAACGCCAGCACCGGCCTCGCAGACTTTTGCACAGGTCAAACCGAGCGACGGCAAACACAGCCTTCGCGACGTTGATTTCCGCCGCGGCAGCACCGGTGAAGGTCGCGTCTTGGTTGATCTGTCCGACAACCAGGTCGGCATCGACCTGCGCACGCAAGGCCGTTCCCTGATCATCGACTTCCTTAACACCGCCGTTCCGAAAAATCTCACCCGCCGCCTGGATGTTGTTGATTTCGGCACTCCGGTTGAAAGCATCGAAACCTACGCACAGGGCAACGGCACGCGAATGGTCATCACGCCGCGCGGCGCCTGGGAGCACTCGGCTTACCAGACGGACAACCGCTTCATCATCGAAGTCAAAAAAGTCGTTGATGACGGCAACCGGCTGGTTCAGCCCGGCTTCACCGGCGAAAAACTGTCGCTCAATTTCCAGAACGTCGAGGTTCGTGCCGTGCTGCAGGTCATCGCCGACTTTACCGGCCTCAATGTCATCACCAGCGACACTGTCGGCGGCAGCCTGACCCTGCGTCTCAAAGACGTACCCTGGGATCAGGCCCTGGACATCATCCTCCAGAGCAAAGGCCTCGACATGCGCAAGACCGGCAACGTGGTGTGGATCGCACCGCGCGACGAGTTGGCCACGCGTGAAAAGCTCGCATTGGAAGCGCGTTCGCAGATCGCCGATCTGGAACCCCTGCGCACCGAAAGCATTCAGGTCAACTATCAGAAAGCGGCCGAATTCCAGACGCTGCTATCGGATCCCAAGCAGCGGATCCTGTCGAAGCGCGGCAGTGCCGTGGTCGACGTGCGCTCCAATACGGTGTTCGTGCAGGACACGCCATCGCGACTAGAGGAAGTCCGGAAGCTTCTGAAACAGA
The DNA here is from genome assembly GCA_030833315.1 of Burkholderiales bacterium. Lineage (GTDB taxonomy): Bacteria > Pseudomonadota > Gammaproteobacteria > Burkholderiales > SG8-41. The sequence continues at coordinate 20,943 of JAURHM010000036.1, forward strand.
TCGACGTCCCGGTCCGTCAAGTGATGATCGAATCGCGCATCGTTGAAGCAAACGATACCTTCAGCCGCAATATCGGCGCCCGTCTGGGCTTTAATGACACCACCGGCCAGGGTTTCCGCCTGGGTAACGGCGGCGGCACCAATGCCTTGATCGGCGGCAGCACCAACGCCACCGCCTCTACCTCAGGTCAGTCCACGACCGCGAGAACTTTCAACGACGCGCTGTTCGTCAACCTGCCGGCGCAGGGCCTTTCGGGCGCCAATCCCGGCGTGTTCTCCTTCCTGCTGTTCAACGACAAGAGCACCAGGTTCCTGAACCTGGAACTGTCCGCGCTGCAGGCAGACGGTAAAGGCAAGATCATCTCGAGTCCGCGCGTGATCACGGCCGACAAGGTTGAAGCCACGATCGAACAGGGCACGGAGATTCCTTACCAGCAGGCTACGTCCAGCGGTGCCACCAGCGTTGCCTTTCGCAAGGCCACGCTGTCGCTGAAAGTGAAGCCGCAGATCACGCCGGATGACAACGTGATCATGAACCTGAAAGTGAACAAGGATAGCGTCGGCACCAATACGCTGTCGGGCCCGTCCATCGACACCAAACAGGTGGCGACCGAAGTCCTGGTTGAAAACGGAGGCACGGTCGTCATCGGCGGCATCTACACCCAGGACGAACGTTCGACGACCAACAAGGTGCCGGTTCTCGGCGACCTGCCCTTTGTCGGCTTCCTGTTCAAAAACAACCAGCGTGTGGATGACCGTCGCGAGCTGCTGATATTCATCTCACCAAAAGTCCTGAAAGACGCCGCGACACTGCGTTAATCCGTTTTCCGGATGATTCAAGGGGCGGCGCAACGCGCCGCCCTTTTTATTGGCATTTGCAATACGGGCATTGCACCGCTTCGGCTAAAATCAGCTCATTATGTCCAGCAACCAAAATCCGGTCGAAAACGCAACGGGCCCCGGCAATATTTTCCTGGTCGGCCTGATGGGCGCAGGCAAAACATCGGTCGGCCGCATGCTGGCCCGCCGCCTGAACATGGAATTTTTTGACGCCGATGCCGAGATCGAACGGATGACCGGCGTAAAAATCCCGGTGATTTTCGAGATCGAGGGCGAAGCTGGATTCCGCGTCCGCGAAGGAAAAATGATCGAGCAGCTGAGCGCGATGAACGGCATCGTACTGGCAACAGGCGGCGGCGCCGTAATTGCAGAAGCCAATCGCCGTTTTCTCAAAAGCCGCGGCCGGGTCATTTACCTGCGCGCGGCGCCTGAAGATCTGTGGCGGCGCACCCGCAGGGATCGCAACCGCCCGCTGCTGCAGACGGCGGACCCGCTGGGCAAACTGCGGACGCTGCACGAGCAACGTGATCCGCTGTACCGGGAAGTGGCTGATCTGATTGTCGATACCGGATCACAAAGCGTGGCGCACCTGACCTCAAAGATTCAGCAACTGTTGACGGATGGCAATACCAACGGCCCGCAACAGACAGCGGAGCAAACCCCGTCATGAACAAACACAGCACACTGCACGTTGATCTTGCCGATCGCGGTTATCCGATACATATCGGTCCCGGGCTTCTCGATCAAGCCAATTTGGTAGCGGCCCATCTGCCGCAGCGTAAAGCCGTGATCATCACCAACACCGTGGTCGGTCCGCTGTATCTGGAAAAGCTCAAATCAGCGATTGCCGGACAACAGATTGCCGTGGATACCATATTGCTGCCGGACGGTGAGGAACACAAAAACTGGCAGACCCTGAATCTGGTGTTTGATGCACTGCTGAAGAATCATGCCGAGCGTAAAACGACATTGATCGCGCTGGGTGGCGGCGTGATCGGTGATCTCGTCGGCTTCGCCGCGGCGACCTTTCAGCGCGGCGCTCCCTTCATACAGATTCCGACCACATTGCTGGCCCAGGTGGATTCTTCGGTCGGCGGAAAAACCGCGATCAATCACCCGCTGGGCAAAAACATGATCGGCGCTTTTTATCAGCCGCGTGCGGTGATTGCCGACACCGATACCCTCAAGACGCTGCCGCAACGGGAACTGGCCGCAGGTCTGGCGGAAATCATCAAATACGGATTAATCGGTGATGCCGTGTTTTTTGAATGGCTGGAATCCCATATGGATCAGCTGCTGGCGCGTGAACCCGCGGCACTGGCTCATGCCATCCACGTGTCCTGCCGCAACAAGGCAACAGTTGTGGCGGCGGATGAACGCGAAGAGGGTGTCCGCGCATTGCTCAACTTCGGACACACCTTCGGACATGCCATCGAATCCGGTCTGGGCTACGGCCAGTGGCTGCACGGCGAAGCTGTTGCCGCAGGCATGGTGATCGCCGCACGGGTCTCGCAGCGGATGGGGCTGGTCGATGAAAGCTGTGTTTCGCGCACAGTGAAACTGCTGCAACGTGCCGGATTGCCGGTACGCGGACCTCGTCTGGGTGTTGAGCGTTACCTGGAACTGATGGGGCACGACAAAAAAGTCGAAGGCGGAAAAATCCGTTTCGTGTTGCTGAAAAAAATCGGTGGGGCGTTTGTCAGCGCTGCCGTTCCCGCTGAAACGCTGGCCATCGTCCTCGGCGGGGAGGGGGTTGATGATGTCTGAACTCGCGCCATACGCCGCTCACACCGAATCTTCACGCGGACGCCGATTCCGGGAAGCGCCGCCACGCGGACGCAGCGAATACCAGCGCGACCGCGACCGCATCATTCATTCCACCGGATTCCGCCGTCTTGAATACAAGACCCAGGTTTTCGTGAATCATGAAGGCGATCTGTTCCGCACCCGACTCACGCACAGCCTCGAAGTGGCGCAGATCGGCCGCTCGGTTGCGCGCCATCTGTCGCTGAGTGAAGACCTCACCGAGGCCATCACGCTGGCACATGACCTCGGCCACACACCCTTCGGCCACAGCGGCCAGGATGCGCTCAACGATTGCATGAAGCCTTATGGCGGATTCGAACACAACCTGCAGTCGCTGCGGGTTGTTGATGTACTGGAGCAGCGTTACGGCGCTTTCGACGGATTGAATCTCACGTTTGAAACCCGCGAAGGCATCCTCAAGCACTGCTCGCTGAAAAATGCGCGGCTGCTGGGCGATGTCGGTGAACGTTTCATCCGCCGGCAACGGCCGGGACTTGAAGCCCAGATCGCCAATCTCGCCGATGAAATCGCCTATAACAACCATGATGTCGATGACGGCCTGCGCTCGGGCCTGCTGGAGATGGAGCAGTTGGCGACAGTTGGGATTTTCCGCCGCCATATGCGTGCGGCGCTGAAAGCCTACCCGAAAATCGAAGGCCGCCGGCTGGTCCACGAGACGGTGCGCCGGATGATCGACACCTTGGTGACCGACCTGATCCGACAAAGCGCCGCAAGCATCCGCGCACACGCCCCCGCTTCCGTGGATGATGTGCGCAAGGCGCCGCCGATGATCCGCTTTTCACAGCGGATCCAGCAGGAACAGATTGAATTAAAACAGTTTCTTCGCAGCAACCTGTACCGGCATTACCGGGTATCGCGGATGAGCAGCAAGGCCCGCCGCATCATTACCGACCTGTTCCAGGCCTTTCTGGCCGAACCCGGCCTGCTGCCGCCGGAATTCCAGACCCGCGCCGAGACCGACACCCCGCGCGCCATTGCCGACTACATCGCCGGCATGACGGACCGCTACGCCATCGTCGAACATCGACGCCTGTTTTCCATCGACGTCAGCTGAGATTTTCTCGCGGGCTGATTGCCGCTACCGGTTGAGCTAACCCCTTGATAACGGTAGACTCACAGGGTTTCACTCCGTTTTTCGCGTTTTGACAATCCCGGCTTGTGGCGACGCAACAAGAATCGTTGCAAGTTGTTGATTTTCAAAGTGTTTTTGACGAGGCTCACGATGTCACACCCGAATTTGCCGGAACCCCAAGGTCTTTACGATGGCGCGCACGAGCACGATGCGTGCGGCGTCGGTTTTATTGCCAACATCAAAGGCAAGAAAAGCCACGACATCATCGAGCAAGGATTAACCATCCTCTGCAACCTGACGCACCGCGGTGCGGTCGGCGCGGATCCTAAAGCATCGGACGGTGCCGGCATCCTGATCCAGATTCCCGACGCGTTTTTCCGCGAGGAAATGGACAAGCAGGGCGTCAAACTGCCGCCCCCCGGCGAGTACGGTATCGGCATGATCTTCCTGCCGCGTGAACCGGCATCACGCCTCGCCTGCGAATATGAAATTGAACGCGCCATCAAGGATGAAGGTCAGGTGGTGCTCGGCTGGCGCGATGTTCCGGTGGACAGCGAAGATCTCGGCGAGTCGGTCAAAAAAGTGGAGCCGGTCATCCGACAGGTCTTCATCGGACGCAGCTCCGCGATCCGCGTCACCGATGCGCTCGAGCGCAAACTCTATGTCATCCGCAAAAGCGCGGGACATGCGATTCGCGCCCTGAAGCTCGCGCACAGCACGGAATTTTTCGTGCCGTCGATGTCGGCGCGTACCATCGTCTACAAAGGGATGCTGCTGCCTTCACAGGTCGGCACCTACTACCGCGATCTGCAGGATCCGCGTGTGGTCTCGGCGCTGGCGCTGGTGCACCAGCGTTTCTCGACCAACACTTTCCCGACCTGGGATCTGGCACACCCCTTCCGCATGATCGCCCACAACGGCGAAATCAACACCGTACGCGGCAACGTCAACTGGGTGCGTGCGCGCCAAGGCGCGATTTCCAGCCCGATTCTCGGCAAGGATCTCGACAAGCTGTGGCCGCTGATTTATCCGGGCCAGTCCGACTCGGCATCTTTCGACAATTCACTTGAACTGCTGGTGATGGGCGGCTATTCGATTGCGCACGCTGTGATGATGATGATCCCCGAGGCGTGGGAAGGCCACACGCTGATGGATGCGAGCCGTCGCGCTTTCTACGAATACCACGCCGCGATGATGGAGCCGTGGGACGGTCCCGCAGCAATTGCATTCAGCGACGGCCGCCAGATCGGCGCCACCCTGGACCGCAACGGTCTGCGTCCGGCGCGTTACATCGTCACCGATGATGATCTGGTCATCATGGGTTCGGAATCCGGCTGCCTGCCGATTCCCGAAGAAAAAATCGTCAAGAAATGGCGCCTGCAGCCGGGCAAGATGTTCTTGGTCGACCTCGAAAAAGGCCGCATCATCGACGACAAGGAGCTCAAGGAATCGCTGGCTTCCGCAAAACCCTATGTCGAATGGATCGAGCGCATCCGCGTCAAACTGGATGACGTCGAAAGCCAGAAGGCGCAATCCGAGCGCAGCACAGTACCGCTGCTGGATCGCCAGCAGGCCTTCGGTTACACCCAGGAAGACATCAAGTTCATTCTCGCGCCGATGGCCGGCAACGGTGAAGAACCCATCGGCTCCATGGGCAACGATTCGCCGCTTGCAGTGCTTTCGACCAAGAACAAGAATCTGTATCAGTATTTTAAACAGCTGTTTGCTCAGGTGACCAATCCACCGATCGATCCGATCCGCGAAGAACTGGTCACCTCGCTGGTGTCGTTTATCGGCCCGAAACCCAATCTGCTCGGCATCGATGAAACCAATCCACCAATCCGCCTCGAAGTCAGCCAGCCGGTGCTGGATTTCTTCGAGATGGAAAAAATCCGCAACATCGAGAGTTACACCGATGGCAAGTTCAAATCCTGCGAACTGAACATCACCTATCCCGTAGCCTGGGGCAAGGAAGCCATCGAGGCGCGGCTCGCCAGTCTAGCCGCCCAGGCCGAAGACGCAGTGCGCTCCGGCTATTCGATCATCATCATTTCCGACCGGCACATCGATCGCGACCATGTTGCGATTCCTGCACTACTCGCGCTGTCGACCATTCACCACCACCTGGTCGACAAAGGCCTGCGCACCAGTGCCGGCCTCGTCGTCGAAACCGGATCGGCGCGTGAAGTGCATCACTTCGCATTGCTGGGTAGTTATGGCGCGGAAGCCGTGCACCCCTACCTGGCATTGGAAACCATGCTGCATCTCGCCGACAGCGGCCAGATCAACGGCGTGGACGGTTACAAGGCGATCAAGAATTTCGTCAAGGCCGTGGGCAAGGGCCTGCGCAAGGTGATGTCGAAAATGGGCATCTCCACCTACATGTCCTATACAGGCGCGCAGATATTTGAAGCCATCGGGCTGTCGAAGCCCTTGATCGAGAAATACTTCACCGGCACTTCGTCCAACGTCGGCGGTATCGGCATATTCGAAGTCGCCGATGAATCGATCCGTACCCATCGCAGCGCTTTCGGCAAAGATCCGGTTCTGGCCGGCTCGCTCGACGCCGGCGGTGAATACGCCTGGCGTGCACGCGGCGAAGAACATATGTGGACGCCAGATGCAATCGCCAAGCTGCAGCACGCAACCCGCGCCAACAGCGCATCGACCTATCGCGAATACGCCGACATCATCAACGATCAATCGAAGCGGCACATGACGTTCCGTGGCCTGTTCGAATTCCGCTATGACCAGTGCAAACCGGTCGCCATCGAAGAAGTCGAACCGGCTGCGGAAATCGTCAAACGCTTCTCCACCGGCGCGATGTCGCTGGGATCGATTTCCACTGAAGCACACGCCACGCTGGCCTTGGCGATGAACCGTATCGGTGGCAAGTCGAACACCGGCGAGGGTGGTGAAGACCGTCGGCGCTTTGCCCCGATCAAGGCTGGCGAAACCATGGCGTCGCGCCTGGGTAAAGACCGCTTTATCAGTGACATCGAAATCAAGGCCGGTGATTCGCTGAAATCCAAGATCAAGCAGGTTGCCTCGGGCCGTTTCGGCGTCACCGCCGAGTATCTGGCCAGCGCCGAACAGATCCAGATCAAGATGGCGCAGGGCGCCAAGCCGGGCGAGGGCGGACAGCTGCCGGGCAAGAAGGTCTCGGAATACATCGCCGAACTGCGCTACTCGACGCCAGGCGTTGAACTGATTTCACCGCCGCCGCATCACGACATCTATTCGATCGAAGATCTGGCGCAGCTGATCCATGACCTGAAGAACAGCAACACCAAAGCTTCCATCAGCGTGAAGCTGGTCTCGGAAGTCGGCGTCGGCACGGTGGCGGCGGGTGTGGCCAAAGCCAAGGCCGATCACGTCACCATATCCGGGCATGACGGCGGCACCGGTGCGAGCCCGTGGTCTTCGATCAAACATGCCGGCACGCCGTGGGAACTCGGTCTCGCCGAAACCCAGCAGACGCTGGTGCTGAACCGCCTGCGCAGCCGCATTGCGGTACAGGTCGACGGCCAGCTTAAAACCGGCCGCGACGTCGTCATCGGCGCGCTGCTGGGCGCGGACGAATTCGGCTTTGCCACCGCACCGCTGGTGGTTCAGGGCTGCATCATGATGCGCAAATGCCATCTCAACACCTGCCCGGTTGGCGTCGCCACCCAGGACCCGGTGCTGCGCAAGAAATTCACCGGCAAGCCGGAACATGTCATCAATTACTTCTTCTTTGTTGCCGAAGAAATCCGTCAGCTGATGGCACAGCTCGGTATCCGCAAGTTTGATGATCTGATTGGCCGCACCGACCTGCTCGACACCCGCAAGAGCATTGAGCACTGGAAAGCCCGCGGTCTCGATTTCAGCCGAGTCTTCCATCAGCCGAAAATGGGCCCCGAAGTCTCGCGATTCCATACCGAGTCGCAGGACCACGGCCTCGACAAGGCGCTGGATCACCGCCTGATCGAACTGGCGAAGCCGGCGCTGGAGCGCGGTGAAAAAGTCAGCATCGACATGCCGATCCGCAACATCAACCGCACCGTGGGCACCATGCTTTCGGGCGAGGTTGCGCAACTTTATGGCCATGACGGTCTGCCGGACGACACCATTCGCGTGAAATTCGCCGGATCCGCCGGCCAGAGCCTGGGTGCCTTCCTGTCACACGGTATAACGCTGAGCTTGATCGGCGACACCAATGACTACTGCGGTAAAGGCCTGTCGGGCGGTCGCATCATCGTCCAGCCGTCGCCGAAATTCCGCGGCGAAGCCGGCGTGAACATCATCACCGGCAATGCGGTGCTTTACGGCGCGATTGCCGGTGAGGCCTATTTCCGCGGGGTTGCCGGCGAACGTTTTGCCGTACGCAATTCCGGTGCACATACCGTTGTTGAAGGCACCGGCGACCACGGCTGCGAATACATGACCGGCGGCACCGTCGCCGTGCTCGGCCCCACGGGGCGCAATTTTGCAGCAGGCATGTCCGGCGGCATTGCTTATGTATACGACGAGGACGGCAGTTTTGCTTCCTACTGCAACACGGCCATGGTCAAGCTGGAACCGCTGCTGACCGAAGCCGAACAGGATGCGAAAGTGCCGCGCGATGTATGGCATATGGGCGAAACCGATGAAGCGATTGCCAAACGCCTTATCGAGAATCATGCGCGACTGACTGGCAGCACCAAAGCGCAAGGCATCATAGCCAACTGGGCAACAGCCCGCGGCAAATTCGTCAAGGTGTTCCCGAACGAATACCGCCGCGCGCTTGGCGAGCTGGCAGCCAAGGGCAAAAAAATCGCTGCCTGAAGTCCGGGCAAATGAACCGAAGAACCTAGTTTGCCCGTCATGGGCATGTTGATTCAGGGATAGACTGCAATGGGAAAAGTCACGGGGTTTCTGGAATTCGATCGGCTGCATGAGGCTGCAGAAAAGCCGCAGGAGCGCCTGAAACACTGGCACGAGTTTGTCGGCCACCTGACCGACAAGGATGCCGGCACGCAGGGTGCGCGCTGCATGGACTGCGGCACGCCCTTCTGCATGAGCGGTTGTCCGATCAACAACATCATTCCCGACTGGAACGACCTCGTATTCAAGCAGAACTGGCAACAGGCGCTGGATACGCTGCACTCGACCAACAACTTCCCCGAGTTCACCGGCCGCGTCTGTCCTGCCCCCTGCGAAGCCGCCTGCACGCTGAACATCAACAATGATCCGGTCGGCATCAAATCGATCGAGCACGCGATCATCGATAAGGGCTGGGAATCAGGCTGGGTCAAACCGCTGCCGGCTGCCGCAAAGACCGGCAAACGCGTCGCCGTCATCGGTTCGGGCCCTGCGGGCATGGCCTGCGCCCAGCAACTGGGACGCGCCGGCCACGACGTCGTTGTCTTTGAAAAATCCGATCGCATCGGCGGACTGCTGCGTTACGGCATTCCCGATTTCAAGATGGAAAAACACCTGATCGACCGTCGTGTCGAACAGATGCGCGCCGAAGGTGTGGAGTTCCGTGTCAGCCAGCATGTCGGAGGCAATGTGCCGGCGCAGAAACTGCTTGCTGAATTCGACGCCGTGGTTGTGGCCGGCGGTGCCGAACAGCCTCGTGATCTGCCGGTGCCCGGCCGCGAACTCGCCGGCGTGCATTTCGCGATGGATTTCCTGCCGCAGCAGAACAAGGTGGTCGCCGGTGACAAGCTTCCAGCACAGCTGAAAGCAACAGGCAAACATGTCATCGTCATCGGTGGCGGCGATACCGGTTCCGACTGCGTCGGCACTTCGAACCGCCATGGCGCAGCGTCGATCACCCAGTTTGAGCTGCTGCCGCAGCCGCCGGAAAAAGAAAACAAACCGATGATCTGGCCGTACTGGCCGGTCAAGCTGCGCACATCCAGCTCGCATGAAGAAGGCTGCCAGCGCGACTGGTCGGTGGCAACCAAACGGTTTGAAGGCAAGGACGGCAAGGTTGAAAAACTGGTTGCCGCCCGTGTTGAATGGAAAGACGGCAAGATGCAGGAAGTGTCAGGCTCCGAATTCACACTGAAGGCCGACCTCGTGCTGCTGGCAATGGGCTTCGTCGGCCCGGTGGCCGGCGGCCTGCTCGAGCAGCTGGGCGTTACCAAAGACAACCGCGGCAATGTCAAAGCCGACACCGACAGCTATAAGACGTCGGTCGGCAAAGTGTTTGCCGCGGGCGACATGCGCCGCGGCCAGTCGCTGGTGGTGTGGGCCATCCGCGAAGGCCGCCAATGCGCCCGTGCCGTCGATGAATTCCTGATGGGAAGCAGCGAGCTGCCGCGCTGATGGCGGTGCTGAAGAACGATACCTTTATCCGCGCGCTGCTGCGGCAGCCGACGGATTACACACCCGTCTGGATCATGCGCCAGGCGGGTCGCTATTTGCCGGAATACAACGCGACGCGCAAACGCGCCGGCAGTTTCCTCGGGCTCGCCAAGAATCCGGATTACGCCACTGAAGTCACCCTGCAGCCGCTGGAGCGCTTCCCGCTGGACGCGGCCATTCTGTTCTCCGACATCCTGACCGTGCCCGATGCCATGGGACTTGGTCTTTATTTCGCTGAAGGTGAGGGCCCGAAATTCGAGCGCACCGTGCGCGATGAGGCTGCTGTCAAAGCCTTGAAAGTGCCCGAGCCCCGCGAAACCTTGGCTTATGTTCTCGACGCAGTGAAACAGATTCGCGGTGCGCTCGACGGCAAAGTGCCGTTGATCGGTTTCTCGGGCAGCCCTTACACGCTGGCCTGTTATATGGTCGAAGGGGGAGGCAGCGACGACTTCCGCACCATCAAAACCATGCTCTACGCGCGTCCGGATTTGTTGCACCATATCCTCGACATCAATGCGCGCGCGGTGATTGCCTATCTCAATGCGCAGATCGAAGCCGGTGCGCAGGCAGTAATGGTGTTCGACACCTGGGGCGGCGCGCTATCCGATGCGGCGTATCACGATTTCTCGCTGGAATATCTGCGCCGGGTTGTTGCCGGTTTGTATCGCAGCTGGGACGGGCAGACCATTCCCAGCATCGTCTTCACCAAGGGCGGTGGACTGTGGCTGGAAGACATCGCCGCCATCGGTAGCAACGCGGTGGGGCTCGACTGGACCATCGATATCGGCAAAGCGCGGCAACGGGTCGGCGACAAAGTCGCGTTGCAGGGCAATCTCGATCCGAACGTCCTGTTCAGCCCGCCGGCCACCATCGTGGCTCAGGTCGAGCGCGTGTTGAGCCAGTTCGGTCATGGCTCGGGACATGTGTTCAACCTGGGTCACGGCATCTCCCAATTCACGCCGCCGGATCATGTCGGTGCACTGGTTGAAGCGGTGCATGCGGTTAGCCGCGCCTATCATCAGCCCCCGCGCAGTTGAAAAAGCTTATACACAGCAAGGGGTTACGGCATTACTGTTACCCCGGCACAGCATCACTCCCGCAGTAAATTCGTAAGTATCTGTTTTTATTAATATTTTTATGTATGTCCCGAATCCGCTAAGGTACCGGGATCGTCTTGCTTGCTGCCTGCGTCGCCAGCCGTACAAATGATCAACAGTATTATCCACAGGTTTGGGACGGCAAAAACCCTTGTGGGTAAACGATTTGCCCTTTATTCCAAGAATTGCTGCGAACTTCGCGCGCTAATTTTACTGATCCCGTGAACCGTCTGATCCGAGTCGCACTCGATGTGCCGGTGCCCCGTCTGTTTGATTACCGCTGCGATGATGCGGAAGCGGTGATCGGCGCGCGGGTGCTGGTGCCCTTCGGACGGCAGCGGCTGATCGGATTGATCGTTGCGCAGCCCGAAACCAGCGATGTGCCGGAAAACAAGCTGCGCCACGCCCTGTCGGTACTCGACCGTGAAGCGTTGCTGCAACCAGTCGATCTCAAACTGCTTGAGTTCGCCGCGGATTACTACGTGCATCCGCCGGGCGCCGTGGTCATGGCGACGCTGCCGGCCGCACTGCGCCGCCTCAGCACGCGCAGCAAATCTCCCGGTGCATGGACATTGACCGAAGCAGGCAAGGCGCTCAGCGAAGGTGCGCTGCCACCGCGTGCCCGCGCGCAACGCAAGCTGCTGGGCCTGTTGCGCGAACAGATGGTGCTGCCGCACACGGCGATTACCGCAGCCGGCGTCGCGACACGCCAGGCGCTGAAAGTCTTCATCACCGAAGGCTGGGTAGAGGCTAGCAACGCGCCGCCGGGCGCCGTTGTTGTCGCTCCGCCGCCCGGCATCGCACCGCAGCTGACGCCGGATCAGACCAGTGCCGTTGAGGCGATTACTGCAGCGCTGGGTCGTTACCAGGCCCTGCTGCTGCTGGGCATCACCGGCAGCGGCAAAACCGAAGTCTATTTGCATGCGATGGCCATCGCTCTCGCGCGCAGGCAGCAGGTCCTGCTGCTGGTGCCGGAAATCGCATTGACCCCGCAGCTGGAATCGCTGGTCATCGCGCGCTTTCCGGAAGTGATGGTGTCCACCCTGCACAGCGGTCTCGCTGACGGCGAACGCGCCGAACGCTGGCAGGCGGCGCGCAGCGGCCAGGCGCGCATCGTGCTAGGCACTCGGCTTTCGGTATTCACGCCGCTGCCCGATCTGGGACTGATCATCGTTGATGAAGAACACGACAGTTCCTTCAAGCAGGGGGAAGGTTTCCGTTATTCGGCGCGCGACCTCGCCGTGGTGCGTGCCAGCCAGGCCAATGTGCCGATCGTGCTCGGTTCGGCCACGCCGGCGCTGGAAACCTACCGCAATGCACTCGACGGCCGTTATCAGCTGCTGCCGCTGAAAAACCGCATCCAGGCAGCATTGCCCGCAATCCACTGCGTCGACCTGAGACAGCAGAAAGCCGAAGACGGCCTGTCGCCGGCACTAATCGGCGCCATCAGGGAACGCATCGCCCGCCATGAACAGAGCATGGTGTTCATCAACCGCCGCGGTTATGCGCCGGTGCTGATGTGCGGCAGCTGCGGCTGGATGTCGGATTGCGAACGCTGTTCGGCCAAGCTGGTACTGCATCTGCGTGACCGCCGCCTGCGTTGCCACCATTGCGGTCATGACAGCGCCGTACCGTTGGCCTGCCCGGAATGCGGTGACGCCGATCTCGCCCCGGTGGGTCAGGGCACGCAGCGTGTGGAGGCGGCGCTGATCGGCCATTTCCCGCAGGCGCGCATCCTGCGCATCGACCGTGACACCACGCGGCCCAAGGATGCCTGGCCGGCGATGCGCGAGCGCATCCGCGACCGTGATGTCGACATCCTGATCGGTACGCAGATCCTCGCCAAGGGTCATGATTTTCCGCACCTGAATCTGGTCGGCGTGATCAATGCCGACAGCATGCTCTACAGCAATGACTTCCGTGCCTCTGAACGCCTTTACGCGCTGCTGACCCAGGTCGCGGGCCGCGCCGGCCGCGGCAGCCTGCCGGGCATGGTGCTGGTGCAGACCCAGTTTCCCGACCATCCTCTTTACGCCGCGCTGCGCGACCAGGATTTCGACGCCTTCGGCCGCAGCCAGCTGGTTGAACGACAGCAGGCCGGATTTCCTCCCTATGTGCACCAGGCCCTGCTGCGCGCAGAAGCCCGCGATCTCAGAACCGCCTTGAGTTTTTTGGAACAGGCCGCCCGTTTGGCGGAAGGCCTGAACAGCGGCGTCACCGTCTTTGATCCGGTACCGGCCAATATGATGCGCCGCGCCGGCCGCGAACG
>JAURHM010000032.1 GCA_030833315.1 Burkholderiales bacterium
CGGGCACGATGCCATAGCTGGTCTTGTGACCATATATGCCGCAGTAATGTGCGGGGCCGCGGATCGAGCCGCCGATATCCGATCCGTATTCCAGTGTTGTGATTCCGGCGGCAAGTGCGGCTGCAGCACCGCCGCTGGAGCCGCCCGGGGTGCGGTCGATATCCCAAGGGTTGCTGGTTGTGCCGTACAGGGGATTGTGGGTTTGCCAGTCGGCTAGCAGTACGGGGACATTGGATTTGCCCCAGATGGTTGCGCCGGCATCCAGCAGGCGCTGGACCACGACTGCATGTCGTGCGGCAAGATTGTTTTTGTGGCGTTCAAGACCCCAGGTCGTCGGCAAACCGGCGTAGTCATAGGATTCCTTAACCGTCATCGGAACCCCGGCAAGGGGTCCGGTAGCATCACCGCGCCTGATCGCGCGGTCTGTTGCACGCGCCGCCTTCCGTGCGGCTGGCAGATCGGTAACAACAATGGCATTGAGCTGCGGATGCAACCGCTGCTGCCGTTCAATGCAGGCTTCCAGCGCCTCGGCGGCGCTGATCTTGCCGGATCGGATTTGCCGCGCCAACGTGCGCGCGGAAAGGTATATCGAATAGGGCATCGGATCGTGCGGGATCTGCGTGACTTGCGCTGAAATCCAGTGTATCCGATTGCCTGCAAATGGACTACGGCGCAGTTCTAGGTGCGGATTTGTTGCCGCGCAATGCAAAATATTTCGGTGTTCCGAGTGTGATCCGTCCCCAGTCGACGCTGGTAATCACGCCTTCGAAGCGAACGGAATAATCCTTGGCATCCCATTCCGCGTATTGGACCGGGAAGCGTGAACGCAGTCCTTTCATTTTCTCGGAATGGCTGCGCGCCGGCGGGCCGTATTTCTGTTTCAGCGCGTCGAGGGCGTTACTTTGCGCCTCGATGCCCCAGGTGTGGACATGCACGGCTTCGATGACGCCGTTGACGACTTCAACAGTCAGTTCACCGCGTGCATAGGGCACGATTGAGGCGCGCGGATAGAACAACTGCTGTTCCTCGGTGCCCCAAGCGGTTTTGACGGTTTGTTTTGCGTTGTAGCAATGGCGTTTGGTCAGCGCGTCTTCGCCGCGGTCACAGGCGGGGTAGTTGAAGCGGCTGCCGAGTTCGACGCCGAATATGGCTTTTGGAGTGTCAGCGGCAAAAGCGCTGCCCGCGACAAGGCTCAGGGCGATCAGCAGATGGCGTAAATTTTTCATAGGCGGCATCATACGGGGCTTCGACAGGCAGTTCCATCGAATCAGGAGTCATTTTGGCTGGTGAAGCGTGGCAGGTTTATATCGTGCGATGCGCGGACGGCAGCCTGTATACCGGTATCGCACGAGACCTGAAGCGCCGCATTGCCGAACACAATGCCGACAAGGGCGCGGGCGCCAGTTATACGCGTTCGCGCCGTCCGGTGAGGCTGGTGTATCAGGAGCCGGCAGCGGACCGGTCTGCGGCCAGCAAGCGCGAGTATCAGATCAAGCAGCTGAGCCGCGCTGAAAAACTCGCCTTGATCCTTGCTTCAGGCGCAGCGTAAACGCGCGATCAGAAGCAGAGCCGCGGCGCCCCAGCACATCGCGGGGACCCGGTTCAGTGTTTGCATCAGGCTTTAGTCCTGATTCAATTGCGTGGCGATGACCAGGATGCGCAGCATCGTCGCCAGTGCAAACATCGAATGCATGTCGCCGACACTGACGCCGCGAGCTAGCATACCGCCCAAGCCATCGCCCAGGCGGCGAGTGCGACCGCGATGGAAGCCAGCGCCACCGGCAGGTGCGGATCGGTGTCGCGGAGCACGCCGGTCGGATAGGTCGCGATGGCGCCGGCGATACCGAGATCGAACAGCCGCAGTCCCGACAGCCAGTGTTTGGCGCCGACGGCGGCGTGCAAGGCCGATGAGATGACGGTCCAGACGAAGGTGATCGCCGGGAACAGCAGCGGGTTGCCGTTTGGTGCGGCCAGCCGCGGCAGATAGATCGCGTAAACGGTCCACGTCAGCGTGAAGAACAGCTGCAGCAGGGCGAAGACCAGTCCGGTACGCAGGGTTGATGTATTCATGATGGCGCAGGCAGTTTGACCAAGCGGTGCGTGGTGGTCAGCCGCCGCAGCCTCACAGCCGGCGTCCGGTCGGTGGTAAATTGACTTCAATTACTGGCGGGAGGAGAACATGAACAAGAGATGGCAATGGGCGCTCGCCGTCCTGGCGTTGCTGGTCTGGAGCGGTGTGCACGCGCAGTCCTATCCGCAGCGCCCGATCCGCATGGTGATCGGCCTGCCCGCCGGCGGCAGTACGGATGTGATGGGGCGCATCGTTGCTGCGCGCCTTTCGGAAAAATTCGGCCAGCAGGTGGTGGTCGATAACCGGCCGGGAGCGAGCGGCATCATCGGCATCAATCTGGTGGTGAATTCACAGCCTGACGGTTACACACTCATCATGGCTGCAGGCTCTTGGGGCACCATCAGCACGCTTTACAAACTGCCCTTTGACCTGCAGAAGGATCTGGCACCGGTCGCCTTCATCGGCACCTCGCCATATGTGCTGGTGGTGCAGTCGGCATTGCCGATCAAAAACATGACCGAACTGATCACGCACGCCAAAACCAATCCCGGAAAACTGACCTGGGCGGGCTCGACGCCGGGTTCGCTGCAGCGCCTGGCCGGCGAACTGATCAAACGCAACGCGGGCATCGACATGCTTTACGTGCCGTACAAGGGGACCGGCGCGGTGATTCCCGATCTGCTTGGCGGCCGGCTCGATGCGGCAATCGACAATGTGCTGGTGTTGTCGCCGTATATCCGCAAGGGGCAGCTGCGCGGCATCGGCGTCACCAGCAATAAACGTTCGGTGGTGTTTCCGGAGTTGCCGACGCTGGCTGAGACCGGCTTGCCCGGATTCAATGCCGTCGGCTGGTTCGGTTTGTTTGCCGCGGCAAAAACGCCGCAGCCCATCGTGTCCCGGCTCAATGCGGAAGTAACCGCGCTGCTACAGGAGCCGCAGACGCGCGAGCGCCTTCTGGCCCAGGGCGCCGAACCCTTGCCGGGGCCGCCCGATGATTTGCGCCGTCATCTGGCGCGCGAAATCGAGACCTGGAGCAAAGTGATCCGTGACGCAGGAGTCAAAGCTGAATGACGCAGAGCACCCCATCCCGCCCGTGTTCCACCGTGTCCGCGACTGATGTGTTTGAGGCGGTGCGCTCGCGACGTTCAGTCCGTGCCTACAAACCCGATCCGGTGCCGCCGGCGCTCTTGCGCGAAATCGTTGAACTCGGCCGGCACGCTCCCAGTGGTTCGAACATCCAGCCCTGGCGCGTGCATGTTTTGACCGGCGCGACGCTGAAGCGCGTGGGCACGGCAATCGAGTCGGCGTTTCTTAATGACGAGCGCGGCCACCAGCGCGATTACGATTACTACACCGACCCGGTGTTCGAGCCTTATCTCACGCGACGTCGCGCCTGCGGCTGGGGTTTGTATGGAACCCTGGGCATCGGCAAGGGCGATCACGAAAAATCCAAAGCCTATCGCGCCAGCAACTACACCTTCTTCGGTGCGCCGGCGGGTCTGGTGTTCACAATCGACCGCAAGCTGGAGAAGGGTAGCTGGCTGGATTACGGTATGTTCCTGCAAACGCTGATGCTGGCGGCGCGGGCGCGTGGCCTGCATAGCTGTGCTGAAGCGTCGATTGCGAGTTATCCGGATGTGGCGCGGCGTGAACTCAGGCTCGGCAGCGAGTGGGTGGTGATCTGCGGCATGGCGATGGGTTATGCCGACGCCGAAGCGGTGGTCAATACCTTCCAGCCGGAACGTATTGCGCTGGAAGATTACGCGACGTTTCTCGATTAAAAATAAATAAATAAAACAATAACTTATGGTTCAAAGACGCGGTTGCCCGAGCGCGGCGGCTGGATCTGCAGATGGCACCAGTCGGGTGTGGCCGCGGGATGTTCCAGCCACAGACCGACCGCTTCGAGCACATCCAGGTGGGTTATGCACCAGGCATCGAGCGCGCCGTCGCGGTCTTCGAGATCAATCGCCAGACAGCTGATGTGTTTGCTGCCTTTGGCGGCACCAGGCACTGTGGCGTTGACCGCTGCGGGCCGCCAGCCGGAGCTGATTTTGCGCGCGAGTCCTGCGCGTTTGAGCAGGCGGTTCACGCGTCTAAGGGTTTCGCGCGCATTGGCGCGCAGTTCGGGCGTCAGTTCGTGGTGGTATTCACGGTCGCGGCCCATGTAATAGTCGGCGAGCTTAAGCTTGGGCAAGTATTTGCGGACTTTCATGGGGCGCAAGATTACCCGATTCTGTGCACTGCGCTTACACTACACCTGAAGAATCATCGTGAATGCCCGGGAATGAATGACGATGGCCGACAATTTCAATATGGATGCCTACTCGCCGCAGCAGATCGCCGAGCGCGTTGACAACATCGGCGTGACCAAGGCGCGGCTGCCGCTGCTGTCGATGGCGATGCTGGGTATGCTCGCCGGCGCTTTCATCGGACTCGGTGCGCTGTACTTCACGCTGGTGATCAGCGATGCCGGGCTGTCCTTCGCGGTTGCGCGTGTGCTGGGCGGGGTTTGTTTTTCGCTGGGCCTGTTACTTGTGGTGGTCGCAGGCGCCGAGCTCTTCACGGGCAACAACCTGCTGGCGATGGCCTGGGCCGATGGCAAGGTCAGCACGAATGAAGTGCTGCGAAATTGGTTGGTGGTGTGTGCGGCGAACTTTGCAGGTGCGGCCGGCCTGGCGCTGCTGGTGTTCCTGTCGGGGCACGCCGGCATGAACGGCGGTGCGGTCGCGCATTCCTATCTGAAGATCGCCATCGCCAAAAGCACAATGCCGGTGACCGAACTGTTCTTCCGCGGCGTGCTGTGCAATGTGCTGGTGTGCATGGCGGTGTGGATGGTGCTGGCAGGGCGCAGCCTGGTCGACAAGTTTTTCGCCATCGTACTGCCGATCTCGGCCTTTGTTGCCGCAGGGTTCGAGCACTCGATTGCAAATATGTATTTTTTCCCGCTGGCGCTGTTGTTGAAGGAATCGGGCATCGCGCTGCCGGCAGGCGCCGATGCCATCACGGTGTACGCTATGTTCCGCAACCTGGTTCCGGTCATTGCCGGCAATATCGTTGGCGGCAGCGTGCTGGTGGCGCTGGTGTATTACGTCATTTATATCCGTCCCTCAAAAACCGTTAAATGAATTTCTGATGAGCACCGACCTGCTGATCCATGCCACGCTGACCGTGAGCGGCGACAGTGCCTTGCTGACGGCCGCGGATGCGCGCATCAAAGCCCTGCTGGTCGAGGAAATCTTCGAGGGTGGTTTCGAAGAGCATCACGGCGACGATGCGTTGTCTTACGATTTCAAGGTCCGTGGCGGCGTTCCTTTCCCGGCTTTTGTGCTGGCTTCACAGGAGTTTCCGCAGCTTGCGGTGGTGGCAGAGTGGGTGAATGTCGCCGCCGGTCGAAGCGGCCGTGCGCGGATCGCCGACGGCAAGATTGTTGATCATGTCGAAGCCCCGATCACCACCAGTTCAGCGGATACCGGCAACCGCTTTTTCTCGCTGGCAGCGGACAGCCGGCTGGAACTGGCGTTTGCCGTGATGCGTCAGGATATCGGACTCTGGAACGGTTATGTGCTCAATCACGAGCGCGATGCGCTGTTCGAGATCCGGCGTGACGGTGCAGCCATTGAATTGCGGGTGACCGAGGGGGCTGCCGAATGGGTGCAGCTGTGGTGCTTGAGCGGTCCTGATGCCGTGGCAGAGCCGCAGGCTTTGGAACCGCCGCAGGCTATTGATGAGAAGCTGTACGACCAACTGGAGCGTTTGGCGCAGGATTTTGTCGCAGAATGGATCTGGCTGCGCGATGCGCCCGCTGCGGAAACGGCGATCGAGCGCGACCGTTATCAACGGTACGGGTATGCGGTGCATGACGCCAATGTCCGCGTTGCGCGACTCCAGCGCATTCGCGGTGATGCCGATATGCACAAGCCGTTGCGGCATTCGACGCTGGATGCCGACTACGACTGGATCCGCGCGCTGCTGCAGCGCTGTTGGGCCTGAGAACGGGTAATCAGTAACCGCCGGGTGGGCGGCGGCGCCACTGGCGGATCAGCAGCCAGCCGCCGAGCATTCCGCCAAGGTGTGCGAAATGTGCGACGCCGGACTGGGTGCCGGTGACACCGAGAAAGATTTCCAGAAGACCGTACAGCGTGACAAACAGCCACGCCGGCATCGGAATCGGCGGGAACAGCAGCATCACTTTGTGATGCGGGAAAAGCAGGCCGTAGGCGAGCAGCAGGCCGAACACACCGCCGGAAGCGCCGACCGTGGGATAGGCTTCGCCGCCGACAAGGGACAGCACGGTCAGTTGGGTGAGCGCCGCGGCAAAAATACAGCCCAGGTAATACACCAGGAATCGCCGCTGGCCGAAGACCATTTCCAGCTGGCCGCCGAACATGTACAGCGCCAGCATGTTGAAACCGATATGCATCAGGCCGCCGTGCAGGAAGCCGTAAGTGATGACCTGCCAGGGCATGAAGCCGGCACCGTAGGCTTCGGGCGTGTGAAAGGGCCACAGGCCGAACCAGACGATGAGTATGTCGCCGAGGAATTCCTGTAGCAGGAAGACCGCGATATTCGCGATCAGCAGTGTTTTGGTGACGGGCGGCAGCATCGACCGAATACTACACTGCCGCCGTTACCGTTTTTGCGGTGGTCAACGCGTTCAGGCGAGCACGGGCGGCAACTGCGGTGCGAGTTTGGCGCGTTCCGCGGTGGCGGCACCGTTGAGTGCGAAGCCCAGCAGCTTGCCGTCGGCGCTGTTGAACAGCGATTTGACGCCATCGGCGGTGGCTGCGACCTGCCAGCTGCCGGCGGCACCGATGGCCGGCGGTGCAACGATGGTCGGGCAGGCGGGGGTTTTTACCATCACCGGCATCGCGGGGAAGGAAACTGCCGTGGTTTTTCCGGTGAGCGTCTGCGCCAGCGCGCGCGAGGCATGCATGATCGGCATCACATAAGGCATCACCATGCCTTCGATTTCCGCGCAATCGCCCAGCGTGTAAACATCAGGTGCGCTGGTGGCGAGGTTGCGGTCGGCGACGATGCCGCGGTTGACTTTGATGCCCGCTGCAGCGGCGAGCGCAGTGCGCGGTTTCAGGCCGACGGCCGAGAGCACGATGTCGGACTGCAGTGTGGCGCCATTGGCCAGCGTCAGCGTATAGGCACCGTTGGCGGTATCCACCGACTGTACGCTGGTGCCGAGGTGCCACTGCACGCCCAGCGCCGTCAGTTTGTCCTTGAGCATGGCGCCGCCTTCGGGCGGCAGCAGGCGGCCCAGCGCCTGTTGTGCGATGTCGATGATGTCTACGGCGTAACCGCCGGCGGCGAGGTCATTGGCGAATTCGCAGCCGATCAGTCCCGCGCCGATGATGGCGACGCGTTTCTTGCCTTCAATAGCAGTGCGGAAGCGGGCGTAGTCGTCGAGGTCGTTGACGGTCTGGATGTCTGCGGCGCCGCTACCGGTGATCGGCAGGCGGATCTGGTCGGCGCCGAGCGCCAGAACCAGTTTCGAATAGTGCAGCGTTTCCTCGCCTATTTTCAGGGTGTGTGCGGCGGTGTCGATGGCGTCGACGCGGGTGTTGGGGCGGACGATGCCCTTGAGCTGCTCGGCCATCTGTGCCGGCGTGTTCAGGGCAATGGCGGCCGGCGTCTTTTTCGAGGCGATGGCATTTGAAAGCATCGGCTTGGAATAAAACGAGCTGCTGTCGGAAGCGATGACGACCAGCGACGTTGCGGCGTCGAGTTTTCGCAGTTCCTTGGCGGTGTTGTAGCCGGCAAGACCGCTGCCGATGATGACGATCGGGTGCATGGGTTTCTTTCTGGGAATTCTTGAAAATCAGCGCTGGATGGTATCAAACAGCGTCATCCGCACAAAGCCGTCGAAAGCTTTCTGGCTTGATCTTGTGGCCGGTCGGGAAAGGCAGGGTGTCCGCCGGAATCGGCGGACACCCCTTGCAGCAGAGCATTACGCAGCTTTCAATACCATTTCGAAATCGGCTTTGAGGATGCCGCACTCCGGGCAGGCCCAGTCTTCCGGGATGTCTTCCCAGCGCGTGCCGGCCCGGATGCCGTGCTCGGGATCACCGGCGGCTTCGTCGTAAACGTAACCGCAGACAATGCATTCCCATTTGCGAAATTCGGTTGCCATTTTGATATCTCCTTGAATTGAGGGTTGGTTGATCAGGTCGCGACTTTCGCGCGCACTGAACGGTAGTGGTTGGCGTGATGCTCTTCGACCTTGGCCAGCGCGGCGAAGCGCTTGGCGGCCTTGGCCAGCGTCTGCTGGAAACGGGCCGCGTGTTCCTTGGACTCTTCGATCTGCTCGTCCATTTCCTTGATTGCGGCGTGGTTGCCTTCCTGTTCGGCGAGATGGCGGAACTGCGGATACATTTCGGTGTATTCGTAGGTCTCGCCGGCGATCGCCATGTCCAGCGCCTTGCCCGGGGTCAGTTCGGTTTTCGGGAAGAGCAGGTCGAGGTGGCCGAAGGCGTGCTGGATTTCCTGTGCGGCGGTTTCTTCGAATACTTTGGCGGTTTCAACGTCGCCCTGTTCGCGGCAGATCTTGGCGAAATACATGTATTTGATATGCGCCATGGATTCGCCGGCAAAAGCGGCTTCGATGTTCTTGACGGTGACGGATTCGGGTTTCATGTGCATCTCCTGTGGTTGAAAGTTTGTGCGTCTTGCAACGCATGGGATGCATTCTGGAGATGCCCCTAAAATTAATCTAATTGATTGTTGTTAATTAACCGATAGTCATTGACTATCAATGGCGCGGACTGACAACTATTTGTTTTTATTGAAATTTATTTTATGGCCGTGGTGCCGTTGAGGGCGCAGGCGGTGATGGCGTCGCGGATGACATCCAGCGCCGGCGCGCGCGGGAAGCTGGAGCGCGAAGCCAGCACGACACGCCGGTCGGGAACCGGGCGGGTAAACGGAATGTAGGTGAGCAGATCGTTGGCCGCACGTTTGACCGGAATCGCTGATGCCGGGAGCACCGTCAGGCCGAGTCCGGAGGCCACCATCAGGCGGATGGTCTCCAGCGAGGACCCTTCAACCGTTTTCTGCAACGAGCCGGGAGTGGCGCTGGAGCGGTTCAGCGAGGGGCAGGCATTGAGAATCTGGTCACGGAAGCAGTGGCCGGTGCCGAGCAGGAGCAGGCTTTCCCCGGCCAATGCATCAGAGGAAATGCTTTTCCGTTTGGCCCAAGGGTGGGTTTTCGCCAGGGCGACGACAAAATGCTCGTCATACAGCGGCGTTACGGTGATGCCCGGTTCGTCGAAGGGCAGGGCGACGATGGCGGCGTCGATATCGCCGCGTTTCAGCCGTTCCGACAGGACGGCGGTGTAGTTTTCTTCAAGCATCAGCGGCATCTTTGGTGCGCGCCGTCTGAGAATCGGAATCAATTGCGGCAGCAGATAGGGGCCGATGGTAAAGATGACGCCGAGCTTGAGTGCGCCGTCGAGTGGATCAGCCGTTGATTTTGCTATGGTTTTTACCTTCTCGGCCTCTTCGAGCGCGCGTTGCGCCTGCTCGATGACGCGGTTACCGGCCGGCGTGATGCTCAGTTCGCCGGGGCTGCGTTCGAAAATCTGCACGCCGAGTTCGTCCTCCAGTTTCTTCACGGCAACCGACAGCGTCGGCTGACTGACGAAGCAGGCTTCGGCGGCGCGACCGAAGTGGCGTTCGCGGGCAACGGCAACGATGTAACGCAGTTCGGTCAGTGTCATGGCGGCGGAACTTTAGCGGAAACCCGCAGTCTTTACTGTGTGAGCATTTTGCACGATGTCGGTTGATCGCAAAAGCCGCGATAAATCAACAGTCTGCAGAATGTAAGCGAACGCATGTCTCCCCTTTGGGCGCCTCCCGGCGCCCATTTTTTTGCGGCCGCAGGAATATTCAGTCTTCGAGGGTGATGCCGGCCTTGCGAATGACATTGCCCAGACGCTTCTGCTCAGTGCTGATCAGGGCGTCAAAAGCCTGGGCGGTGCCGCCGACCGGCTCTGCACCGGTGCGGATGATGCGCTCGCGGACATCGGGCAGGTTGACCGCCTTGACGGCTTCGGTCTGCAGGCGTTCGCTCAGCGCACGCGGCGTTTTTGCGGGCAGCGACAGGCCCCACCACTGGGTGATTTCGTAACCGGGCAGGGTGGCGGCCACCGTCGGCAGATCGGGTAGCGCGGGATTACGCGCTGCGCCCGTCGTGGCCAGCGCGCGAACCTTGCCGCTGCTGATATGCGGGCCGGCGGCGATCGGTGACGTGATGATCAGTTGCACCTGGCCGGCAATTACATCCACCAGTGCCGGGCCGGCACCTTTATACGGCACATGGGTCATGCTGACATTCGCGAGCACGTTGATCATTTCACCGGCAAGGTGTGCCGGCGTGCCGCGGCCGGCGGAAGCGTAGTTCAGTGCGCCGGGTTTGGACTTTGCCAGTTGCAGCAGTTCAGCAACCGATTTTGCCGGGACCGTGGCGTTGATCACCAGCACATTGGAGGCGCCGGCAATCTGCGTCACAGAAATGAAATCGCGCCTGATGTCGTAGGGGAGATTCTTTTTCAGGTTGGGAAGAATGGCGTAGAGCGTTGTTGTTCCCAGAAACAGCGTGTAACCATCGGGTGCGGACTTGGCCGCCATTTCGGCACCGATCAGGCCGCTGGCGCCGGCGCGGTTGTCGACAACGACCTGCTGACCCAGCGAGTCGGACATTTTCTGTGCGATGGCGCGGCCGAGGATATCGGGCGCGCCACCCGGCGCTGAAGCCACGATCATGCGGATGGGTTTGGTGGGGTAACCCTGGGCTTGTGCAGTGCCGGCGGCGAACAGCGCTGCCACGGTCAGTGTTGTGCGCATCGTCTTCTCCTCCGGGTGCTTCCTGTTATTTTTTGTTCTGGTTGGCTTCGAAGTAAGCGGCCTTGGAGCCCGGCGGCGGCGAGTAACGGAAAGTGCCGCGTTTGAGAATGGCGTCTTCACCACCGTATTTATTGATCATCGCTTTCTGGTCGGCCTTGGCCATTTGATCCGCGGCTTCGGGATTGACCACTTTGCGCAGCGCCTGTTCGCATTCGGCGATTACGGCTTTATAAGCGGGGTCGCGGCCGAGATCTTTGCGTTCTTCCGGATCGTTTTTAAGGTCGAACAGCATCGGCGGCACGGTCGCGTAATGGATGTATTTCCATTGGCCGTGCCGGATCATGAATGCGCCGCACATTGAAGCCGCGGCGTGGTATTCGGAGAGAATAGTGCGCGCCGGCACCTTGCCCTGAGCGATATCGATCAGCGAGGCGCCGGGCAGTGTTGCATCGTCCGGATGGGCTTTGGCGCCGAGCGCATGGATGAAGGTCGGGAAGCCGTCGGCTAGCGTCACCGGCGTGTCGCAGACATTGCCGGCAGGGACGCCGGGGCCGGCCATGATCATCGGGATGCCGGCGGATTCTTCATACATGGTCGACTTGCCCCACATGCCGCGGGTGCCGAGGTTGTCGCCGTGGTCCGAGGAATAAACCACACGCGTGTTGTTCATCAGGCCGATTTCTTCCAGTGTGCGCAGGATCTTGCCGACGTTGTCATCCATGAAGGAAGTCAGGCCGAAGTAGGCGGTAATCGCCCGGCGTACCATCGGCGCATCGAAGGGATCGTCGTAGCACATGCTCTTGCGCATGGCGTCGATGAAGGGATGCTGCGGCCGCTGGTCGTGGTCATACATATTGGGCCAGGGTACGGCATCTTCGGGGTACATGTCGTAAAACTGCGGCGGGGCTATCAGCGGGAAGTGCGGAGAGACAAAGCCGACGTATAAAGCCCAGGGTTTGGCTTTTAATGCAGGTGCCCTGGTCTTCAGCCACTTGATGGTTTCCGTGGCGATGTCGCGGTCGTATTTGGTGTATTCGGATTCCCCGCGGCCGGCTTCAGGGCCGAGATTGGCGGAGCCTGAACGTCGCGGCAGTTCTTCGCGGATCAGTCCGAGAAGGTCACCGACGCCGTTGACGATGTGCAGCGGCAGGATCTCTTCGTCGAAGCCGTTGCGTTTGGCTTCGGAGTCGAGGTAATGTAACTTGCCGATCGAGGCAACATGATGGCCCTGCGCCATCAGCCGGTGGCCCCAGGTCGGGATCTTGCCGTCGTAGGCAATGGCGTTGTCCCAATAGCGGATCTTGTGCACGTACTGCCCGGTGGCGAACGAGGCGCGCGCCGGCACGCAGATCGGGCAGTTGGTGTAGGCCGAGGTGAAGCGCGTGCCGCGGGCGGCCAGCGCATCGAGGTTGGGTGTCTTGATCATCGGATGTCCCGCACAGCCGAGCACGCGTTTGTTGTGCTCGTCGGACATGATGAAAATCAGGTTGGTGGCTTCGCTCATGGTTTCCTCCGGATGACGTAATGCTTATTTGTATTTTTTGGTGATCAGGTCGGAGACGCTGGCGCCGGCATCAATATCGGCCTTGCGTTTGCTGTCGCCGGCGTCGATCTTGCGTGCGGCTTCCAGCACCAGCGCGGCTTTTTCATGCGGGATTACCGCAACACCTGCGTCATCCGCGCAGATGATGTCGCCGGGCTTGACCGGGATGCCGCAGATCTGCACGGTGCCGTTGACTTCAACGGTCTGCATACGCCACTTGCCGGTAATCGGTGTGAAGCCCTTGCACCATACCGGCCAATCCATGCCGCGATACTGATCGGGATCGCGCACCGTCGCGTCGACAATGGCGCCGATGAAGCCCTGGCGTTTGGCGATGGTTGCCGACTGACCGCCCATATTCGAGCAGCCCATCACGCCTTCGATCACCAGTACGTCGCCGGGCTCGGCCAGATTGTGCGCTTCGGTTTCGCCCTGACCGCTGGTCTTGTCGGTGGCGGCTTTATGAATCTGTGTAGCGTGCGCGATGTTGCGCACAGTCAGTGCCGGGCCGACGATGCGTTTGCCAAGGTTGACCGGCGGCAGCAAGTAACCGGGGATGACGGCGACAAGGCCGAGCTCATCGCAGGCGTCGGACAGTGTGCCGGTGAGGTCGACGAGGTTGCGGAATTCTTCGATAATGCCGGGCGCAAGGCGCGGCAACTCGAGCATGCGGATAGCTTCGCGCGGCAGTTTGCCGAGTGTGGATTTGGCCATGAATATCCTCCGGGTGAGCGGAGGATGTTACTACGCGCCACCGGAGTGGCGCGCAGTCATCCGATCATGTGGACTACAGCAGAGGGATCAGCCGCAGGTGCCGGTGTAACCGCAGGCCGAACACCAGTCGCAGCCGTCCTTGCGGATCAGCGTGGCGTTGCCGCATTCGGGGCAGCGTGAACCTTTCATGACTTTCGGTTCATTGCTGCGTTCGGGTGCTTCCAAAATGCCCATCTGCGTCAACGGCGCGCCGTTTTCGTCGAGGATGCCCAGCATCGCATAGCGGTGCATGATCAGCCGTGCGACATAGGCAACGGTTGACGGATAGGTCGCCTGTTTGCGTTCACCCGGTACGAAGGCCATGAAGTCGCCCAGCGGTTCCGGGAATTCCAGCAGTTTCTTTAATTTCATCCCGATCCAGGCCGGATCCATCACGCGCATGTCGAGCGAGAGGATCTTGCACAGGCCGTCGAGGGCGCGCGGGTATTCGCCGGCGAGCCACATCGAGTACGGTCTTGTTACGCCGTCGGGCAGGGTGATTTCCTTGATGCCCAATACAAAGTCATCGCCGGTGCGCGGGTTGAGCACATCGACGGTCCACGACATCGTGCCGTCGGTGCCGGTCTTGGGTTCTTTCGGCGCGAACATCGCGTCGAGCACCGGTGTCGCCGACTGGCCGAACAATGCGGCGCCGGGCGAGGTCAGTGCGCCCAGTTGATCGGCGCGCCAGCGCACGACCTGCGCGAAGGCGGCGACGACAGAAGGCATGCGTTTGACTTCACCCAGCGGCGGGAAGGCCATGTCGAAAGGTTCATCACCGCCTGCACGGGCCAGCGAGTCGAGCTTGAGCTTGAGCCAGCCCGGATCATCGGCACGCATGTCCATCGATAGCGTCTTGGCGACGGCGCCGAGGCCGCGCGGCTGTTCGCTGCCGTTCACCCAGACTTCGAAAGCGTGGTTGTGTTCGTTCTCGACATGGCCGACAAACACGGCAAAGGCGCCGTGCGGATGCTCGATCATGTAGGTCCACGCCGGATTACCGGCGCTCATCGACGGGCGGCCGGGCCAGCGCAGGCTGGCCAGTACTGGGGCCGGCAGCGACTGGATCTGGATGCGGCGGTTCACGTCGTCGGCGCGGAAATCCTGCGGCGCCTTCTCCTTGCTGCTCGGTTCCACCGACAGCACGGAGCCGAGGATGTTGTTCGGCCGGTAGGTCGCGAGTCCCTTCAGGCCGGATTTCCAGGCCTTGAAATAGAGGTCCTGGAATTCGCCGTAGGGATAGTCCTCGGGCACGTTGACGGTCTTGGAGATGCTGGTGTCGACGTAAGGCGCCACCGCGGCGACCATTTCTTCATGCGCGCTGGCCGATATCTCGAGCGCGGTGACAAACCATGGCGGCAGTTTCTCGGTGTTGCCGCCTTCGGCCTTGTAGCGGCGCCAGGCGTGGTCTTCGACGGCGAATTCGCGCATGGTGTTGTCGGGCATGCGCTTCTTGCGGGTGTAGGTCCAGGAGAACGGCGGTTCGATGCCGTTCGAGGCGTTGTCGGCGAAGGACAGGCTGATCGTGCCGGTCGGTGCGATCGACAACAGGTGGCTGTTGCGGATGCCGTTCTTGCGGATGACCTGTTTGATGTCGTCCGGCAGGCGTGCGGCAAAGCTGGTGCCGCTAAGGTACAGATCGGCATTGAACAGCGGGAAAGCGCCTTTTTCGCGGGCGAGTTCCGCAGAGGCGCGGTAGGCAGCATCGCGCATGGCTTCGGAAATCTTTGCGGCCATCTGGCGCGCTTCCGGGGTGTCGTAACGCAGGCGCAGCATGATCAGCGCATCACCCAGCCCGGTAAAGCCGAGACCGACGCGTCGCTTGTTGGCGGCTTCTTCCTGTTGCTGTTTCAGCGGCCAGGCGGTGACGTCGAGCACGTTGTCGAGCATGCGCGTGGCGACGGCGACAACGCGGCCGAAATGTTCAAAATTGAATTCCGCTTTTTCGGCGAAGGGCTGCTTGACGAATTTGGTCAGGTCGATCGAACCCAGGCAGCAGCAGCCGTAGGGCGGCAGCGGCTGTTCGGCGCAGGGATTGGTGGCCTCGATGGTTTCACAGTAATTGAGGTTGTTGTCCTTGTTCATGCGATCGATGAACAGGATGCCCGGTTCGGCGTGGTCATAAGTCGAGCGCATGACCTGTTCCCACAAATCGCGCGCCGGCACCTTGGAGTAAACCCACAGGCCGTCCTCGCGCTGATAAGAACCCTTGGCCATCTGCTTGGCATTGGGCTTGGAGCGGTGAACCAGTTCGACGTCACCGTTTTTCTCGACGGCTTCCATGAACACATCGGTGACACCGACGGAGATGTTGAAGTTGGTCAGGTCGCCCTTGTCCTTGGCGTGGATGAATTCCTCGACGTCCGGATGGTCGCAACGCAGCACGGCCATCTGCGCGCCGCGGCGCGAGCCGGCGGATTCCACGGTCTCGCAGGAGCGGTCAAATACGCGCATATAGGACACCGGGCCGCTGGCATTGGACTGGGTGCCTTTGACTTCGGCGCCCTTGGGGCGGATCGAGGAAAAGTCGTAACCGACGCCGCCGCCGCGTCGCATGGTTTCCGCGGCTTCCTGCAGCGCGATATAGATGCCGGGGCGGCCGTCAACGGTTTCGGAGATCGAATCGCCGACCGGTTGCACAAAACAGTTAATCAGGGTTGCCGCAAGTTGCACACCGGCGGCGGAGTTGATGCGGCCGGCGGGGATGAAGCCTTCTTCCTGGGCCTGCAGGAAACGTTTTTCCCACAGGGCTCGCTGGTCCTCGGCCTCGACCTGGGCCAGCGCACGGGCGACCCGTCGTCGCACATCGGTAATACTGGTTTCCTTACCCTTGGCATATTTCTCGAGGAGGGTGTCGCGGCTGATTTCCTGCTCCGAGAGTGCAACGGCGTTGGCGGCGCCGAGGGCGGATTCATTCATATTTTCTTGACCTTTCTGTCTGCGGCGCTGACTGGGCGCCAATGTTTTGTAAAAGCGGTTTTTGTAAAAGCGAATTGGCGAGCAGTATGCGCCCGCGACGTACGGCTGAAAAGTCTCGTGATTTGACTTTAATCATGGTTTGCAACATATTGTTTTTGCGTCCGTTTTGCAGGGTCTTTTGCGCCCTGCAAGATCTTCTGTCGGCCTTGACATTTCGCTTGAGTTATTCTCCCGGGGTCGTAACGGTACGAGCTTGCACATCGTGCAACGCCGGACGAAAAGTCCAGTCACTTAATACAGCGCAGGGAAGGGCAACACCATGTATCAAGCCATTCAATGGGAAGTGCGTGAACATATCGGCATCCTGAGACTCAACCGCCCCGAGCGGCTGAATGCCATCGACAACGTGATGCGCAACGAGATGGAGCACGTGTTGCGTGAGGCGGAAGCCGACCCGGAGGTGTGGACCATTATCGCTACCGGTAATGGCCGCGGCTTCTGCTCCGGCGCTGATCTGAAAGCCCGTGCAGAAGCAGAAAAAGCCGGCACAGTCGGCACTTCGCCTCAGCCGCTGTTTGACATGAAGTATTACTACGCCATCGGTTTCAGCCAGATTACCAAGCCGGTGATTGCGGCAGTTAACGGCGTGACCCGCGGTGCCGGTTGCAACATGGCGTTCGCAGCGGACTTCCGCATACTCAGCGAGCAGGCCAACTTCGGCGTTAATTTCGTCGAGCGTGGCCTGATGGGCGAAACCGCGACCTGGTATCTGCCGCGTCTGGTGGGTCATGCCAAGGCGGCGGAACTGTGCCTGCTGGGCGAACCTTTTGATGCCAAACAAGCGCAGGCGATGGGCCTGGCTTACTCGGTGGTGCCGCATGACAAGCTGATGGATGAAGCCATGGCGCTGGCGCGCAGGCTGAATACCAAGGCGCCGATTGCCGTGCAGATGACCAAGGTCGCATTGCGTCGCGCCTGGCAGCAGGATGTCGAGCAGCAGTTGGAGCTGCAGAACACCATGAACAACAAGCTCAAGGGCACCGAGGACACCAAAGAAGCGCTGCGCGCCTTTATCGAAAAACGTCCGCCGCAGTTCAAGGGCGCGTAATTATCAGGCTATCAAGCGAGGCGGCGACGCCCCGGAAAGACGGACACCATGCACATTGCTTTTGTCGGACTGGGCCAGATGGGGCGACCCATGGCCATCAACATGCTGAAAAGCGGTGCGAAGCTGACCGTGAGTTCGGCGAGTGGCAAGCGCCATGCCGAGCTGGAGGCCAAAGGCGCGCAGGCGACCAGCGACCCCGCGGTGGTGGCGCGTGCCGATATCGTGTTTCTGTGTCTGCCGGGCACCGAGGCGGTCCGGGAGACGCTGTTCGGCGCCAAGGGTATCGCTGCGATGATGGGGGCTTCACAGATCATCGTCGATACCAGCACCATGGATTATCTGGAAACCCGCGAGTTCTCGGAAAAACTCGATGAACGCGGCATCGGATTTATCGATGCGCCGGTGTCCGGCATGGAGGCGCGCGCGATCGAGGGCACGCTGACGGCGATGTGCGGCGGCAAGGCGGAGACGCTGGAGAAGGTGCGTCCCTATCTGTCCTGCATTGCCAACAACATCCTGCATATGAGCGATTCCGGCAGCGGCCAGCTTTCCAAACTGATTAACCAGCTTTTGTTCGACATCAACTGTGCGGCTATTGCGGAAGTGCTGCCGATGGCCGCGAAGCTGGGCATTGATCCGGAGAAGATCGGCAAAATCATCAACAGCGGCACCGGGCGCAGCTACGCATCCGAATTTTTTATTCCGCGGATACTCAAGAACAATTTCTCCGACGGTTATCCGCTGCAGCATGCCTACAAGGACATTGATGCCGGCGCCAAAGTCAGCGCTACGCATAACATCCCGATGCCGGTTCTGGCGGCAGCTTCAGCGACCTATCAGATGGCCTTGCTCAAAGGGCATGGCCATCTCGACAAGGGCGCGATGATCCGTGTTTTTGAGGATCTGCTGGGCGTGCAGTTCCGAAGCAGGGGCGACGATGTCGGAGACTGAGATCCGGGTTGATGCCGGACGCCTGAACGCATTTGCCACGGCGGTGTATGCCGGTGCCGGCATGCCTGAAGCCGACGCGTGCCTGCTCGCCGACACGCTGGTGCAGTCGGATCTGTGGGGGCACCAGTCGCACGGCGTGTTGCGCCTGGGCTGGTATCTCCAGCGCCTGCAAAACAAAGTGATGGCCCCTTTGACCAAGCCGGAATTTGTTGTGGACGCCGGCGCCATGGCGGTGATCGACGGCCACGACGGCGTCGGTCATGTGCTGACCATGCTGGCGACACGGGAGGCGGTGAAGCGGGCCAAGCAACATGGCATTGCCGCTGTCGGCGTGCGCATGTCGAATCATTTCGGCACCTGCATGTATTACACCCGTCTCGGCGCGCTTGACGGCTGCGTGATGCTGCTGACCACCAACGGCGGTCCGGCGATGGCGCCCTGGGGCGGCCGCAAGAAAATCATCGGTACCAATCCCTGGTCGGTGGCGACGCCGGCCGGTAAACACCCGCCTTTCCTGATGGATATGGCGAACACGGGTGTGGCGCGGGGCAAGATTTATCTCGCGCACAACAAGCGTCAGCCGATTCCCGAGGGCTGGGCGATCGACAAGGATGGCGCGCCGACCACCGATCCGCAGGCTGCGATTGAAGGCATCGTGTTGCCGATGGCCGGACACAAGGGGTATGCGATCGCGATGATGGTGGATGTACTGTCTGGCGTGCTGACCGGCAGCGGATTTTTATCCGGCGTCCACAGCCCGTATAAAACGGCGGAGAAGAGCAACTGCGGCCATTTTATGGTCGCGATCAATATCGAGGCATTGCAACCGCTTTCGCAGTTCAATGCACGCATGGAGCAGTACATTGCCGAGTTGAAGTCGGTTCCCCTGGCCCAGGGCAGCAACGAGGTGTTTTATCCCGGCGAGATTGAGGCCAATAACGATATCGCCAACCGTCGCGACGGCCTGCTGCTGCCCGCGGATACGCTGGACAATCTGGCTTCCATCGCGCGTGATACCGGATTGACGGGGCTACTGCCCTTCTGAAAATTGCCGATTGTCAGCTTCCGGGGCTATTGCGCCCCGGAAGGGGCTTCCGCTATCGTGTCGGACTCCCGAAGCAGGTGTTTTCAGTGTGACTGCGTATCAAGGATGGCGCAGTATCAAGGAAGGTAATTTCCCATGGCAAAAAAGAGCGGAAAAGCGGTAAAAGGTGCGGTGAAAAGTGCTGCAAAAGGCTCGGTAAAGAGCGGCATGCGCAAAGGATTGACGGCCTATGGCGACGAGGGATTCTCGCTGTTTCTGCGCAAGGCCTTCATCAAGGCAATGGGTTACACCGATGACGCGCTGGACCGGCCTATTGTCGGCATCACCAATACCTTCAGTGGCTTCAATGCCTGCCACCGCAATGTTCCGGAGTTGATCGAGGCGGTCAAACGCGGCGTGATGCTCGCGGGCGGCCTGCCGGTGGAGTTTCCGGTGATCACGCTGCATGAATCGTTTGCCTATCCGACCAGCATGTATCTGCGCAATCTGATGTCGGTGGATACCGAGGAGATGATGCGCGGCCAGCCGGTGGATTCGGTGGTGCTGATCGGCGGTTGCGACAAAACCGTGCCGGCGCTGCTGATGGGCGCTGCGAGCGCGAACGTGCCGTCGATCATGCTGGTGACCGGGCCGATGATTACCGGAGATCACAAGGGTGAGCGTCTCGGCGCCTGTACCGACTGTCGCCGTTTCTGGGGAAAATACCGCGCTACCGAAATTTCCGAGCAGGAAATCGGCGAGATCAACAACAAGCTCGCGCCCTCGGCCGGCACCTGCATGGTGATGGGCACGGCGAGCACGATGGCGCTGTGCACCGAAGCGATGGGGATGATGTTACCGGGGGGATCCTGTGTCCCGGCGGTGATGGCGGATCGTCTGCGCCAGGCGGAAGCCAGCGGCGCGCGTGCGGTGGCGATGGCCAAAGAGAAACTGACGCCCGACAAGATCATGACGGTGGAGGCTTTTGAGAATGCGCTGCGCGTGTTGTTTGCCGTCGGCGGTTCTACCAATGCCATCGTGCATCTGGCGGCGATGGCGGGGCGCCTCGGCATCAAGCTCGATCTGGATGCTTTCGACAAGATGGGCCGCGAGACCCCGGTGCTGGTCGATCTGAAACCGACCGGCCAGGGTTATATGGAGGACCTTTACAAGGCCGGCGGTCTTGCGGTGATCCTGCGGGAGCTCAAGCACCAGTTGAATCTGAAGGCATTGACCGTCACCGGCAAAACGCTGGGTGAAGATCTGGCGCAAGCGCCGCCGGCCTGGGACCAGAAGGTGGTGCGCAAATTCAAGGATCCGGTATTTGCCGGCGGCAGCATTGCCGTGCTGCGTGGCAATCTGGCGCCGGACGGCGCCATCATCAAGCAGGCGGCGATGGATCCGAAGCTGACGAAGCATGAAGGCCGCGCCGTAGTTTTCGAATCCTTGCCGGACATGGCGGAGCGTGTGGATGATCCGAAGCTTGATGTCAAAGCCGATGACATCCTGGTGCTGAAAAATGCCGGCCCGATCGGTGCGCCGGGCATGCCCGAAGCGGGTTATCTGCCGATTCCGAAAAAACTCGCAGCCAAGGGCGTCAAGGACATGGTGCGGATTTCCGATGCGCGCATGAGCGGCACCGCCTTCGGCGCCATCGTGCTGCATGTCACACCGGAATCCGCTATCGGCGGTACACTCGCGCTGGTGCAGAACGGCGACCGTATCCGTCTCGATGTGCCGGCACGCAAGCTGGAGCTGCTGGTCAGCGATGCCGAACTGGCTGCGCGTCGCAAGAAGTGGAAGGCACCGAAGCCGCGCAAGGACGATGCGCGCGGTTACCGCAAGCTGTTCATGGAGCAGATCACGCAGGCCGATGAGGGCTGCGACTTTGCATTTTTGAAAACCGAAATCACCACCCAGGCCCCCCGCAAGCGATGAGTCAACAGAAAACGAAGTCGAAAAGCCGGACTAAATCCGGTAGGGCATCCCGCAAGAAGTCAAAAAATCCTTTAAAAAACAAAAAGATAGTTAAAAAAACTGCCGTCAGTAAAACGGCGGCGAAAACCGTCAAGGCGGCCAAGCCGCGGGTTGCGGTACGTAACTCGCCGATCCACGGCCGCGGCGTGTTTGCGCTCAACATCATTGTCAAAGGCGCGCGCATTCTCGAATACACCGGCGAGCGCATGTCGCATGCCGAAGCTGATCGCCGCTACGGTGATCTGCACGACGGATCCTCGCACACCATGCTGTTCGCGGCGACCGACAAGGTGGTGATTGATGCCACCAAACGCGGCGGGCCGGCACGCTGGATCAACCACTCCTGCGCGCCGAACTGCGAAGCCAATGAGGAAGACGGCCGCGTGTTCATTGACGCCATCCGTCCGATCAAGCCGGGCCAGGAGTTGTCGTACGACTACAACCTGGTGCTGGAAGAGCGCCACACGCCGAAACTCAAGCGCGAGCATCCCTGTCACTGCGGCATGCCGAAATGCCGTGGCACGCTGCTCGGCAGCAAACGTTAAAGCGGATCAGCTGTTTTTGCGGGAGACGCGCAAAGCGCGCACCCGGGGCGAGGCAAATATGGTGCCGTGTTTGACGTGCGCTTCATGGTTGGCTTCGATGTTGTCGAGGTCGTAGAGGTAATTCACCATGAAGCCCGCACCGTTCTGCTGGCCCTTGGGCGATGGGTCGCCCAGCCAGCGGATGTTCTCGATGCTCGCACCATTGCCCAGATGGAAGCGCGCAACCGGATCAACCGGC
This sequence comes from Burkholderiales bacterium, assembly GCA_030833315.1. Taxonomy (GTDB): domain Bacteria; phylum Pseudomonadota; class Gammaproteobacteria; order Burkholderiales; family SG8-41. The sequence continues at coordinate 21,983 of JAURHM010000032.1, forward strand.
CGGCCAGCGCCGTTTTTCGCTTCCAGCAGATATTCGGCGACCTTGTCCTGCAGCGCGGGACGCATCTGCGTTGCCAGCGCGGCATCGGTATGCCATTCGGGGCGGGTCAAGTCCTGCAGCAACGATGAGTCCGTATGGTTGTGTTTGAGCCATCCCATGAAGCCGGGTACCGGAGACAGCGTGACAAAGGTGCGCAGCTGCGGGAAGTCGCGTTTGAGTTCTGCCGCCACCTGCTTGATCAGGAAGTTGCCAAAGGACACGCCGCGCAGTCCGCGCTGGCAGTTGGAAATCGAATAAAACACCGCGGTCCGAGCCGTGCGCGGATTGATCGGCAGCCGCCCATCGGCAAGCAGCGGGGCGATCGCATCCGGAATGTCATGCGTCAGAGCGACTTCAACAAAAATCAGCGGGTCATCGGCCAGCGTCGGATGGAAAAAGGCGAAACATTTGCGGTCCGGCGGGTCCAGCCGGCGGCGCAGATCACCCCAGCCGGAAATTTCATGCACGGCTTCGTAACGGATGATTTTTTCGAGCACGACGGCAGGCGTGTGCCAGTCGATCGGGCGCAGTTGCAGGAAGCCGCGGTTGAACCAGGAATAAAACAGGTGTTCGAAATCGGCATCAACCTCGCCGAGCTCAGGGTGTTCACGCAACTGGTCGATCACGTCTTCACGCATGCGCAGCAGGCTGGCCGTGCCGCTGGGGGCGAAATTCAGGCGGCGCAGCAGTTCGGGACGGCGTGAGTCGGAGGCTTCGTGGACCTGGCGGATCATCGCCGGATGCGGATCCGCGAAGTAGGCGCGGATGGCGGCATCGAGCCGCTGCGGGTTAGCGGCAAACCGTGTCGCGAGAACCTGCAGGAATTCGAGTTTGCCCTGTGGCGGCAAGGCGGCATAACGGTCGAGGATGCGCCGGGCGAGTGCGACCCCTGATGCCTCACCCAGTTCGGAGTAAAGCGTTTCCGCTGCTTCGGCAAGCCAGTTCTGGCGGCGACGGTCACGCAGCGTGCGGCTGCGTGCAGTAACGCCGTTCCAGAGGCGGGCCAGCAGGCCCGTTTCCGGAACGGCGGCCGTATCAGTTGTCGACTTTGGCACCGGATGCTTTCACGACCTTGCCCCAGGTCGCAATTTCCTGCTTCACAAATTTCTCCATCTCGGCCGGACTTTGTCCACCGGGCGTGGCGCCCAGCGAGTCCCAGACTTTTTTGACTTCTGGCAGTGCCATGACCTTGATTGTGGCCGCATGCATGCGGTCAACGATCGGCTTGGCTGTGCCTTTGACGGCCCACAGCGCATACCAAGTTGTGACGTCCATGTTAACGCCGGCCTCCTGAAGCGTCGGCACTTCGGGCAGCAGCGCCGAGCGTTTGGCGGTGGTTACCGCCAGTGCGCGCAGGCGGCCGGCCCTGATGTTCGGTGCCGCGGTGCCCATCCCGTCAAAAGCCATATCCACTTCACCGGACATCAATGCTGGTGTCAGCGGCCCTGCACCCTTGAACGGTACATGGGTCAGTTTAGTGCCGGTGATCAGGTTGAACAGTTCACCGTTCATATGGTGCGTCGTGCCATAACCTGCCGAGCCGAAATTGATCTTGCCCGGACTTTTTTTCTCCAGCGCAATCAGTTCCTTGACGGATTTGGCGGGGATTGAGGGGTGGATGACGACAGCGCTCGGTACATAAGCCGCGACCGTGACCGGCAGGAAGTCGCGTTCCAGGCTGTATTGAAGTTTGGTGTAGAGCGTTTCGGCGATGGTGTGATGCACCGCGCCCATGAACCAGTTGTAGCCGTTGCCCGGGGCCTTGGCGGCGACCGATGCACCCAGCGTGCCGCCTGCACCGCCGAGGTTTTCGATCAGTACCTGCTGGCCGAGTTCGGTGTTGAGACGTGCTGCCAGAGGGCGTGCAAAGGCATCAGTACCGCCACCGGCGGGGAAGGGATTGATGATACGGATTGCCCGTGTCGGCCAGGCTTCCTGTGCTGAAACAATGCCGGACAACGATGTTGCGGCAATAACGGCAGCCCCGGATACCAGATACTTTCCAAATTTTTTCATGATGAGCTCCTCCACTCTGTTTTGGATTGTGGTGAGTCATTTTATGGAACTTGCAAGCGCTTGTATATCGGGCTGTTTCGGGTCAGTCGAACGGGATGTCGGCGGCGTTTTCCGCCCCAGCCGTGCCGCGCAGCAGCAATTCCTTGGGCTCGTCCCACCAGCTCTGTCGGAAAGGTGTGCCCGGCTGAAGCCTCCAGCGCCTGCTGACTTGTGAGATGCGTGCCGCTTCGGCTGGATCCGCGGTGATGGTGCCGGTGATTTTGTTGTCCGCTGCGCCGACATGCGCCACCGACCCTGCAGTGACGGTGATGCGGACAACGATGGCTTCGCCGTCGACTATAGGTGCGCTTTGCGCTTCAACTTTCGGTGAAAAATAGCCCGCGGTGGCGAGCAGGGATTCGGCATCGGGCGCCAAGCGCAACCAGCCGCTGCAGCATCGCGGCGTCCACGCCGGGGCGGCCGCTGTAACGATAGATATCGAGGTGATTTTCGAGGATGGTTCTGACGTCACCGGGCGCGTCCAGCTCGATGCGCCAGGCGACGGATTGTTCCTGGGCGACTGCCGGAGTTATCGACAGCGTGGCGAGCATCAGCCTTACGCCGTGGTGCCATGTGCTGCGGAGATTCATCGGAGCGTCAATGCCTTAATCGGGCTTGTTGCGCATCCAGTCTGCGGTGCCATGAAACGCTTTGAGCAGGGCCATGCGCAGCGTTTCCTCAATGCCCTTGTCTTCCATTGCCTGAAGCATGCATGCCAGCCAGGCATCGCGTTCGTCGACGCCGATCGGGAAAGGGAGATGTCGCGCACGCAGCATCGGATGGCCGTATTTTTCAACATACAGCGGCGGTCCGCCCAGCCAGCCGGACAGGAACAGGTAGAGTTTTTCGCGGGAGGTCGACATGTCCTGCGGATGCAGTTTGCGGATGCCGTGGTATTCCGGGATTTCTTCCATCAGATCGTAGAAACGGTCGACCAGTCCGCGCACGCCGGCATCGCCACCGAGCAGCTCGTAAGGAGTTTCGGCCGGATTTTCTTGCGGAGAAATCATTCCTGGTTCCTTTGCCCGTTGATCACTTTCAAGTTTCGCGGTTGGCGAGCGCAACACCGGTTACGGCAATGACCATGCCGCAGATCGCCATCATGCTCAGTGTTTCACCGAACATTAACCAGGCCATGACTGCGGTTACTGCCGGCGTCAGGTAAAACAGGCTGGTGACGCGGGTCGCGGCGCCGCGCCGGATCAGCCGGAACAGCATGGTGGTTGCTCCCACCGACAGTACCAGCACCAGCCAGCCCAGCGCAAACAGGAATTCGCCGGTCCATTGCACCTGCATGGTTTCAATGCTGAAGGCGAGCGGCAGGGTCACGGCCAGTGCGGCGGCGAACTGAATTACTGAACCGGTGCGCAGGTCAAAAGCAGGGCAGTAGCGTTTCTGATACAGGGTACCCAGCGTGATGCCGGCCAGTGCGCCCAGCCCTAGCAGCAGACTGCCGGCGGACAGGCCATGCAGCGACATTTTCTGCCAGACCACCAGTGTGACGCCGGCTAGGCCCAGCGCGAGGCCGCACCATTGCAGGCGGGTGACGCGTTCGCCGAGCAGGCGACCGGCTACGGCGGCTGTCAGCAGCGGTTGCATGCCGACGATCAGTGCGACGACGCCCGCGGACATGCCGGCATGCACTGCACAGAACACGCCGCCGAGATAGGCGCCCTGCATCAGCAGGCCGGCGATGGCGATGTGGCGGACTTCAGTGATTGCGGTGGGCCAGGGCGCGCGCAATACCAGCGCCAGCGGCAGCATCAGCGCGATAACCGCAAGGTAGCGCAGGGTGAGGAAGGTCAGGGGTTCGGCGTGGGGCAGGCCCAGCCGGGCGCCGATGAATCCGGTACTCCATAACAGAACGAACAACGCCGGCACGGTGAAGGCTGCCGGCGTCATGCCGCGACTGGAATCAGGCGGCGGTTGCCTGGTCGACACGACCCGCCTTCTTGCGCTCGTGCTCCTTCAGGTGGCGCTTGCGGATACGGATCGACTTCGGCGTTATTTCAACAAGTTCGTCGTCGGCGATGAACTCGATCGCGGATTCCAGGGTGACCTGGATCGGCGGTACCAGGCGCACGGCTTCGTCGGTTCCGGAGGCGCGGACGTTGGTGAGTTGTTTGCCCTTGATCGGATTGACCACCAGATCGTTGTCGCGGCTGTGGATGCCGATGATGATACCTTCGTACAGCGGGTCGCCCGGGCTGACGAACATGCGGCCGCGTTCCTGCAGTTTCCACAAGGCGTAGGCGACAGCAGTACCGTCTTCGGCCGAGATCAGCACGCCGTTGCGGCGCTCTTCCATGTCGGGTTTCATCGGGCCGTAGTCGTCGAACACGTGACTCATCACCCCGGTGCCGCGGGTCATGGTCATGAAGTCGGACTGGAAACCGATCATGCCACGTGCCGGAATGCGGTAATCGAGGCGGACGCGGCCCTTGCCGTCAGGCTGCATGTCCTGCAGGTCGCCGCGGCGTGCGCCGAGGGCTTCCATCACGGCGCCCTGGTTGGTTTCATCGACGTCGACCGTCAGCATTTCGTACGGTTCCTGTTTCTCGCCATTGACTTCGCGAATCACCACGCGTGGGCGCGACACCGCGAGTTCGTAACCTTCGCGGCGCATGTTTTCGAGCAGGATGGTGAGGTGCAGTTCACCGCGACCCGACACCTCGAACACGTCGGCGTCGTCGGTCTCATTCACCTTGAGCGCTACGTTGCTCATCAATTCGCGGTTCAGGCGCTCACGCAGCTGGCGGCTGGTGACGAATTTGCCTTCGCGGCCGGCCAGCGGCGAGGTGTTGACCTGGAAGTTCATGGTCAGCGTCGGCTCGTCCACTTTCAGCATCGGCAGCGCTTCGGGTTGCAGCGGGTCGGTGATGGTGACACCGATGCCGACTTCCTCGATCCCGTTGATCAACACGATGTCGCCGGCCTGCGCTTCGGTAATCTGTACACGTTCAAGGCCGCGGAAACCCTGAACCTGGTTGATTTTGGCGGTGGTCGGGGTCGAATCCGTCCCCTTCATCACAACGACCTGCTGGCCTGGGCGGATGCGGCCGCGGTTGACTCGACCGATGCCGATCTTGCCGACATAGCTGGAGTAATCGAGAGAGCAGATCTGCAGTTGCAGCGGACCGTTGGGATCATCGGCGCGCATCGGCACGTGGGCGACCACGGCCTCAAACAGCGGTTCGAGAGTGCCTTCGCGCACACTGGCGTCGGTGCTGGCAAAGCCGTTCAGCGCGGAGGCGTAGACCACCGGAAAATCGAGCTGTTCTTCCGTGGCGCCGAGTTTGTCGAACAGGTCGAAGGTCTGGTTGACGACCCAGTCCGGCCTTGCGCCCGGCCGGTCGATCTTGTTGACCACGACGATGGGTTTCAGACCCAGTGCCAGCGCCTTGCGCGTGACGAAACGGGTTTGCGGCATCGGGCCTTCCACGGCATCGACCAGCAGCAGCACGCCATCGACCATCGACAATACGCGCTCCACCTCGCCGCCGAAGTCGGCGTGTCCGGGAGTATCGACGATATTGATCAAGGTGCCTTTCCAGGTGACCGCGCAGTTCTTGGCCAGAATCGTGATGCCACGCTCGCGTTCGATGTCGTTGGAGTCCATGACGCGCTCGGTGACCTGCTCGTGTGCGGCGAAGGTGCCGGACTGGCGCAGCAGTTTGTCGACGAGGGTGGTTTTGCCATGATCAACGTGAGCGATGATGGCTATGTTGCGTAGCGGGCGTTGTTCGATGGCGGACACAGGAAGGGCCTTGGAAAAAAGGGGCGGATTGTAGCATGCAGGTGCTGCTATTACCTTGAATTTTCTGACTTTTCTGTGCGCCAGGGGCGTGCGGGAGGGAGCTTTTCCTCTGGTTGATCGGAAAAAACCTCGCTATTTCCGATACTTGCGGTTAGAATACGCGCACCTTGCAGGGGCATAGAATTATTTGTGCACTGCAGGATGCATCTGTCCCTGACCCCTTCGATTTCAGCTCCCTTCTCTGAAAAGCTGCTTCCGCCACGGTTAGCGACGATACCCGTGCGCCGGTGGCCGCCACCGCGACTCAGTCGCGGCATGCCTTGCAGTAGTGGCATTTCCTGCGCGTTTATTGCTGATGGGCTGTTGTTGCCTGCAGAGGCCGCAAAGTTCACAGAGGAATAACGAACGTAACGCCTGCGCGTCAGCGCGGGGCTGCCGCTCGCTGAGCCCTCGTGTGTGCTCTTTGTGATGCCTGAAAAAACCTGCAGCCACGGTTTATCGGCAGTCGTTTTGCTTTTTGAAAGTATCAATAATGTCTTTTGCATCCCTGAATCTGAATCCCGCCCTCGTGCAGGCCCTGGCCGCCGCGGGTTACACCGAACCCACCCCCGTGCAGGCGCAGGCCATTCCTGTCGCTCTGACCGGTTTTGACCTGATGGTTTCGGCCCCGACCGGTACTGGCAAGACCGCAGCCTTTGTGCTGCCGGCGCTGCAGCGGCTGAGCCTGGCGCCCGCGCGCCACGGTCGCGGCCCACGCGTGCTGGTACTGACGCCGACCCGCGAACTGGCCATGCAGGTCACCGAAGCGGTCGACAAATATTGCAAGTTCTCCCGCCACATGCGCACTGGTACGGTGCTCGGCGGCATGCCTTATCCGAAACAGCGCCGTCTGCTTGAGCAGTCGCTCGACGTGCTGGTGGCCACGCCTGGCCGCCTGATCGATTTCATCGACCAGGGCAAGGTGGATTTTTCACGCCTCGAACTGCTGGTGCTGGACGAAGCCGATCGCATGCTCGACATGGGCTTTATCGAACCGGTCCGCCGCATTGCTGCGAAAACGCCGGCGACGCGCCAGACCATGCTGTTCTCCGCCACGCTCGACGGCAAGATCGAAAGGCTGGCGCGCGAGCTGCTGCGTGATCCGAAGCTGATCGAAGTTGCCGGTGCGCAGACCAAGCACGAAAACATCGAGCAGCGCCTGCATTATGTGGATGACGGCAGCCACAAGCACCGTCTGCTGGAGCATGTGCTGCGCGAAGAATGCCAGGCGCAGGCCATCGTGTTTACCGCGACCAAACATGGCGCGGATCGTCTGGCCGACAAGCTGTTCCACGGCGGCCATGAGGCGGCAGCGCTGCACGGCAACATGAACCAGTCGCAGCGCAACCGCACGCTGGCCAAGCTGCGCAGCGGTGCCGTTCGTGTCCTGGTTGCGACCGATGTGGCGGCGCGCGGTATTGACGTCGCCAGCATCAGCCACGTCATCAATTACGATCTGCCGAAAGTCGCTGAAGACTATGTTCACCGCATCGGCCGCACCGGCCGCGCGGGCGCGATGGGCACCGCCATTTCGTTTGCTTCTTCCGACGATATCCGTCAGTTGAAAATGATCGAGCGTTATATCGGCCAGACCATCGAACGCTGGTCGGTGCCGGGGTTCGAAGCGAAAAATCCGATGCGCAGCGAAGCGCCGCGTCGCGGCAATGGTCGTCCCGGGCCCGCTGGTCGGCGCGGTGCGCCGCCGGCCCGTGGCAACGGCAATGGCCGTCCGGCATACCGTGGCGGCAATGCCAAGCGTGGAAATGCCAACCCGCGCTAATATTATTTGGGCGTAGGGGAAGTGGTTTTGTTGAATATCGCCGCGGCCCTCCGCGGCGATTTCATTTGAGGTTTCTTTTTAGTCAAAGGAATCAATATGTTACGTAATATAATCACAGTTGCAACATTGCTGGCATCGGCTGTCGCGGGAACCGTTGCGGCGCAGGACTATCCGACCCGTCCGGTTTCGCTGGTGGTTCCGTTCGCGGCAGGCGGCCCGACCGATACGCTGGCGCGCAATCTCGCGCAGCAGATGTCCAAAACACTGAAGCAGCAGGTCATTGTTGAAAACCGCGCGGGTGCCGGCGGCACACTGGCAGCAGGTCTTATTGCCAAATCCAAGCCCGAGGGTTATCAGGTACTGATCGCCCACATCGGCATGTCGACCGCCCCGGCGCTGTACCGCAAACTGCCGTTCAACCCGCTGACTGATTTCGAATACATCGGCCAGGTTGCCGATGTGCCGATGACGCTGATCGCACGCACCGGCCTGCCGCCCGACAACTACAAGGACTTTGTCGCCTACGTGAAGGCGAACAAGGACAAGCTGAACATGGGCAATGCCGGCCTCGGCGCCGCATCGCACCTCTGCGGGCTGCTGTTCATGTCGCGCATTGAAGCCAATATCCAGACCATTCCCTATACGGGTACCGGTCCGGCAATGTCGGCGTTGATGGGTAATCAGGTCGACCTGATGTGCGATCAGACAACCAATACCACTGGCGCCATCCAGTCCGGCAAGATCAAAGTGTTCGGCGTCACCACCAAAAAGCGCATTCCCTCACTGCAATATGTGCCGACGCTGCATGAGCAGGGCCTGAAGGACTTCGAAGTTGCCGTCTGGCACGGTCTTTATGTCGCCAAAGGCACGCCGAAACCGGTGCTCGAGAAGCTCAATGCTGCGCTGGTGGCTGCGATCAAGGATCCGCAATTCAAGGAATCGCTGGCGAAACTCGGCGCCGAGCCTGTTTCGGTCGATCGCGCGACGCCGGAATCGCTAGAGAAGCATCTGAAGGCCGAAATCGAGAAGTGGGGCCCGATCATCAAAAAGGCCGGTGTTTACGCCGACTGATTCCGGAGCCGACAACTAATCCTCCGTCGCTAGCATGCGCCGGGGGATTTTTTTCGTCCTGAAGGATGGATCCACGCATTGATTTTAAGGGGGGCTGACAGTACAGTAGCCAGCTTTTACTGTTGCGATAAAACAATGAAATTCACCGGGGAGATTGTAGTTGGCGCATCACGCGAAGCCGTGTTCGAAAAACTGCAGGACATCCATTTTTTTGCATCCTGCATCGAGGGTGTGCGCGACCTGAAGCTCCGGGATGACAAGTGCTTCGACGCGGTGCTTGAGACCAAGGTGGCTTACATGACCTTCAAGTTCAAGGTTGCCGTTGAGCTGATGGAAGTCACCCCGCCCGAAGTCATTGCTGCAAAAATCGAAGGTGCGCCGATGGGGCTGGTGGGGCGGCTGACCGCGATTTCGTCGACGCGTCTGGTTGATGCCGGCGACGGCGCAACTAAAATCCAGTATGAAATTGATACCGCACTGACCGGAAAACTGGGCAGCATCGGTCAACCGGTTCTGAAAGCCAAAGCCAAGGAAATGGAAAAACAGTTCGCAAAAAATCTGGGTGCAGCTTTTGCCGGCTCGACGCAGGGGGCGGCATGACGCCTTTTGAACTGGCTGAACCGCGTTCGCTGAAGGACGCGCTGACGCTGCTCAATACCGATGATCCTTCGGTGCGTGCATTCGGCGGCTGCACTGCGCTGATGCTGATGATGAAAACCGGCGTATTTCAGCCGACCTGCCTTGTCAGCTTGCGCGGCGTCGAGCCGCAGCACGCCGAAATCCAGTCCGACGGCGGCGCTTTGCGCATTGGTGCGCTGGCGACGCTGACGGCGATTGGCGGCTCGGCGATGGTGTACAGGGCGGCGCCGGTGATTGTTAATGCCATGCAGACACTGTCCAATGTCCGTGTGCGCAATGTCGCTACGTTGGGCGGTCATCTGGCGCATGGTGACCCGCACATGGACCTGCCGCCGGTGATGATTGCACTGGATGCAGAACTGACTGCCGTGTCGGTCGATGGTGAGCGCAATCTACGTGTCGCCGACCTGTTCACCGGTTACTACGAAACCGCCCTGGCGAAAAACGAATTGATCAGCGAAGTGCGGATTCCGTCGCAGGCCGGTCGCCGCTCTGCCTATCTCAAATGCACGACGCGTACCGCAGATGACTGGCCGGCGCTGGGTGTGGCGGTGTCGTTCGCGACCGACGGAAAAGTCGTCCGGGACGCCCGCGTGGTGGTGAGTGCTGCGACGGAAAAGGCCGTGCGGCTGCGTGATGCGGAGGCCGTTCTTGAGGGCGCCACAGTCAGCGATGCGGTGCTGGCGCGTGCCGGCGAGGCGGCTGCGGCTGAGGCCGAGATGGTCGGTGATGCGCGCGGTTCCGCTGCCTACAAGCGCGAAATGCTGCGGGTGTATGCCGCGCGTGCCGTCAAACAGGCGCTGGCCGCCTAACCTGATTCAGGAGCATTGTTTTGGCGACAACACTGGGTAAATCCAACTCCGGCGCGGCCTTCGGCCGGTCGATTCCGCGTGTAGAGGCGCGTGCCAAGGTTACCGGCAAGGCCGAGTATGTGCACAACCTGCGCCTGCCGGGCATGCTGTACGGCAAGGTCCACCGCAGCACGGTGGCGCATGGACGTATTCGCGGCATCGATGTGGCGGCGGCAAAGGCCTTGCCGGGCGTGTATGCGGTCTACACCGCGGCCGACATCATCAAGCTGATTCCGGAGCCTTACTACGGCCCGGCCTTCCATGATCAGCCGATTCTCGCTGTCGACAAGGTGCATCACGTCGGTGAGCCGGTGGCGCTGGTGCTGGCGGCGGACCCGCATGTTGCCGAGGCGGCAGCGCAGTTGATTGACGTCGATTACGAGGAACTGCCTGCGGTATTCGATGAAGTCGAGGCGATGACGTCGAAGGCGATCGTGCATGACGTGCTCAAGCCCGCCGGCACCTTTCCGGACCTGAAGCATCTGAAGGGCAAACGCGATACCAATATCGCGCTGGATTTCCATCTGCGTCGCGGCGATGTGCAGAAGGCCTTCGCTGAGGCGGATCATGTGTTTGAGCACACCTTCCGCACCCAGCAGGTGCTCCACGTGCCGCTGGAGCCCTTTGTCACGGTCGCTGATCCGACGCCGAACCAGCTGGTCATTCATACCGCATCGCAAAGCCCGTCGTTTGTGCGTATCGAAATTGCCCGCCTGCTCGGCTGGCCCGAAAACAGGGTGCGGGTGAAAGTGCCTTATCTGGGCGGCGGCTTCGGCGCCAAGCTCTACATCAAAACGGAAGCGCTGACGGCGGCTGCCGCATTGCTGGCCGGACGTCCGGTTAAGATTTCGCTGACGATGGAAGAGCAGTTTTACCAGATCACCAAACACGCGGCGACGCTGCGCATCAAGAGCGGCGTTACCAAGGACGGCAAGGTCACGTCGCGCGAATGCGAAGTCTGGTGGAACGGTGGCGCCTACGCCGACATCGGACCGCGAGTCACGCAGAAGTCGGGTTTTACCGCGCCGGGACCGTACGATATCGATCACGTCAGCATCGATTCCTACGCGCTGTATACCAATCTGCCGGCAGCCGGCGCTCTGCGCGGCTTCGGTATTCCGCAGCTGGTGTGGGCTTATGAAAGCCACACCGACATGATCGCCAAGGCGCTGAAGATGGATCCGCTGGCGATCCGCCGTAAGAACATTCTGCGCGAAGGCCGGCCGCAGGCCACCGGCACGCTGATGCGCGATGCGGGCATTGAAAAGGTGCTGGAGCGTCTGGCGCAGCGCATGGATTGGGAAAAGGCTTTTGACAAGGGCAGCGGTACGCTGCGTCGCGGCCGTGGCATTGCCATCGGTTTCAAGGCGAGCATTTCGCCGACCACCTCCGTGGCGATCGTCAACGTCAGCGCCGATGGCAGTTGCATGGTCTATTGCAGCACCGTCGACATGGGGCAGGGCTCCGATACCGCGATGGCGCAGTTTGCCGCCGAAGCGCTGGGCATCCCGGTCGAATCGGTCACCGTGGTGCATCCGGATACCGATGTCACGCCGTACGATATGGCCACGCTCGGTTCGCGTTCGACCTACCACATGGGTCATGCGGTCAAGCTGGCTGCCGAAGACGCGCGGGACAAACTGATGCAACTGGCCAGGGATGTCGGTCTGTCGGCGGAAACCACGCCGACCCCTGATATTTTCCGCAAGAAATACGGCATGCAGGCGGGCAATATCGTTGGTGTCGGCAGCTATATTCCGACCTATACCTCGCCCGATGCTCAGGGGCAAACCACCAATGCAACGCCGTTCTGGATGATCGGTGCGACCGGCGCCGAAGTGGAAGTCGACACCGAGACCGGCGAGTTCAAAATCACGCGTCTGGTCAATCTGGTCGATGTCGGCCGTCCGGTGAATCCGGCGATTGTCGAAACGCAGATTTCCGGCGCGACGATGATGCAACTGGGTTTCACGCTGTTCGAGCGCATGGACTTTGATGCCGGGCAGTGCACCAATGCATCGCTCGCCGATTACAAGATTCCGGGTATCCGCGATGTGCCGCTGGTCATGGAAAACGAAGCCGTGGATATGGTGCAGCAGTCGGGCCCCTTCGGCGCCAAGGGTGTCGGCGAAAGCGGAACCTTCGGCGTGTCGCCGGCAATCGCCAGCGCCATTGATGACGCGGTCGGCGTGCGCCTGACCAGCCTGCCGCTGACAGCGGAAGCGGTTTATCGCGGACTGCGCGCGGAAGCGGGCAAGCCGTTGGACGAATAAAGAGAATGAATGCCATGCAAAGAAACATCCGGTTCATGCTGAACGGCCGTCCGGTCGAGGTGCAGGTTGGCAACCACCAGAATCTGGTCGAGGTGTTGCAGGGGCAGGGCCTGTTCGGTGCACGCGAAAGCTGTGCCCAGGGTCTTTGTGGCTGCTGCACGGTGATCGTCAACGGGGCTGCCGTCTCGGGCTGCCTGACGCTGGCGCCGCTGATCGAAGGTGCCGATGTGCGTACGATCGAAGAGGCGCAGCCCGACGGGCAGCTCGATCCGGTGCAGCAGGCCTTTGTTGAAACCGGGGCTTTCCAGTGTGGCTTCTGTACGCCGGGATTCGTGCTGATGACCCGGCAACTGCTGGACGCGCATCCGCAACCGAGCGATGACGAAATCCGCCATTATCTGGCGGGCAATCTGTGCCGCTGTGCGGCTTATCCCGAAATCATCAACGCCGTGCGGCTCGCCGCGGCCAAACGCAAAGGCTGAACATGACCCGTCCTGCCGGTAACCCGCTCGATCTGCGTGCCTGGCTGGAGACGGCGCGTTCGCTGGGCGAGCTGAAGGACGTCAAAGGCGCTGATGCGAAACTGGAACTGGGCGCGATCAGCGAACTCAATGTCAAGATCGACGCTGCGCCGGCGCTGCTGTTTGACGAAATCAAGGGTTATCCCAAGGGTTTCCGCATCCTGACCTGCAGCACCGCCAGCCCGGCACGGCTGTCATCGATCCTGCGCCTGCCGGTGGAACGCCTACATCATGAGCTGGTGCAGAAGCTGCGCGGCCGTCCCAAGGGCTGGCAGGCGGAAGCACCAAAATATGATCCGCTGCCGGTGGAGACCGGCCCGGTGTTTGAGAACATCCAGTCCGGCAAGGATGTCGATATCAACATCTTCCCGTCGCCGCTGTGGCACGAGAAGGATGGCGGGCCCTATATCGGCACCGGCTGTTGCGTAGTGACCAAGGACTTTGATTCAGACTGGGTCAATGTCGGCACCTATCGGGTTCAAGCGTTTGACAAAAATCATGTCGGCCTCGACATGATCCCGGGCAAACACGGCGCCATCCAGTACGACAAGCATATGAAGGCGGGCAAACCCTTTCCGGTGGCCATCGTTATCGGCTGCGATCCGCTGGGTTATCTGATCTCGGGTATTGAAGTGCCTTTCGGTATGTGCGAATACAACTACATCGGCGCCATTCTCGGTGAGCCGGTGCAGGTGGTACAGGGCGAGCTGACCGGTTTGCCGATCCCGGCGGGTGCAGAAATCGTTCTCGAAGGTTATTGCCATCCGGGAGACGTCAAAACCGAAGGGCCGTTCGGTGAATTCCATGGTTATTACCCCGGCAAGGAGGGCAAGGCGCCGGTGGTGACCATTGAGCGGGTGTATTACCGCAATGATCCGATCATTGTCGGCAGCCCGCCGGCGAAACCGCCCAACGATTATTCCTATTCCAAGGCGGTGATGCGTTCTTCGCTGCTGTTCGATGCACTGCTGGCGGCCGGTGTGCCCGATGTGCACAGCGTCTGGGCGCACGAAATCGGCGGTGCGCGCATGTTCAACGTGGTGGCGATCAGGCAGCGTTACGCCGGCCATGCCCGCCAGGCCGGGCATATTCTCAACCAGTGCGGTGTCGGCGCCTATATGTCCCGTTACAGCGTGGTGGTGGATGAAGACATTGATCCGTCCAATCTGCAGGAAGTGATGTGGGCGGTGGCGACACGCACCGATCCCGAAACGGACATCGATATCATCAAGCGCGGTATGGGTTCGAAAAACGACCCGATGTTCGTGGCCTACCGTTACAACGCGCCGTTCAATTCGAAGGCGATTATAGACGCCTGCCGGCCGTACGATCATCTGCACGAATTCCCGGAAGTGGCTGAGGCAAGCAAGGAGCTGCAGGCCAAGGTCCGGGAAAAATGGAAAGACCTGTTCTGAATAACAAACGGATTAACGGAGGCAATATCATGATCAAATTCACTACTTTCCTAGCAGCAGCGCTTTTCGCCTCAGCCGCACACGCGGCCGACAGTTATCCGAGCAAACCGATCCGCGTGCTGGTACCCTTCGCGCCCGGCGGCGTGGTCGATACGTCGGCGCGCATCCTGACCAATAAGATTATTGAAGACAAGGGCTGGCAGTTCGTGGTCGACAACCGCCCCGGTGCCAACGGCTTTCTGGCGACCGGCACTACCGCCCGCGCCAATGCCGACGGCTACACCCTGCTGGCTGCGCACACCGGCGAGATGTCGGTGAACCCGGTGCTGTTCAAGAGCATGCCTTATGACGTCGAGCGTGATTTCACGCCGATCATCATGGTCAGCGATGCGCCTATGCTGGTGGTGGTCAATGCCGCATCGCCGTTCAATTCAATGAAGGATCTGGTGGCTGGTATGAAGGCCAAACCCGGTCAATTGACCTTCGGTTCACCCGGTACCGGTTCGGTCAACCACATGGCGACGGAATGGCTGGTGAACGCGGCCGCCGCCAAGGCGCTGCATGTGCCGTATAAAGGCGGTGCACCGGCTGTGTCAGCAGTGGCCGGCAATGAGGTGGTATTCACGGTCGCCGGTCTGCCCGGTGTGCTGCCGCATCTGATGGCAAAACGCGTCAAAGTGTTGGGGGTGACCACGGCCAAACGCTCGCCGCAGGTGCCCGATTACATGTCGGCTCAGGAGGCCGGCATTCCCGGTGTCGATGCGTCGATCTGGGTCGGTCTGTTCGCACCCAAAGGCACGCCGAAAGAGGTCATCAGCAAGCTTTACCAGGCGTCGGCGGAAGTGCTGAAGAATCCCGATATCAAAAAGCGTTATGCGACGGTCGGCGGTGCGGAAACCACGACCATGGGCACGGAAGAATTCAACAAGCGTATCCGCAGCGAACTGGAGCGTTACCGCAAGGTGGCGGCGCAGGTCGGCATCCAGCAACAGTAACCGCTTTGCATTACGTATCAAAGGCCGGAGATCCCCCGGCCTTTTTTATCGCAACCGCGGATTCAGCAGATCGCGCAGCCGGTCGCCGACGAGATTGATCGCGACGATGGTCACCAGCAGCGCCAGGCCGGGGAAAAAACTGATCCAGTATTTGCCCGACAGCAGATGGGCATAACCGTTGGCGATCAGCAGGCCCAGCGAGGGTTCGGTGATCGGCAGACCGAGGCCGAGGAAGGACAGCGTGGCTTCCAGCGCGATGGCCTGGGCGATCTGCACCGTCGCAACAACCATTACCGGCGGCAGCACA
>JAURHM010000052.1 GCA_030833315.1 Burkholderiales bacterium
GTGGATGAAGTTGCGGGCTACCGCGATCAGCGCTGGGCGCCGCAGGGCATCCGCATGGCCAATCCGGTTTTTGATGTCACGCCGGCCGAATTGGTAAGCGCACTGATTACGGAGAAAGGTATCGTGCAGTCACCCGACCGCACGACGTTGCAGGCATTGCTGGCCGGCTGAGCGCCGGCGCATTATTGATGCCCTTAGATCGTGAGGCCGCCGTTGACTTCGATGACGGCGCCGTTGATGTAGCTGGCTTCATCCGAGGCCAGGAAAGCAAAGGTATTGGCGATTTCCTCGGGCTTGCCCAAACGTCCCATCGGCACGCGATCTTCGAGGGCATGGATCACTTTCTCGGGAACCGAACTGATGATCGGCGTCGAGATGAAGCCCGGGCACACAGCGTTGGAACGGATGCCCTTGCGGCCCAGTTCACGGGCCCAGGTCTTCGCCATCCCGATGACACCGAACTTCGCGGCTGCATAGTTGGTCTGACCGAAATTGCCGTAGAGACCGACGATGGACGATGCATTCAGGATCACACCCGACTGCTGCTCCAGCATCTTGTTCACAACGGCTTTGGTGCAGTTGTAGACACCCTTCAGATTGATGTCGATGACCCGGTCGAATTGTTCTTCGGTCATATTCTTCAGCTGGGCATCGGCCACAATACCCGCGTTGTTGACTAGGCAATCAACCCGGCCCCACTTGTCGACCGTGGACTTGACCATGGCTTCCAATGACTTCATGTCGCGAACATCGGCGACCTGGCCGATGGCGTCGCCACCTGCTGCTTTGCACAGCTTGACTGTTTCATCAATCCAGTCTTGGTTGATGTCGCACACCATGACTTTCGCGCCTTCGCGGGCGAATTTGAGTGCCGTAGCCTGTCCGATGCCGCGCCCTGCGCCGGTGATGATGGCTACCTTGTCTTTGAGTCGCATGCTTCGCCCTTTTCGTGGTTACTGCCTTAACAACGGCAGTTGCGGTGCACAATTTAGCCCATTTTGGCGCATTGCACAACGCAGCCAGTTCAAACGATCAACTGTTTGTTTTAAAAGAAAATTTAATCAAAAATGGTAGACGAAAACACGCGATCACGCAGTGCTTCCAAGACTTACAGGAAGCACTAAACCACTGTTTATAGGGCGATATTGACGGGGGTTCCGGCCGGCACCCGATCAAATAATTCGACGATATCGGCGTTGCGCATGCGGATGCAGCCGATCGAGCCCGGCTGCCCCATTTGCACCGAATCGGGGCTGCCGTGGATATAAATGTAGCGACGCATGGTATCGACGCTGCCGAGACGATTGAAACCGGGTTCGCAGCCAGATAACCAGAGAATCCGAGTCAAAATCCAGTCGCGTCCCGGGAATTGTTCTGCCAGATCCGGGCTGTAGATCTCACCGGTCGGGCGGCGACCGACAAAAACGGTGTTTTCCGGCTCGCCGATACCGATTTTGGCGCGGATGATGTGCTTGCCTAAGGGTGTGCAGTAGCTACCGCTGTCCTGGCCGGTTCCTTTGAGCGCGCTGGAAATGGAATATTGCAATAAAATATCGTCTTGATAATCAATTAAATCAAGAGTTTGTGATTTTATTTTAATGTTGATTTTCAAGATTTATTGCGCCGGCTGGCGAAGAAATTCTGCAGCAAAGTGATGGACTCGGGTGCCTTGACGCCTGCAATCACCGTGGCGTGGTGATTCAGGCGGCTTTCGGCAAAAAGATCGATGATGCTGCCGCAGGCGCCGGTTTTGGGGTCCGTTGCACCAAAGACGACCTTGCGGATACGGGCATGCATGATCGCGCCGCTACACATCACGCAGGGTTCCAGGGTGACATACAAATCGCAATCAGCCAGCCGGTAATTGCCCAAAGCCTGACCGGCATCACGCAGTGCCATGATTTCGGCATGTGCCGATGGATCGGCCCGGGAAATCGGCTGATTAAAACCGCGCCCGACGATAACGCCTTGGTGCACTACCACCGCTCCGACCGGCACTTCCCCGGCGGCTGCGGCCTGCGCCGCCAGATCCAGTGCATGCTGCATATAGTCGCTATCGCTCATCGCTTCAGTTCTTCAGCCCTGCGATATTCTTCAGGCTTGAAACCAATCAGTCGGCTCTTGCCGAGATCCAGCATGGGGCGTTTGATCAATGAGGGTTGCTCCAGCATCAGACGGATCGCTCGCGCCTCATCCAGGCCTTTCCTGTCAGATTCGGCGAGCTTGCGGAATGTCGTCCCGGCGCTGTTCAGCACGCGCTCCCAGCCCAGTTCTGCACACCATTGCTCCAACTGGGTGCGCTCAATGCCGGCGACCTTGTAGTCATGAAAGGTGTAGGCCACACCCTGCCTGTCCAGCCATGCCCGCGCTTTTTTGACAGTGTCGCAATTACGGATGCCATACAGGGTGATCGGCGTTGCAGTTTCAGGCATGGCGGTCATCAATTTTCTGAAAATTGATTATCTCGAAGAAATTTGCGGTCAGGCACTGACAAGGGGTGGCTCAAAATTCAATGAAAAACCTGGCGCAGAATTTATTGTAATTCAACAGTTTGAGCCGCTTGAAAGCACCCTTTCCCGAGCCGGGGAAATACCGTCACGAAGCTGCTTGCGCTCCTCGTAGGCCTTATCACGGGCTTCCGCCAGGGGTTAGCCGCCCAAGCCATACCGGCCGAAGGTCAGCGTCTCCCTGCGAACTATATAGCAGTAATCAAGGCGGAATGTGAAATTGCCTGTTGGGGAAACCTGTGCGTATAAGCCTTCGCGATCGGTGACTTTGTAGCTTTTATCGCGGGGCTTGAGGCTCTTGAGTTTGATGCAGGTCAGCACGCTACACGCTCTTTTTTTACCGTCACGCGCTCGACGGTAAAAAATTTGTCGGTGCGGCGTGATGAAATTCGACCGTCAGAAATACCGATCAAAAAGATTGTGTTCTGATAATAGCGCTTGCATGACTAAAACTAAAATAACTATTTTAATTCAATGTTTTGCATTCAATTTTATGAACGTTTTTGAATGAAAAAATTGATGCGGAATCACTCCCACTCAATCGTCGCCGGCGGCTTCCCGGAAATATCGTAGACCACCCGGTTGATGCCCCGAACTTCATTGATGATGCGGTTGGAAACCTTGCCCAGCAGGCTGTAGGGCAATTCGGCCCAGTGCGCTGTCATGAAATCGGTGGTCTGCACAGCACGCAAAGCCACGACATATTCATAAGTACGGCCGTCACCCATTACGCCGACGGATTTGACCGGAAGGAAAACTGCGAAAGCCTGCGCTGTCTTGTCATACCAGCCCGAAGCACGCAATTCTTCAATAAATATGGCGTCAGCTTCGCGCAGCAGGTCGGCAAATTGCGCTTTGACTTCACCGAGAATGCGCACCCCCAGACCGGGGCCCGGAAACGGGTGACGGAACACCATGTCATGCGGCAATCCGAGCGCCAGCCCCAGTTCGCGCACCTCGTCCTTGAACAGTTCACGCAGGGGTTCCAGCAGTTTCAGATGCAGTGTATCCGGCAGGCCGCCGACGTTATGATGCGATTTTATGGTGTGCGCTTTTTTGGTTTTTGCGCCGGCTGATTCGATGACATCGGGATAAATAGTGCCCTGTGCCAGCCATTTGGCATTCGGCAGCTTCGCTGACTCAGCCTGGAAAACCTCGACGAATTCGCGGCCGATGATCTTGCGCTTCTGCTCCGGGTCGGTGACGCCAGCTAGATGCCCCATGAACTGGTCACGGGCATTCACATGGATCACCCGGACACCGAGATTGCGTCCAAAGGTCTGCATCACCTGCTCGGCCTCGTTGAGGCGCAGCAGACCGTTATCGACAAAAACACAGGTTAGCTGCTTGCCGATGGCTTTGTGGATCAGTGCGGCTGCCACGGATGAATCCACTCCACCGGACAACCCGAGGATGACTTCATCCTTGCCGACTTCGCGACGGATGCGCGCGACGGCCTCATCAACATAATTCGGCATCGTCCAATCACCCGCAAGCCCGCAGATGCCGAGAACAAAACGTTCAATCAAGGTCTTGCCCTGACGGGTGTGCGTGACTTCGGGATGAAACTGGACTGCATAGAAGCGCCGGGCCTCATCGGCCATGCCGGCGATCGGACAGGTCGCATTGCTGGCCATCAGCTTGAAGCCCGGGGGCATTTCAATGACCTTGTCGCCATGACTCATCCACACGTCGAGCAGGCCGTGACCTTCCGGCGTTTCGCGGTCCTGGATTCCCTTGAGCAGCGCGGTATGTCCGCGTGCGCGTACTTCGGCATAACCGAATTCGCGGACTTTGCCCATTTCAACTTTTCCACCGAGCTGCGCGGCCATGGTCTGCATGCCATAACAAATGCCGAACACGGGAACGCCGAGTTCGAAGACCAGCGCCGGCGCCCTCGGCGTGCTTTCCTCCCAAACCGAAGCGGGGCCGCCCGACAGGATTACTCCGCTGGGCTTGAATTCACGGATGAATTCTTCAGAAACATCGCAGGGATGCAGTTCGCAATAGACATGCAGTTCGCGCACGCGGCGCGCAATCAGCTGGGTGTATTGCGAGCCGAAATCAAGGATAAGTATTTTTTCGTGTTGCACGTGCGGACCGGATTAACGGGTTCAGGGGGGGGCGGCGACTTTGCGCCGGTGACGGATCATTCAACGCGGTAGTTCGGCGCTTCCTTGACGATCTGCACATCATGCACATGGGATTCACGGATGCCGGCCGAGGTGATTTCGACGAACTCGGCATCGCGCCGTACCGAATCCACGCTGGCACAGCCCAGATAACCCATGCTGGCGCGTAATCCGCCCATCAGCTGATGAATCAGCGGTGCGACACCGCCCTTGTAGGGAACGCGACCTTCAACGCCTTCAGGCACCAGCTTTTCGGTGTCGAGTTCGTCGTGTTCCTGGAAATAACGGTCGGCAGAACCCTGCTGCATAGCGCCGAGCGAACCCATGCCGCGATAGGATTTGTAGGAACGGCCCTGGAATAGTTCGATTTCACCGGGTGATTCCTCGGTTCCGGCAAACAGGCTGCCCACCATAACCGCATGTGCCCCGGCGGCAATGGATTTGGCAATATCACCGGAATACCGGATGCCGCCATCGGCGATCAAGGGTACATCAGTCTTCAACAGCGCCTTCGCCACATTGTCGACAGCCGTAATCTGCGGCACGCCGACACCCGCGACGATACGCGTGGTGCAAATGGATCCGGGGCCGATACCGACTTTGACGCCGTCTGCGCCATGATCAACCAGTGCCTTGGCTGCGGCCGCCGTGGCAATATTGCCGCCGATGACCTGCAGTTTCGGGTAAGTGCGTTTGAGCCAGCGCACGCGTTTGAGTACGCCTTCGGAATGTCCGTGTGCGGTATCCACGATGATCACGTCGACACCGGCTTCGACCAGCGCTTCCGCTCGTTCCTCGGTGCCCTCGCCTACGCCAATGGCCGCGCCTACCCGCAGGCGACCCAGCTTGTCCTTGCAGGCGTTGGGATGTTCGGATGACTTGAGAATGTCCTTGACGGTAATCAGCCCGCGCAGTTCGAAGTTCTTGTTGACGACCAGCACACGCTCCAGGCGGTGCTTGTGCATCAGTGCCCGGGCTTCTTCGCGACTCGAACCTTCTCGGACGGTAACCAGACGCGAACGCGGCGTCATGATGTTCTTGACCGGCTGATTGAGTTTGCTTTCGAAACGCAGATCCCGGTTGGTGACGATGCCGACGATTTTGCCGTCGGTGCCAACCACCGGCAGACCGGAAATACGGTGCAGTTGCGTCAGCGCCAGCACGTCACGGACAGTCATGTTCTGGGTAATCGTGATCGGGTCCTTGACGATACCGCTTTCAAAACGCTTGACCTTGGTGACCTCGATGGCCTGCGCCTTGGGCGTCATGTTCTTGTGAACAATGCCGATACCGCCTTCTTGGGCGATGGCAATCGCCAGGCGGGACTCGGTTACGGTATCCATGGCTGCGGCGAGCAGCGGGATGTTCAGGGTGATGCCGCGAGTCAGCTTGGTTTTGAGGCTGACTTCGCGCGGCAGGACGGCTGAATGTGCCGGAATGAGCAGCACATCGTCGAAAGTCAGGGCTTTCTGCACCACGCGCATGAGATGCGTCCTTCGCAAAGGGCGCATTATAGACTTTGAGGTGCAAACGGTAAACTGAGCGGGATGTTGTTCCATTGACGGCAAGGGGCAAACTGGCTATTTTCAGTGCAGCTTTACCCGGTGCTGGCTCACCCTGAGCACATTGATCACAGACCAAGCGATGACCATGAATAAACTGCTGATAATGCTGGCCCTGGCGCTGCTGGCCGGACTGGCGCAAGCTCAAATCATGAAGTGTGTTGGCGCCGGTGGTCGCGTCGAGTTTGCCGCTGCCTGCCCGCCCGGCACCAAGGCGGAAAATACCGGTATCCGCAATGTCCCTGCCCCGGCATCAGCGCCTGCAGCATCACAAAAATCGCTGGCCGAACGGGATGCGGAATACCGTAAGCGTCAGGTCGAACAGCAGGAAAGCGCAAAAAAAGCCGAGGACAAAAACCGGGAAGCAGCCGACATGTCCCAGAATTGCGAAAGTGCCAAGGGCTATCTGACCAGCCTGAAAGCCGGGATGCGCATCGGAAAAACCGATCCCAAAACCGGAGAACGCGCCTATCTCGATGAGAGTGACCGTGCTGCGGAAATTGAACGGGCGCAGCGCGCGGTCGACAGCAACTGTAAATAGCCGATCAGCCTTTTTTCACCCGCTTGCGCCGGGCTTCCTTGGGTTCGAGATTCAAAGGCCGGTAAATTTCCACCCGGTCACCGTGCTTCAGCAGCGAAGTGCGAGAGGCGATTTGCCCGTAAATGCCGACCGCAAGGGATTCTTCTTCGATCTCGGGAAACGCACTTGGCAGGCCGGATGCCTGCAGGGCAGTACCGAGGCTGCTGCCCTCCTCCAGATCAAGCTCACGCATCACCTGACGGTCAGGCAGGGCATAAACCACGGTTATTTTCATGGCTCGGCGTAAACGATATCGGCGCGCTTGAGGAAGGCGTCAACCATGGTTCCGGCGATATGGCCGAAAACCGGCCCGACCAGTTTCTCCAGCAAGGTGCTTGAGAACTCGTAACTCAGGCGGAAATCAACTTTGCAGGCCTCGGCGCCGAGCGCGGTAAAAAGCCACTCTCCATCGAGCATGCGAAACGGTCCCTCGACCAGTTGCAGCGTCATCCGCTCCGGCGGCTTTTTGTGATTTTCGGTCGAAAAGCTCTGTTTGATGCCGCGATAATTGATATGGATGGTGGCCTGAGTCACTGCCGGATCGCGATGGCTGACGGCTGTGCCACTGCACCAGGGCAGGAATTGCGGGTATTGCTCCACGCCCTCGACCAGATCAAACATCTGCTGGGCGCTGAACGGCACCAGTGCAGACCGGGTGACACTGTTCATTTGCAGCTTGCCATCGGTGAGGCAGCCCGGCCGGTTAGAATACCGTTTGTCATGATTTGATTGCGCAATGAGTATCGTTCAGAACAAAAAGGCGTTTCACGACTATTTTATCGAACAGCGCTTCGAGGCGGGTATCGCGCTCGAAGGCTGGGAGGTAAAGGCGATCCGTGCCGGGCGCGCCCAGATCAAGGAAGCCTATGTGATTGTCATCAATTCCGAGCTGCTTCTTGTCGGCTGCCACATCACGCCCCTGCCGACCGCATCATTGCATGTGCATCCGGATCCGACGCGCACCCGCAAGCTGCTGCTGCACGCCGAGGAAATTAGCCGCCTGATCGGCAGTGTCGAACGCGCCGGATATACGCTTGTACCCATAGACCTGCATTATTCCAGGGGCCGGATCAAGCTGGAAATCGGCCTCGCCAAAGGCAAGAAACAGCACGACAAGCGCGCAACCGAAAAAGAAAAGGAATGGCAGCGCGAACAGCAGCGGCTGTTGCGCACGAAATAACGCCGGTAAAAGCAGGAAAAAAGTGGGGAGAAATGCTGGGGTGGCTGATGGGACTCGAACCCACGACAACCGGAATCACAATCCGGGACTCTACCAGCTGAGCTACAGCCACCACTGAACTGCGAGAACTTCCTGAAAACATACTGATTTGTGGCGCGCCCGGCGGGACTCGAACCCACAACCCCCGGCTTAGAAGGCCGGTGCTCTATCCGGTTGAGCTACGGGCACATTTGAGGCCGGCAAGCCGGGTATTCTCCCGCCGAAACCGAAGGGGCATAATATACGCTACCGCTGACAAGAGCGTCAATTCTGCAACTGCACCCCAAGCGCGGTACTTGCTTGCGACAGGTATCGAATTCTGCTATTAAAGCTCTTTTTTTAAGCGCACAAACCCTCATGTCCACCGAAATTCTCAAGAATTACCCCGCCTACAAACCCAAGGGCAAAGAGGAATACATGAATGCGCGGCAGCTGGCGCATTTCCGCAAAATGCTCGAGGAAATGAAAAGCGAGCTGTCCCAGGATATCGACCGCACCGTGCATACGATGCAGGACGAAGCGACCATTTTTGCCGATCCCAATGACCGGGCCAGCCAGGAATCCGACATGTCGCTGGAACTGCGCAACCGTGACCGCGAACGCAAGCTGATCAAGAAGATTGATGAAACGATTGCCCGCATCAGCGCCAAGGAATATGGCTATTGCGATTCCTGCGGCGTCGAAATCGGTCTGAAGCGTCTGGAAGCCCGTCCGACCGCTACGCTGTGCATCGACTGCAAGACGCTGGACGAGATGCGCGAGCGTCAGGTCGCCAAGTAACCCTGCTTTGATTCAAAAAACAAAGGGGGCCATCGGCCCCCTTTGTCATTGTAACTACCCCTGATTACTGCGCAGGAGCGGCTTCCTGAGCCTCGGCAGCGGCCGCCTTCATCGACAGGCGCAGACGCCCCTTCTCGTCAGCCTCGATGATCTTGACGCGTACAATCTGACCTTCCTTGAGGTGGTCAGCCACGCTGTTGACGCGCTCGTTTGCGATCTGGGAGATGTGCAGCAGACCGTCACGACCCGGCAGGACGCTGACGATGGCGCCGAAGTCGAGCAGTTTGAGTACGGTGCCTTCGTAAATGCGACCCACTTCAACATCCGCCGTCAGGTCTTCGATCCGCTTGCGGGCGTTCTCGCCGCCTTCCGACGACACGCAGGCGATTACGACGGTGCCGTCGTCCTGGATGTCGATCGTGGTGCCGGTTTCCTCGGTAATCGCGCGAATCACCGCACCGCCCTTGCCGATCACGTCACGGATTTTCTCCGGCTTGATCTTCATGGTGATCATGCGCGGCGCCCAGGCCGAAAGTTCGGTCCGCGGCGTATCGATCGCGCTGCGCATTTTCTCGAGAATGTGCAGGCGGCCTTCACGGGCCTGAACCAGCGCGGCGTGCATGATCTCCTTGGTGATGCCGGTGATCTTGATGTCCATCTGCAGCGCGGTCACGCCGTTTTCGGTGCCAGCCACTTTGAAGTCCATGTCGCCGAGGTGATCTTCGTCGCCCAGGATATCGGACAGCACGGCGAAACGGTTACCTTCCTTGATCAGGCCCATCGCGATACCCGCGACCTGCGCCTTCAGCGGAACACCGGCATCCATCAGCGACAGGCAGCCGCCGCAGACCGAAGCCATCGAGCTCGAACCGTTGGACTCCGTGATTTCAGAAACCACACGGATCGAATAGGCGAACTCTTCCGCCGTCGGCAGAACAGCGACCAGCGCGCGTTTGGCGAGACGACCGTGGCCGATTTCTCGGCGTTTCGGCGAACCGACACGGCCGGTTTCACCGGTCGAATACGGCGGGAAGTTGTAATGCAGCATGAAGCGATCGCGATATTCGCCCTGCAACGCGTCGATGATCTGCTCGTCGCGCGAGGTGCCGAGGGTTGCCACCACGATAGCCTGCGTTTCACCGCGGGTGAACAGTGCGGAACCGTGGGTGCGCGGCAGCACGCCGGTGCGGATGGTAATCGGACGCACGGTGCGGGTGTCGCGGCCGTCGATGCGCGGCTCGCCGTCGAGAATCTGATTTCGAACGATCTTCGCTTCCAGATTGCCCAGTTCGTTCTTGACGTTGTTGATCTGATCGGGCGTCGCATCAGCCGGCAGAACTTCAGCAACCACTTTGGCGGTGATTTCCTTGAGGCGGACGGTGCGTGCCTGCTTCTGCTTGATCTGGTAAGCCTCGCGCAGGCTGGCTTCCGCGGCTTGGGCGATGCGCGCAATCTGCGCCTCATCCTTCTGAGGTGCCATCCAGTTCCACTCGGGAACGCCGATCTCGTCGACCATTTCATTGATCGCGTTGATCACGGCCTGCATCTGGTCGTGGCCGAAAACCACGGCGCCGAGCATCACGTCTTCGGGTAGCTGCTGAGCTTCGGATTCAACCATAAGCACGGCCTGCTGCGTGCCGGCAACCACGAGGTCGAGCTGTGAAGTTTTCAGCTCGGTCTGCGTCGGGTTGAGGATGTACTGCCCGTTGGCGTAACCCACGCGGGCGGCGCCGATTGGGCCGCCAAAGGGCATGCCGGAGAGTGCCAGTGCGGCGGACGCGCCGACCATTGCCGGAATGTCGGAATCGATTTCGTTATTCGACGACATCACCGTGGCAACGATCTGTACTTCGCTGTTGTAGCCTTCCGGGAACAGCGGGCGGATCGGACGGTCGATCAGGCGTGAAGTCAGGATTTCCTTTTCCGACGGACGGCCTTCGCGGCGGAAGAAGCCGCCGGGGATCTTGCCTGCAGCGTAAGTACGTTCCTGATAGTCGACGGTCAGCGGGAAGAAGTCCTGTCCCGGTTTGGCATTACGGGCGCCGACGACGGTCACCAGGACCACCGTGTCTTCCATTGTCACCATGACTGCGCCGGAAGCCTGGCGCGCGATTTCGCCGGTTTCCAGCGTCAGCTGGTGGCGGCCCCACATCAATGTTTTCTTTACCGGGTTCAAAATGTTTTTCCTTTTCTCAAAAACAAAAAAGACCGCACACGCGGTCTTCGGGAGGATCAATGCAGACTAGAAACCGACGCCCTCCAGCGTCGGCAGCCGACCGGACCGGTCAAAAAAACGGGCGAATCTTACTTGCATGCGCTGCAGTTACTTGCGCAGGCCCAGACGCTCGATCAGCGTCTTGTACTGCTCTACTTTGGTTCTTTTCAGATAATCCAGCAGTTTGCGGCGCGTGCTCACCATGCGCAGCAGACCGCGACGGGAGTGGTGATCCTTGCTGTGGGCCTTGAAATGCTCGGTAAGGTCCGTGATGCGCGCGGTCAACAGCGCGACCTGCACTTCGGGCGACCCAGTGTCGCCTTTCATACGCTGGAAATCCTGCAATACTTGCGCCTTTTGGGCAGTGCTAACAGCCATATTCTGTCTCCGACGAAAAATCACGCAATTTTAACCTGTAACTTCCGGATTACTCAAGCAGTTTTCCATTTGTTCTATCCCCGGCAACTGACTGGTCAACCGACGGGCCTTCAACACCCCGTCCTCTACCGTTCCAACCCCCAGAAACACCTCTCCGACCCCGTAAAGCCGGTATGAGCCGTCCACTACCCCGGTCTGCGGGACTGCCAGCCCGGTAGTGATCCGGCGGGCTTGTTCCGGATCCAGTGACATACGATCAAGGCTGGTTGCGAAGGCATCGATGGGCAACAGTTGAGCCATGCGATCAGCAAGCGGTAGTGCCTCCAGCGCCTCAAAGGACACCGCCTGGCACAGCGTGAAACCGCCGGCGATTTCGCGGGTCAATGCTGCCAGATGAGCGCCACAGCCCAAGGCCTCGCCGATATCCTCGGCCAAAACCCGGATATAAGTGCCTTTACTGCATTTCACCTGGATATCCAATATATTTTCTTTATAATCAATTACTTGTATTTTATTGATAACAATAGACCTTGGCTGGCGTTCGATTGTTATCCCAGCACGGGCGAAACTGTACAAGGGTTTGCCCGCCACTTTGAGCGCAGAGTGCATGGGGGGGGTCTGAGTTTGGGCGCCAATAAACTGCGGCAAAACTCTGGCGATGTCATCCACCGTTACCGAAACAGGACGTTGCTGCAGAATTTCGCCTTCGGAGTCGCCGGTATTGGTCGTCGCACCCAGACGTAACGAAGCCAGATAGCCCTTTTCGGCATCGAGCAGGAATTGGGAAAACTTGGTCGCTTCGCCGAGCCCGATCGGGAGCAGACCGCTGGCCCTGGGATCAAGGGTGCCGGTGTGGCCTGCTTTACGCGCAGAAAACAGCCATTTCACCTTCGATACTGCCTGCTGCGAAGTCAGGCCCAGTGGCTTGTCCAGAAGCAGAATGCCGTTGACGTCTCTGCGCACGGCTCGAGGCTTGTTCACCGCGGGGATTTATTGCCTGGCTTGCTGGCCACGGCTTCGTCGATGAGATTCGACAGACGCACGCCGCGTTCGACGGAAACATCGTAGTTGAATCGCAATTGCGGCACCGTGCGCAGCTTCATCACCTTGGCCAGCGAGCTGCGCAGAAAACCCGACGCGTGGTTCAGTGCGCGTTCAGCAGCTTCTTGCTGAACGGGCTCTCCCAGTGCGGTAAAAAACACTTTCGCGTGTTCGTTGTCCTGGGTGACTTCGACATCGGTAATGGTGATCAGGCCGACGCGCGGATCCTTGAGCTCCATGCGAATGATCTCGGACAATTCGCGCTGGATCTGGTCGGCAACCCGCCGACCGCGGGGATAATCTTTAGGCATGCGGCAACTGCTCCGGAAAACCAGCCGGGCGCGCCGGAAGGCGCACCCGCAAAACGCGACGGTTACAGAGACCTCGCCACTTCAACAACCTCGTATATCTCCAGCTGGTCGCCTTCTTTGATGTCATTGAAGTTCTTCAGCGAAAGGCCGCATTCGAAGCCGGCCTTGACCTCGCGCACGTCGTCCTTGAAACGCTTCAGCGAATCCAGCTCGCCTTCGTGGATGACCACGTTGTCGCGCAACAGACGAAGCTTAGAGCTGCGGCGGATAAGACCCTCAAGCACATAACAGCCCGCAACGGCACCAACCTTGGAGATGCGGAAAACCTGGCGGATTTCCACCAGACCCAGCGTGCTTTCCTTGCGTTCCGGCGACAGCATGCCGGTCAGCGCAGCCTTGATCTCGTCGACCGCGTCGTAAATGATGTTGTAGTAGCGGATATCGACGCCACTACTCTCGGCAAGCTTGCGTGCGGCCGCATCGGCACGGGCGTTGAAGCCGATTACCACGGCTTTGGAAGCCAGTGCCAGATTGATGTCCGACTCGGTGATGCCGCCGATGGCCGCATGCACGATGTTGACCTTGACCTCTTCGGTCGACAGCTTGCCCAGCGCGTGGGTCAGGCCCTCGTAGGAACCCTGAACGTCGGCCTTGATGATCAGCGACAGCGTTTTGACCTCACCCTCACCCATCTGATCGAACATGTTTTCGAGTTTGGCAGCCTGCTGCTTGGCCAGTTTGACGTCACGGTACTTGCCCTGACGGAAAAGCGCGATCTCCCGCGCCTTACGCTCGTCACCGAGCACCATGACTTCGGCGCCGGCAGCCGGCACATCGGACAGGCCGAGAATTTCAACCGGAATCGAGGGGCCTGCGGAATCAATGGTGTCGCCAGCCTCATTGAGCATGGCGCGAACGCGGCCGAACACAGCGCCGGCAAGCACGATATCCCCGCGCTTCAACGTACCGGACTGCACCAGAATCGTCGCCACAGGGCCACGGCCCTTGTCGAGACGCGATTCAACGACAATACCTTTGGCCGGCGCGACTTTCGGCGCGCGCAATTCCAGAACTTCGGCCTGCAGCAGAATACTTTCGAGCAGGCTGTCGATACCCTGACCGGTGCGTGCGGAAACTTCGACGAACATGGTATCGCCGCCCCACTCTTCGGGAACGACTTCCTGTGCAGCGAGATCCTGCTTGACGCGCTCGGCATTGGCCTCCGGCTTGTCGATTTTGTTCAGCGCCACGATCAGCGGCACTTTTGCTGCCTTGGCATGGTGAATTGCTTCGGCCGTCTGCGGCATCACGCCGTCATCGGCAGCCACCACCAGAATCACCAGATCGGTGACTTTGGCGCCGCGGGCACGCATTGCCGTAAAGGCTTCGTGGCCGGGGGTGTCGAGGAATGTAATCATGCCGCGGGGCGTTTCGACGTGATAGGCGCCGATATGCTGAGTAATGCCACCGGCTTCACCGCTCGCCACCTTGGTGCGTCGGATGTAATCGAGCAGAGAAGTTTTGCCATGGTCAACATGTCCCATGACTGTCACTACCGGTGCGCGGGGCTCGGCGATGACTTCAACTTTAGTGCTGGATTCTTCGAGGTAAGCATCCGGCTCATCGAGCTTGGCGCGCTTGCCGATGTGGCCCATTTCCTCGACGAGGATGATCGCCGTGTCCTGGTCGAGAACCTGGTTGATGGTGGCCATCGTGCCGAGCTTCATCAGGGTCTTGATGACTTCAGCAGCCTTGACCGACATCTTGTGCGCCAGATCGGCAACCGTAATTGTTTCCGGAATCAGAACATCTTTCACCAGCGGCTCTGTCGGCGCTGTAAAGCCGTGTTGCTGGTCAACTTCCTGCTTGTGCGAAGTGCGATGAACCTTGCGATCACGCCAACCCAGTCCGCCGGTCGCATCGCCACGGGTCTTGATCGTACGCTTGCGGGCCGTCGGATCCTGCCAGACAACCTGTTTGGCT
The DNA here is from genome assembly GCA_030833315.1 of Burkholderiales bacterium. Lineage (GTDB taxonomy): Bacteria > Pseudomonadota > Gammaproteobacteria > Burkholderiales > SG8-41. The sequence goes on from JAURHM010000052.1 coordinate 14,709, forward strand.
GGTTTTTTGGCGCCTTTTTTGGCTTTTTCACCGGCGTCGCCGGCGGGCGCTGCGGGCTTGTGGATGGTGCCTTCAACGACGATTGACGGATCAACCGCAGCCGCAGGGGCGGCCGGCGGTTCAGCAGCCACTGCATCCGCAGCTTTGGCCGCCACTTCGGCGTCCGCTTCCTTTTTGCGCTTTTTGGCGACGTCATCAGCCTGACGCGCAGCCAGTTCAGCCTGCTTGCGGGCTTCTTCTTCGCGAACCGCCAGTTCGGCAGCATCGATTATCGGCTTCGGCGCTTCTTCAACCTTTTCCGGCTCGGGCGTGTCGCGCTTGATCAGCACGCGCTTTTTACGCACTTCAACCTGGATGGTGCGGGCCTTGCCGGTCGTCGCATCCGCCTTCTTGATCTCGGTGGTCTGGCGGCGGGTCAGCGTGATTTTCTGTTTGGCTTCCTTGCCGCCATGCGCTTCGCGCAGGTGATCGAGCAGCTGGGTCTTGTCCTTTTCGGTCAGGGCCGCATCTTCGGTCAGCGCTTTTTTCACGCCAGCGGCCTGCAACTGCTCAAGGAGCAGTTCAGGCTGTACGCCAAGTTCCTTGGCAAATTCTTTGACTTTGATCTGGGCCATAGCCGGTTACTTTTCTTTTCTGCGATATCAGGCGTTGGTTTCGGCGAACCACGGCGCACGGGCGGCCATGATGAGGGCTTTGGCGCGCTCCGCTTCGATTTCGATCAGCTCGATGAGATCGTCGGTTGCAAAATCGGCAAGATCTTCCTGCGTCGCGATGCCTTTAGACGCCAGCAGACGTGCGGTATCGTGATCCATGCCTTCGACCTTCATCAGGTCTTCGATGTCGTGCTCGACTTTTTCTTCGCTTGCGATGGCCTGGGTCAGCAGCGCATTGCGCGCGCGGCTGCGCAGTTCGTTGACGGTGGCTTCATCGAAGGCCTCGATTTCCAGCATTTCGCTGAGCGGCACATAAGCGACTTCTTCCAGCGTGGCGAAGCCTTCCTGCACAAGAATTTCTGCAACTTCTTCATCGACGTCCAGTTTTTCCATGAACACGGCGCGCGTCTTGGAGGTTTCTTCCTCACTCTTCTTCTGCGCGTCGGTTTCGGTCATCAGGTTCAGTTCCCAGCCGGTCAGTTCGGCCGCGAGGCGGACGTTCTGACCGTTGCGGCCGATCGCCTGCGCGAGGTTCTCTTCGTCAACGACGATGTCCATGCTGTGTTTTTCTTCGTCCACCACGATACTGGTGACTTCAGCCGGCGCCAGTGCATTGATGACGAACTGCGCGGGGTCCGGATTCCAAAGCACGATATCGACACGTTCCTGAGCCAGTTCGGCAGTCACGGCCTGCACACGCGAACCGCGCATGCCGACGCAGGTGCCAATCGGATCAATGCGCGCATCCTTGGAATGCACGGCGATTTTGGCGCGCGAGCCAGGATCACGGGCGGCGCCCTTGATCTCGAGCAGACCTTCCTCGATCTCGGGGACTTCCAGTTCAAACAGCCGGGCAATGAATTCGGGTGCAGTACGCGACAGCATCAGATGCGGGCCGCGGGCCAGACGGTCAACTTTCCAGACATAGGCGCGGACACGGTCGCCGAGCCGCAGATTCTCTTTCGGGATCATCTGGTCGCGCGGCAGCATGGCTTCAAGGCGGCCGGATTCGACAATGGCGTTGCCGCGTTCCATGCGCTTGATGACGCCTGTGACCAGGTGCTCCTTGCGCGCGAGGAAGTCATTGAGGATCTGCTCGCGTTCGGCGTCGCGGATCTTCTGCACGATAACCTGCTTGGCAGTCTGCGCACCAATGCGGCCGACTTCCATGCCTTCCAGCGGCTCTTCGATGAATTCACCGATCTGGGCTTCAGGATCTTCTTCCTGTGCTTCGTGCAGCTTGTACTGGCGCGAAGGGACTTCGATTTCTTCGTTTTTCACCACTTCCCAGCGGCGGAAGAAGGAGAATTCGCCGGTCGCACGATCCACGGAGGCGCGAACTTCTACGTCCTCGGTGAATTTCTTTTTGGCTGCAGAAGCCAGAGCGAGTTCGAGCGCGCCGAAAACAATTTCCTTATCGACGTTCTTTTCGCGCGCCAGCGCATCAACCAACAACAGAATTTCACGACCCATGATCCGTCTCCCGCTCAAAACGCCGGCATCAGCCGCGCTTTATCCACATTGCCCAAGTCGACCGACAACACACGTCCGTCAACCTCGATACCTACCTTGCCTGCCTCACAATCGCGTATCACGCCGACAAAATTACGCTGGCCTTCCAGCGCCACGCGCAACTTAAGCTTCGCCTTCTGACCGGAGAAGCGCACAAAATCCTCCGCCTTGCGCAGCGGCCGGTCCAGACCTGGAGATGACACTTCCAGGCGGTCGTAGGCCACGTTTTCCACCGTAAACACGCGGCTCAGGTGATTGCTGACCAAAGCACAGTCTTCAACCGTGATGCCATCGGGTTTGTCGATAAAAATACGCAAAAGGGCACCCTTGGGGGATCGTTCCATATCCACCAGTTCGTAGCCCAGTCCTGCCAGCGTGTTCTCGAGTAAACCTTGCAAATCCATGCCAAAACGGCGCCACAAACAAAAAATGGGCGATCCGCCCATACCTGTGTGACACCCAACTGTTTTACAGAACTTTGAACTATAACAAAATTTTGCCTTTCAATCAATGTAGTTAGGTGATGACCACTTGCCTTGGCACTACAGAAATAACATTAAAAATCAATAATTTAATAAAACAACCAGCATCCGGTCTGCTTCGCCACCGCAATACCGGCTTGCAGCGCCCCAAAGACTGTATATAATTACAGTCATGAGCGATGACAACCACAAGCCGTTGACTGCCCGCCAGATTGAAATCCTGCGGATGATCGAAACCCATGTCGAAGAATCCGGGTTTCCGCCGACACGCGCCGAGATATGCACCGCCATGGGCTTCAGTTCTCCAAATGCTGCAGAAACGCATTTGCGCGCGCTGGAACGTAAAGGCGCTATCGAAATGACCTCGGGTGCCTCACGCGGCATCCGGCTGACCCAGCAGGAAGCACCGTCCACCCTGCCCGTCATCGGACGTGTTGCCGCCGGCAGTCCGATGCTGGCCGAGGAAAATGTTGAACAACAATGCCGCGTGGATCCCGCGCTGTTTGATCCGCCCGCAGATTATCTGTTGCGTGTTCGCGGCATGAGCATGCGCGATGCTGGCATCCTCGAAGGCGATCTGCTGGCCGTGCATCGCACAACACAGTTCCGTTCAGGCCAGATCGTGGTTGCGCGTCTACATGATGAGGTAACCGTCAAACGCATCCAGCGCAACCGCAATGTGGTGGAACTCCTCCCGGAGAATCCCGATTTCGAACCGATCGTCGTCGATCTCAAACGCGATCCACTGGAAATCGAAGGTATCGCCGTCGGCGTCATCCGCAACGGCAAGTGGTCCTGATCGGCGCCCGCTGAGCCTGCGCGCCCCGTTTACAGCGAGTAATCCAGACCCATGACCTCGCGCACATCGCGCAGGGTTTCCTGCGCCAGCTTGCGCGCTTTTTCGCAACCATCGGCAATGATGTTGCGGACCAGTGTCGGATCATCCAGATAACGCTCTGCGCGCTCGCGCATCGGTTTCTGTTCGGCGACGATAGCATCGATGACGGGTTGCTTGCACTCGATACAACCGATACCGGCACTGCGACAACCCTCCTGCACCCATTTTTTGGTGTCGTCACCGGAGTAGATCTGGTGCAACTGCCAGACCGGACATTTAGCAGGGTCACCCGGATCGGTGCGTTTGATGCGCGCCGGATCGGTCGGCATGGTTTTGACTTTTTTGGCAACGTTCTCGGGCGTTTCACGAAGTCCGATAGTGTTGTTGTAGGACTTGGACATCTTCTGCCCGTCGAGGCCCGGCATCTTTGAGGCTTCGGTGAGCAGCGCCTTGGGCTCGGTCAGAATGACTTTGCCGCCCCCTTCGATATATCCGAACAGGCGTTCGCGGTCGCCCAACGGCAGGTTCTGCGTTTCTTCCAGCAGTGCCCGGGCTGAAGCCAGGGCTTCGCCATCACCCTTTTCCAGGTAGTCGGTGCGCAGTTTGCGGTACAGCTTGCCGCGCTTGACCCCCAGCTTCTTGATCGCCACTTCGGCTTTTTCCTCAAAACCCTGCTCACGACCGAAGACATGGTTGAAGCGCCGCGCGATTTCGCGGGTGATTTCGACATGCGGAACCTGATCCTCGCCGACCGGGACCAGGTTGGCGCGGTAAATCAGGATGTCGGCGCTCTGCAGCAGCGGATAACCGAGAAATCCGTAGGTCGCGAGATCCTTTTCCAAGAGTTTTTCCTGCTGATCCTTGTAGGTCGGCACGCGCTCCAGCCAGGACAGCGGCGTGATCATCGACAGCAGCAGATGCAGTTCAGCGTGCTCCGGAACCTTGGACTGGATGAACAGTGTGGCCTGAGCCGGATCAACGCCGGCCGCCAGCCAGTCCACCACCATGTCCCATGCATGATTCTCGATGCTCGCCGGATCATCGTAATGCGTGGTCAGCGCATGCCAGTCGGCGACGAAAAACAGGCACTGATGTTCGTGCTGCAGCTTGACCCAGTTTTTCAGCACGCCGTGGTAATGGCCAAAATGCAATGCGCCAGTCGGGCGCATGCCGGAGAGAACACGGTTTTCAAACATTGAGGAAGGATTCCGGGGTGAGAGTCGAATCACGCACTAGGCGGTGATTCATAAAATTCAACAAAAACAATTAGATATGGTTATTTTTTGCACTCAAGTCGAATGCGCATGAATATTGATTTTAACGCAGCCCGCCTGCAAGCTGCAGCTGAACGCGATCAGAGACCAAACGGCGTCAGGGTGCCCTTGCCTTCCCGGGTCACCACCGGCATTGGCCCGGTCAGATCAACCACTGTGCTGGGCTCGATCCCGCAGGAGCCGCCGTCCAGCACCAGATCCACCAGATGCTCCAGCCGTTCGCGAATTTCATGGGCGTCGGTCATAGGCAGTTCATCGTCGGGCAGCAGCAATGTTGACGACAAAATCGGTTCGCCCAGCTCCGCCAGCATTGCATTCACAACGGGGTGATCGGGAATACGCAGTCCGATGGTTCGCCGCTTGGGGTGCTGCAACCGCTTCGGCAACTCCCTTGTGGCCTCGAGAATGAATACATAGCTGCCCGGTGTCGCCGCCTTCAGCAGGCGAAACTGCTGGTTGTCAACGCGCGCGTAAGTGGCCAGTTCCGACAGATCGCGGCAAACCAGCGTCAGATGATGGCGGTCATCGACGCCGCGGATCTGCCGGATGCGTTCCATCGCCGCCTTGTCCCCGATATGGCAACCGAGGGCATAACAGGAATCCGTCGGATACACGACGATGCCGCCGCCGCGAATGATCTCTGCTGCCTGCTTGATCAGCCGTAGCTGCGGATTGTCGGGGTGAATGGAAAAGAACTGGGACATGCGGAGGTGATGCGTTCAACGATGAGCTCAGAAACGTTCCCATACCGGATCGCAGCCGGATGGCAGCGCCGGCACATTGCCGATATCGCGGTAGCCCTCACCCGGTCCGTGAAAATCCGAACCCGCTGAAGCGAGAAGTTTGAAATTTTTCGCGTATCTTGCCCAAGTCACAAATTCGTAAGGCGCATGTGAACCGGTCACCACTTCAACCGCAGCGCCGCCCAGAGTAATGAATTCGCCGAGCAGACGTTCGCATTTGGCCTCACCCAGGTCATAACGTCCCGGATGCGCCAGCACGGCCGTTCCGCCACAACCGTTGATCCATTGCAGGGCATCGGCCAGCATGGCCCATTGGTGCGGCACATAACCTGGTTTGCCCGGCGTCAGGAAATGTCGGAACACCGCATTGGTATCCCTCGCATGGCCTGCCTCAACCAGGTACCGCGCAAAATGCGAACGGCTCACCAGTTCGGGATTTTTGGCGTAACGCCGTGCCCCTTCCAGCGAACCTTCAATGCCTGCAGCGGCGAGGCTTTCAGCCATGCGCCGGGCGCGCTGCTCCCGCCCGTTGCGGATGGATGCCAGACCTTCCACCAGCGGCGCGTAACCGGTATCGATATTCAATCCGACGATATGCAGGGTCACCTCTTCCCACAGCACCGAAATCTCCACGCCATCGATCAGGCGCAGGCCCCAGTGCTCAGCGGCTGCACGTGCATCGGCGAGACCTTTGATTTCATCATGGTCGGTCAGTGCGAGAACATCCACGCCACGCTGAACTGCGCGCTCCACCAGATCGGCGGGGCTCAATAATCCGTCGGAGCAGGTCGAATGACTGTGCAGATCAAAACGCATGAAAATTTAATAAAATCAAAGTATTAACTTAATCAAGCCAGGCATGATACCAAAATCAGCTGTCGCGGCCGGTATTCTTGCAGACTCAGGACCTACCGGCATTTATGGCGTCGCGAATCGCGATCTGGATACAAAGGGGCGAAGAAAGCATTCGGCTATACTTAACTTAAGCGTCAAACCTCAGGCGTCAAAAAAGAACAGGGATCGAGCGGATATGAACCGCACTCAAAGCATCGCGCTCGCCATTGCAGTCGCCAACCTGCTGCTGATCACCCTTTTTCCGCCGATCGATCAGTATTCGATAGCCTCATCCAGCATTCCCGTGTTCGCTGGGTTTTTCTTCATCCTCTCCAAGCCGCCGCTGAGTGAAATCAACGCCCCGCTTCTGGCCATCGAGATTATCGTGGTGCTGGCCAATCTGGCGATCGCCTGGCTGCTGCTGGCCGACAAGCAAGGCAACAGCAAAAGCAAGCTTGGCCTGCAGAATGCGTCGCTGCTGTTCACCGGCCTGAATCTGGTACTGATGCTGTTGTTTCCGCCGATGGAATCAGTGTTTGCGCTGACCAAGGCCACAATTCCCACATTCGAGGGTTTCTTTTTCATCTTTGCGCAAAAACCCGCGCATGTGATCGTCGAAACGCTGCTCTACCTGGAAATCTCCTTCATCCTGGTGAACGGCGCGTTTCTCTGGCTGATCTTCAGGGAGCGCAAGCCACCGACCGCGGAAGAGATCCGCGCCGCGATGCTGGAGATCAACCGGAAATAGCCGGTAAGACCGGGGGAATTTAATTCACTTCGGCTGATGCAGCCGGCTTTGCGCCGGTACGTGCTGCGCCAGGAATTCCATCTGGTCGGCGAGGATACGCCGGTTGGTCAGTATCAGATACTCGGCGCGGTTCGGAACATAGGGCAAATACACCAGCTCCATGCCGGCGCCTTCCGGCGTGCGATCACTCTTGCGCTCATTGCAGGAACGGCAGGCTGTAACCACATTCATCCAGGTATCGCGGCCGCCCTTGGAAAACGGCACGATGTGATCGCGGGTCAGCTTCACGCCGGAGAAACTGGAGGCGCAGTAGGCGCAGATTTGGCGATCCCGATGAAACAGTTCGCGGTTGTTCAGCGGCGGCACCTGGTTGAATGACTTCATCGCCATCGCCTTGCCCTTGATAGCAATGATGCTGGAACCGCTGATCGTCGAACGTTCTCCGGTGATGCGGTTCAGGCCGCCATGAACGGTAAAAGCCCGTTCACCGAGGCTCCAGGCCACCTGATTCTTCGAATAGTAGTAGCAGGCATGCTGCCAGGTAATCCAGCGGTGCGGAATACCGTGGGTATCCAGCGTCAGGATCAGCGGAAACAGGTTGACTGTTTCCGGCTCACTCAGAATCGGAAGATCGCCATCCATTGCGGGCAGTTTTCATCCAAAAAACGAGATTAAAGGCGAGGATAAAGTCGGTTGCTCAATAACCGTTTCAATTTACCAGATTTTTGAATATTTGGAACAATTTGCCCTTGCGACTGGCCGGGAGGTCGCTGTCAGGCTATACTCCTGA
>JAURHM010000040.1 GCA_030833315.1 Burkholderiales bacterium
GGCCGGTTCCACGGGTAACTATCCCAACCGCGCCCTGCGCATGGTGATGCCTTTCCCGCCGGGTGGGCCGACGGACATTCTCGGTCGCCTGCTCGCGCAACGCCTCGGCGAAGCGCTGGGACAGAACGTGCTGGTCGACAACCGTGCCGGTGGTGGCGGGGCGATCGGCGGTCAGGTTGCGGCGAAGTCACCGCCGGACGGCTATACCCTTTTCCTCGGCGGCATCACCACGCTGGGCACCGGTCCCTTCATTCACAAGAACCTGCCCTTTGATCCGCTGAAGGATTTTCAGACGGTGACGCAGACCACCCTGCAGCCGCTGATGCTGATGGTGCATCCTTCGCTGCCGGTCAAAAATGTCAAGGAATACATCGCGCTGGCCAAAAAGAACAAAGGCCAGATCAATTACGCGACTTCCGGGCCTGCCGGTTCCGGCCACCTCGCCGGCGAACTGTTCAACTACATCACCCAGGCCGGCGTCGTGCACATCCCGTACAAGGGCGCGCCGCCGGCGCTGCAGGATCTGGTGGCGGGGCAGGTGCAGTCGATGTTCGGCACCATGTTGGCCGCAGTCCCCGTGATACGCAGCGGCAAGATCCGCGCGGTGGCGATCACCGGACCCAAGCGCTCGATTGCATTGCCGGATGTGATGACGTTTGCGGAAGGCGGATTGCCGCAGTACGACGCCAGTTCCTGGAACGGCATTCTGGTGCCGACCGGCACGCCACGGCCGATTGTCGATAAGCTGAACGTTGAGCTGGTGAAAATCCTGAAAGACCCGAAAATTCTGGAGCGGCTGGTTAATGACGGCCCGATCGCGATCGGCGGCACGCCGGAAGAGTTCACCGCTTTCATCAAAAGCGAGCAGGCGAAGTGGAGCAAGGTCATCAAGGCCGCCGATATCCGCATTGAATAAGTATCCGACAGGGAATCACTGAAACATGAGCAACGAGAAAGACCGATTGGTACTGGGGCAGGCGCTGTTTTCACCGCGCACTGTGGCGCTGGTGGGCGCTTCCGCTGACGCGTCGAAGCTGGCATCGCGCCCGCAGCGTGTGCTGCGCAAGCATGGCTTCACCGGCACCATCATTCCGATCAATCCGGGCCGCAGTGAAATCAATGGCGATAAAGCCTATCCGGACATCGAGTCGGTGCCGCAGCAGATTGATCACGCGTTCATCATGGTGCCGGCCAAGGCCGTGCCCGGGGTGATTGAAGGATGCTCAAAGGTTGGCGTCAAAGCAGCGACGATTTTTTCCGCGGGTTTTGCCGAGACCGGCGAAGAAGGCCGGATCATCCAGCAGCGCATGGTGGAAACTGCGCGGGCCGGCGGTGTGCGGCTGATCGGCCCCAACTGTCTGGGCATCGCCAATGTCACCGGACATACGGTGCTGTCGGCCAATGCCGTGCTGGAGAGCCAGGCGCTGGTGCCGGGTTCGCTGAGTTTGGTGTCGCAAAGCGGCTCGATGCTCGGCGGCATCGTCTCGCGCGCGCAGGAGCGCGGTCTCGGTTTTTCGAAAATGGTCTCGGTCGGTAATGAATGTGATGTCGGCGTCGGCGAAATCGTCGACTGCATGGTTGATGATCCGGACACCAAATGCATCCTGCTGTTCCTTGAGGCTTTCCGCGATGCGCCGCGTCTCGGTGCGGCAGCGCGACGCGCCTATGACCTCGGCAAGCCGGTCATAGCTTTCAAGCTCGGCCGCTCCGCGGTCGGTCGTGTCATCGCCACCACGCATACCGGCGCGATTGCCGGCGCGGATGATGTGGCCGAAGCCTTTTTCCGTGACCACGGCATCCTGCGTGTTGAAACCTTCGAAGCGTTGTTTGAAACGCCGCAACTGGTGATGGGCTACCGCCCGCCCAAGGGTCGGCGTGCGGCGGTGTTTACCGGTACCGGCGGTGCGGCGGCGATGGTGGTTGATCGTCTGGGCCTTGCCGGCATCGAAGTGGTGCCGCCGCCGAAAAAAATCATCGACGAGATGGCGACCAAAGGTATTCACATCACCGATGCGCCGTTGACCGATCTGCCGATGGGGCGCGGGGATGGACCGGTTTACCCGACCCTGATCAAGGCGTTTTATGAATCCGACCACTGCGATGTGATTGTCGCGGTGCAGGGGTCGACCGCCTCGCAACGTCCCGATTCGGTACGCGAGCGCGTGCTCGATGCCGGACGCGGCCCGAAACCACTGGCGAGTTTTCTCGGGCCTTCGGCGGCGGAAGCGCTGGGCATCCTGCAGCGCGGCGGTGCGGCGGGGTTCCGTACGCCGGAAGCCTGTGCGGATGCGGTACGCGCTTACTGCGAATGGCGGGCGCCCGTGGCTCACCCCGCAGTCTATGCTGAAGTGGCGGCTAAACTGCAGCTGTCCTTGCAGAAAGCAGCGGCGTCGGGGTTTAACGAACGCACCTCCGCTGAAGTGCTGGGCTCGCTGGGCATTCCGTTTGCGGCTTCGCAGGTCATGCAAAACGGTAGTGAAGCGCTGACCACCGGTTTTCCAGTTGCGGTCAAGATTCTGTCGGCGGATATCCCGCACAAGACCGAAGCCGGCGGCGTGGCGCTGGGTGTGCCAGATGCTGCGGCGCTGAAGACCGCGGTCGATGGCATGCTGACGCGCATCCACAGGGCGCTGCCGCAAGCGAAACTTGACGGCGTGCTGGTGCAGCGCATGGAGCAGGGCATTGCCGAGGTTATCGTCGGCTTCCGTCGTGATCCGGATGCCGGTCCGCTGGTGATGGTCGGCGTCGGCGGCATTCTTGCCGAACTCGGCGGTGGCCATGCCGTGCGCCTCGCGCCGGTCAGCCTCGACACCGCGCGTGAGATGATTGATGAAGTGGCGGCATTCGCCGTGCTGCGCGGTTACCGCAACAAGCCGAAGGGCGACCTTGATGCGCTGGCGCGCGTGGTGCAGGCGATGTCGAATCTGGCCTGCGCTGAAAACGTTGAGGAAGCGGAAATCAATCCGCTGCTAGTGAAGACCGACGGCGTGGTGGCGGTGGATGCGTTGTTGAATCTTAAAAAACAATAGCCCGGATCCGGTGAATCCGGATCATCCGCGGCGAGGAGGCATCATGGTTAAGTTGGGTTTTGCGGTGGCTGCAGCTTGTGCGTGCTGGGCGATGACTGCCGGTGCGGCATCGAACGACTATCCGACCAAGCCGGTGCGCTTCATTTCGCCGTTCTCGGCCGGCGGCGGCACCGACACGGTGGCACGAGCGCTGGCCTTGCGCCTCGGCGACGCGCTGGGCAAGACCTTCATTGTCGATAACCGGGCGGGGGCGGAGGGCATCATCGGCACCGAACTCGGCTCCAAGTCACCGGCCGACGGTTATACGTTGCTGGTCGGCAATCTCGGTACGCTGGCGATCAACCCGAATCTGCGCAAGGTGCCCTATGACCCGCTGCGCGATTTCGCGCCGATCATCCAGACCACGGCATCTTCAACCGTGCTTGTGGTCCATCTCTCGCTGCCGGTGAAAAACGTGCGTGAACTGGTGGCGCTGGCGAAAACCAAACCGCTGAATTACGGCGCCAGTTCATCCGGCACTTTCCTGCCGATGGAATTGTTCAAGCAGATGGCGAAGATCGACATGACGCATGTGCCTTACAAAGGTACCGGTCCGACACTCACCGGCATCCTCAGCGGTGAAGTGCAGGTGATGTTCGGCGGCGCAATCAACACCGTGCCGCTGGTCAAAGGCGGCAAGCTGCGCGCGCTGGCGGTGGCGGGTGACCGCCGTGCGAAGGCGCTGCCGGATGTGCCGACGGTGGCGGAAGCAGGCTTCCCCGGATATGAAGCAAATACCTGGAACGGCATGCTCGCGCCGGCCGGCACGCCGCGCGCCATCGTGATGCGCCTGAACCAGGAGATGATGAAGATCCTCGGCACGCGCGAAGTGATTGAATACATGACGGCCGACGGCGCCGAACCCGCAGGCAATACACCGGATCATTTCGCCGCTTACATCCGCAGCGAACATGCGAAGTGGGCGAAGGTGATTAAAGACGCCAAGATCAGTCAGTCAAATTAGTTGATTGAAGCCAGTTAAATTGTTTAAATTAATCAAATACTTATGAGCTCTCCCGCCAAGGTCCCCGTTGTTCCCGAAGTTGCGTGTGATGCCAGCCGCAAGCTGGCGCGTTATGTCGCCGAGCTGGATGCGCGCAAGCTGCCCGATGCGGCCGTGCATGCCTTCCGTCGCGCATTGCTCGACTACCTGACCTGTGCGGTCGCGGGCTCGGGCACCGATGCCGCGCGCATGGTGCTCGATTACCTGCAGTCCTGGGACCAGTCGAAAGAGGCGAGCGTGATCGGCACGCCGCATCGCCTTTCGGCGCAGAACGCTGCCTTCGTCAACGGCGCCGCGACGCATGGTCTGGATTTTGATGACGGCATGACCCGCGGTTCGGTGCATCCCGGCGGCTCGGTGTTTTCGGCGCTTCTGGCGATGGCGGAAAAACTCGGTTCATCCGCGGACGACCTGATCGCCGCCGGTGTCGCCGGATACGACGTGACGCTGCGCATTGCGGCGACGGTACATCCGCACACTTCGCGCCGCGGCTTTCACAACACGCCGACGGCGGGTGTTTTCGGTGCTGCTGCCGCGGCATCGCGGCTGATGCGGCTGAATGCAGAGCAGACGCTGAATGCGCTCGGACTTGCCGGCAGCTTCTCCGGTGGCCTGCGCGCCTATCTGCAGGATGGCGCGGAAGTGAAGCGCATCCATCCCGGCAAGGCGGCGCGTGACGGCATCGTTTCGGCGGAACTCGCAAAACGCGGACTGACCGGTCCCGGTGAAGTGATCGAAGGCCGATACGGATTCATCCAGGCTGCAGCCGGCGGCAACGCCGAGTGGGAACTGCTGACCGGTGCACTGGGTGAGCGTTTTGAAATCTGCAACGCCTATTTCAAACCCTATCCGGCCTGCCGCCATTTTCATGCGTCGCTGGATGCGGTGCGTACCATCGGCCGGCGCACGCCGTTCAGGATTGATGATGTCGCCAGCGTGCGCATCGGCATGTATGAAGCCGGCGCTGCGGGCCATGATCAGAAAACCGCGGAAAACCTGCTCGATGCGCAGATGAGTGCGCCGGTGACCACGGCACTGGCAATGGCCTTCGGCAATGTCACGGTGCCGAGTTTTGATCGCGCCAATCTCGACCGGCCCGATATCCGCCGGCTGATCGATGTCACCGAGGTCTATGTCGATGAGGAATGCGAGCGTATTTATCCGGGGCGCCGTTCCGGTGTGGCGCGCATCGAACTGCGCGACGGCCGTGTGCTCGAAGAACGTGTGCTCGACCCGAAGGGCGAGGGCGAAAATCCGATGACCGATGACGACCTGTCGACCAAGTTCTCGTCGAACTGCGCCGCGGTGATCGGTGAGGAGCGTACGCGCAGCCTTCTGCAACTGGTAATGGGTCTCAAGCCCGGCAGCGCAGTGGATGGTCTTTACCGCTGGTCCTGAACCGGCTCCAGTTCATCATCTGGTCATTTCTCCGGCTCATTCCGGCCTTGGTATCGGTGGTCACAGGGCAGGGAAGACCTTCCAGAGCCCATGATGTGGCTGTCTGCGTTTCACCGCTCAGGCCGATGCGCTAAAATCAGTGTTCTGCACAGGTGTACTCCCGTGCCGAATTCCCTGAATTCCTTTCCGGAGCATTCATGAAGGTTCTAGTGACAGTCAAACGTGTCATCGACCCGTACGTGAAGGTGCGCGTCAAGTCGGATGGCACTGGCGTGGAGACCGCCAACGTCAAGATGGCGATGAATCCCTTCTGCGAAATCGCGGTTGAACAGGCGGTGCGCATGAAGGAAGCCGGCATTGTGACCGAAATCGTTGTAGTTTCCGTCGGTACGCAGCAGTCGCAGGAAACTCTGCGCACGGCGATGGCGATGGGCGCCGACCGCGGCATCCTCGTCGAGGTTGCCGGCGAAGTGCAACCGCTGGCCGTGGCCAAGCTGGTCAAGGCGATTGTCGACAAGGAACAGCCCAAGCTGGTGATCATGGGCAAGCAGGCGATCGATGACGACTCCAACCAGGCGGGCCAGATGACCGCCGCGCTGCTCGGCTGGCCGCAATCGGCCTTCACCTCGGCGATCGCCGTCAATGGTGATACCGCCGACGTCACCCGCGAAATCGATGGCGGCCTCGAGAAGCTGACGATCAAGTTGCCGGCGGTGGTGACCACCGATCTGCGCTTGAACGAGCCGCGTTACGTCACGCTGCCCAACATCATGAAGGCGAAAAAGAAGCCGCTTGAAGTGCTCAAGCCCGAAGCTCTGGGTGTTGATGTCACGCCGCGCCTGAAAACGGTTAAGGTCGAAGAGCCGGCCAAACGCAGCGCCGGCGTCAAGGTGGCGGATGTGCAGGAACTCGTTGCCAAACTCAAGAATGAAGCGAGGGTGATCTGATGTCCGTACTCGTCATTGCCGAACACGACGGCAAACTGCTCAAGCCCGGCACCACCAATACCGTTACTGCAGCTGCAAAAATCGGCGGCGATATTGTGGTGCTGGTTGCCGGTCACCAATGCGCCGATGCGGCACAGGCCGCAGCGAAGATCGCCGGCGTCAGCAAGGTGCTGCTCGCCGACTCGCCGCTGTATGCCGGCGGCGCTGCGGAAAACCTGACCGCGCTGATTCAGACGGTTGCCGCGCAATACAGTCACATCCTCGCGCCCGCTACCGGCTACGGCAAGAACTTCATGCCGCGCCTGTCGGCGCTGCTCGATGTCCAGCAGATTTCGGATATCAGCGCTGTGGTGTCGGCCGATACCTTTGTGCGTCCGATTTACGCCGGCAACGCGATGGCCACGGTGCAGTCCACCGACAAGATCAAGGTGATCACCGTCCGCGCCACCGGTTTTGATGCGGCAGGGGAGGTTGAAAATGAGGGCGGCAGCGCTGCGGTCGAGAACCTCGCGGCAGGCCCGGATACCGGCCTCGCCAAATTCAACGGCCAGGAGCTGTCGAAATCGGACCGCCCGGAACTGACGGCGGCCCGCATCATCGTCTCCGGTGGTCGTGGCATGGGCAGCGGCGAGAACTTCAAGATTCTCGAAGCGCTGGCCGACAAGCTTGGTGCTGCAGTCGGTGCTTCGCGCGCTGCTGTGGATTCGGGTTATGTGCCGAACGACTATCAGGTTGGTCAGACCGGCAAGATCGTTGCGCCGGAGCTGTATATCGCTGTCGGTATTTCCGGTGCGATCCAGCATCTGGCGGGCATGAAGGACAGCAAGGTGATCATCGCCATCAACAAGGATCCGGAAGCGCCGATCTTTGCGGTGGCCGATTACTGGCTGGTCGAAGATCTGTTTAAGGCCGTGCCGGAGCTGACGCAGCAGGTCTGATTGCCGGTTACATGCGGTAACATCAAAGGGCGCCTGCACGGCGCCCTTTGTTTTGGGGGAATAAATGATGTCGACCTATACCGCGCCGTTGAAAGACATGCAGTTTGCGATTGCCGAATTCGCCGGACTGGATTCGGTCGCCGCGCTGCCGGGCTGCGGAGATGTCAATGCCGAACTGGTGGAGGCGATACTCACCGAAGCCGGCAAATTCGCGCAGTGTGTGCTCGATCCGCTGAACCGCAGCGGCGACAAGCAGGGCGCGCAATGGCGCGACGGCGTGGTCAGCGCGCCAGATGGTTTCAAGGATGCCTACGCGCAATTCGTCGGTGCCGGCTGGAACGGACTCGGCGCGTCCACGGCGTACGGCGGACAGGGCTTGCCGCATATTGTTGCGATGCCGCTGCAGGAGATGTGGAACAGCGCCAACATGGCTTTCTGCCTGTGCCCGATGCTGACCACCGGCGTGCAGGAGGCACTGATGCATCACGGTTCACCTGTGCTGCTTGATACCTATATGTCGAAGCTGGTCTCCGGTGAATGGACCGGCACGATGAATCTTACAGAGCCGCAGGCTGGTTCCGACCTGTCCGCGGTGCGCACCCGCGCAGTACCCGAGGGCGATCATTACCGCATCCACGGCACCAAGATCTTCATCACCTGGGGCGAGCACGACATGACGTCGAACATCGTGCATCTGTTGCTCGCGCGCCTGCCCGATGCGCCGGAAGGCGTGAAAGGCATTTCGCTGTTCGTGGTACCCAAGTTCATGGTCAATGCCGACGGCAGTCCGGGTGCGCGCAACGACATCCGCTGCGTGTCGATCGAACACAAGATGGGCATTCATGGCAGCCCAACCTGCGTGCTGACCTATGGTGACGGCCCCGGGGCGGTCGGCTACCTGGTAGGCGAACCGAATCGCGGTCTCGAATACATGTTCACGATGATGAACCATGCGCGTCTCGGCGTCGGCATGGAGGGAATCGCGATTGCCGAGCGCGCTTATCAGCATGCGCTGGAATACGCGAAGACGCGGGTGCAGGGTCGTGCGATCGGTCAGCACAGCGGTGACCGCGTCACGATCATCCATCACCCCGATGTGCGACGCATGTTGATGACCATGAAGGCGCAGACCGAAGCAATGCGGGCGCTGGGTTATTACGCGGCAGGCGAACTGGATCGCGCAAAGCGTCATCCCGATGCGCAGGCCCGCGCGGGACATCAGGCGCGGCTGGATCTGCTGACCCCGGTGGTCAAGGGCTGGTGCACCGAAGTCGCGGTGGAAATTGCTTCGACCGGCGTGCAGATCCACGGCGGAATGGGATTTATCGAGGAGACCGGTGCGGCGCAGTACCTGCGTGATGCGCGGATCTCGACCATTTATGAAGGCACCACCGGCATCCAGGCTAATGACCTGATCGGCCGCAAGGTCGGTGCCGAAAAAGGTGCAACGGCGCTGGCGCTGATTGATGAGATGCGCGGAATCGATGCCGCACTTGCTGCTGCGGGCGAGCCGTTTGCGGGGATGCATCGCAGTTATGTGCAGGCGGTACATGCACTGGAGGCGGGGACGCGCTGGCTGGTGGAGCACTATCGCCAGAAGCCCGAAATCGCTGCGGCAGTGGCTGTGCCTTATCTGAAGCTGTTCGGGACTGTGGCCGGCGGCTGGCTGATGGCCCGCGCCGCCTTGATTGCGCGGGAGCGGCTTTCAGCGCCCGGCACCGACCGCGAATTCCTCGAAGCCAAGCTGGCGACGGCGCGGTTTTATCTGGAACACCTGCTGCCGCAGGCCGTGGCGCTCTCTCAGACAGTGACATCGGGTGCGGCGAGCACGCTGGCGCTGGATCCTGCTGCGTTCTGAAAGCCATGCGGAAACTAACGTGCCTGTTGCTGCTGGTCACCGGTCTTGCTGCGGCTTTTCCTGCGCATGCAGAGCTGAACTGTGAGCAGATTGTTGCCAGCGTGCAGACCGCTGTTACTTTGCGCGACCAGGGCATGCCGCTCAGCCGCGTGCTGGGGGAAACCGAAAGCCCGGAGATGCGCGGGCGGTTTCAGCCCGGCGAACTGACCCTGCTGCAGCGGGCGATCCGCCTGACCTATACAGGCGAAATTTCGGTGTACGAACTGACGGAAAGCTGCGCCGAGAGCAGGGGCGGCAAAAAACGCTGAATGCGTTATATTGACGCGCGCTTATTTAATGCGCGTTAACAAGGCGCTTTTTGGGGAGAGTATGGTGATGATCAGTAGTTGGCGAAATGCAGCGGTGATTCTGGGTGTGATGTTGTCCTGTGCTGCGATGGCGCAGAAGCCGCCGGCCAAGCAGCCTTTTGTGCCGCCCGAATACGAACGCAGCGGCGGACCCTATGTGCCGACGCCCAATGTCGTCGTCGACCAGATGCTGCGCATGGCCAATGTCGGTGAGAAGGACTTTGTCATGGACCTGGGTTCGGGCGACGGTGTCATCGTGCTGACCGCAGGACACAAGCTCAAGGCCAGTGGTTACGGCGCTGACATCGACGAGGAGTTGATCCGGCTGAGCAATGAACGCGCGCAGAAGCTGGGTATTGCCGACCGTGTGCGTTTTGAGGCCAAGGATATTTTCAAGGTGGACGTCAGCAAAGCGACGGTCATCACCCTCTATTTGCTGCCGGAGATGATGCGCAACCTGCGCACCAAACTCTTCACCGAACCCCGTCCCGGCACGCGTATCGTGTCGCATGACTACCATTTCGACGAGTGGATGCATGATTCGGATGTCGCTTTCGACGTGCCGGAAAAAGAATTCATTTCCGGCGTGCCGCGTGCGGTGCTGTATCTGTGGATCGTGCCGGCCAAGGTCGGCGGCAGCTGGCGCCTGCAGATTGACGGCCAGGGCGATTACGATGTCGCGCTGAAACAAAATTACCAGCGTTTTGAGGGCAATGCCGAATTCCAGGCGCGCAAGATCACCCTGATGGAGCCGCAGCTCAGCGGCGCCGATATCCGTTTTGTGATGCCGCTGGCCGGGACTCGTGCGCGTTTCCTCGGCAAGGTCGACGGTGATCGCATGGAAGGCACGGCGAACCTCGGCGAGGGCAAGACCGTGCGCTGGCGTGCAACGCGGCTGAAGGGTTAAATGTTGATGCCGGCGCGGCTTGGCCCGCGCCGGGCCCGCTAATTCATCAGCAGAGCGGGCGGGGCGTTATCCAGAATGCCCTTGCGGAAGCCGGCCTGGCTGGTGGCGATGTCGAGGGCTGCAGCGTTCCAGGCGTCATGAATGATTTTGCCGCCGGCAGTCAGTTCGCTGTCGACCGTGCGCGGCCGGGCCATCATGTCCCACAGTGTCGAGGTATGGCGTTCCGGCACATCGCTCATCGTGACGCGCTGGGGCGCCTGCAGCGGTGCGGCGGAGGCCACCAGGAAGCTGTTGATGCGGCGCGCGCCCGGCCAGTCCGGACGATACAGTACGACATTCGGCAGTTCGCTGGTCAGTGTAGCCAGCAGATGCGAGTAGGCGCGCGGGTCTTCGACATCTGCAAAGGTGTTGAATACGGCGACGCCGCCCGGTTTCAGGCAGCGCTTCAGATCGCTGAAAAATTCCCGCGTGATCAGATAGTCCGGCGTGCCGTCGCCGTGGAAAAGGTCAACCAGCACGACATCATGGCGCGGCGTGCACTGGCCGACAAAAGTACGTGCATCCGCCTCGTGCGTCTTCACACGCTTTGCGTCGAAACCGAAATAACGTGTGGCGACCTCGACGGATGAAGGATCGATCTCGACGACTTCAACCTTGCTGCCGGTGGCGGCGAAGCGGGTCGGCACGATGCCGGCGCCGAGGCCGAGCATCAATACCTGCTGCGGTTGCGGCTGGTGGGCGCGCGCCAGCGCTTCCAGTGCATAGGTGTAAAACGACACCGAGCGCTGGTTCGAATCCACGGTGTTCTGGATCAGGCCGTCGTGAAAATACAGTCGCAGGAATTTGCCGTCGCCGTCTTTGTCGCTGCGCAGTACCTTGACTGTGCCGAACAACGAACTGTGCACGGCCTCGACCTGCCACAGCGCGCCGCTGAAGGCCAGCGGCCCCTGCCTTCCGGTGTAACGGTCACCCTGCCAGGCCAGCAGCCCGGCGCTGATGATCGCGATGACGGCGCAGCCATTGACCAGACCTTTGCGGGCCATCGGCATGCCCGAGGATGCGGCAACCAGCGACAGCAGGCCCAGCAGCAGCGCCACCATCAGTGTGGCGGTGTAGTTGCTGATATAGGGGATCAGGCCGAAGGCGGTCACCAGCACGCCGGCAACCGAGCCGAGGGTGCTGACAAAAAACACCAGTCCGGAACCGGCATCACCCTGGCTGCCGCTTTTCTGTCGCTGCAGCAGCAACGCAACCAACAGCGGATTCATTGCAGAGGTGGCGATCAGCGGCAGAAGCAGCAGGATCAGGCAGGCAGTGAAGGCGCCGCCGACCAGACTCCAGCGCGCCAGCGGATGGAAGGCATAGGGATAAACCAGGCAGGCTGCGACGATGGTGATGCCCGCCAGTGCCGGCATGATCGCGAACAGCAGCGCCAGACGTTGCGGCGTCGGCGCTTTGGCGCCGCCGGCGAGGCGGCCGCCCCACCAGTAACCGAAGGCCAGTGATACCAGCGTGATTGACAGGATGCCGGTCCAGATGAACAGGCTGACGCCGAAGTACGGCGTCATGATGCGGGAAGCGAGTAATTCCAGCGCGAGAATCGCGCCGCCGGAGATGAAAATCAGGGCGAAAGGCATGGGGTCGGAGAAGGGGCTGTCGGTTATAATTCGCCGCCAATCTACCACACGGCCGTCGCATCCCGGTGACGACTACAAAGCCGGTGGTGGCCCCGGGTTTCCGGGCAGACGGAGGCCGGTATTCGGCGGTGGAGACAATCATGCAGCAACTGATGATGGTGTTGAAAGCAGCCCTGTTGCCGCTGGCAATGGCCGCGGCAATGATCGAAGTTCAAGCCGCCGATGTCCGTCCCAGCGTGCCCTATGTGCCGACCCCGCAGGCCGTTGTTGACCGCATGCTGGCGATGGGCCGCGTCACGGCACAGGATTACCTGATCGACCTTGGTTCTGGCGATGGCCGCATCGTGGTGACCGCCGCCAAAAAATTCGGCACCCGCGGCTTCGGCGTTGATCTCAATCCAGTACGCATCAGCGAAGCCAACGACAGCGCACGCCGCAATAATGTCACGGACAAGGTGACTTTTTACCAGCGCGACCTGTTCGAGACCGATCTGACGCAAGCCACTGTAATCACCATGTATCTGCTGCCGCGCGTGAACATCGCGCTGCGCCCGAAATTGCTGGAACTGAAACCCGGCACGCGGCTGGTGTCCCATGATTTCGATATGGGCGATTGGAAGGCCGATGAATTGGTGCGCATGGATGCGGCCGACAAATTCTCCGGCGCCGGCGGCGACAGCGATATCTATCTGTGGATCGTGCCGGCGAGGATTGCAGGCGCATGGCGCGTGCAGTTGCCGGTGTCCGGTAAGCCGCAGAACTATGAAGTCAGTTTTGAGCAGCAGTTCCAGCAGATTTCCGGCACGGCACGGGTCAACGGCCGCGCGGTGAAAATCGAAGGCGCGAAGCTGCGCGGTGACGAACTGACTTTTTCATTCGCTGCTGAAGTCAACGGCGGTGCGGTCAAGCATGAATTCAACGGCCGGGTTTCCGGCAATGAAATGACGGGGCAGGTCGCGCTGTCCGGCAGCCGCATGGCGGCCCGGGTGGAGTGGAACGCCGAACGTGCGGCGCGTACCGCTGCAATACCGCCAGTGGCGGGAGAGAGGAATACGGTTTATTGATGTGCGGTTTATTGATGCGTGGTTCTTTGCGGGTGGTCGCCGGTTTGGTTTCGGCGGTTTGGGTAACGGCGGCGACAGCGCAGGATTTCGGTGATACGCCGTATGTGCAAACGCCGCAGGTGGTAGTCGATGCGATGCTCGAAACCGCAAAAGTCACCAAGAATGACTATGTGATCGATCTCGGTTCCGGCGACGGACGTATGGTGATCACTGCGGCGAAAAAAATCGGTGCGCGCGGCTTCGGTGTGGATCTCGATAAACGTCTGGTGACGCTGGCCAACAACAATGCACGCAAGGCCGGCGTGGCTGACCGCGCAAAATTTTATGACCGCGACCTGTTTGTCACCGATCTGTCGCCGGCCACGGTGATCACGATCTACCTTCTGCCCGAAGTGAATCTGATGGCGCGGGCCAAGCTGTTGGCGCTGGAGCCGGGTACGCGCATCGTGTCGCATGACTACGGCATCGGCGACTGGATGCCCGATCTCGAATTCGAAATGGATGCACCGGGAAAACCGGTCGGCCGTTCGCAGAAAAGCAAGGTGCTGTTCTGGGTGGTGCCCGACAAGGTCGCCGGACGCTGGGTGTGGCCGGTGACGGTGGGCGGACAGAAGCAGCAGCTTGAACTGCTGCTCAAACAGAATTTCCAGAAGTTGGATGCGTCAGCCACTTTGAACGGGCGCGATGTTGCGGTGGAGCAGGCGAAACTCACCGGCCGTCAGGTCGATGTCACGATCACGCTGCCGGAACTCGGCAAGGTGGCCTTCAGCGGCAAGCGCTTTAACCAGGTGCTCGAAGGTGAAATGCGCGGGGCCGCTCAGCCGGCGCCGTGGCATGCGATCCGGGTTGAAATCCTCGATCCCGATCATGTCACTGCGCCGCCGCCGGTAATCCGCGAATTCCAGTAAACGTCCGTCTCAGAGTGTTATGAGCAAGTATTTGATTATTAATAGAATTATTGTTGCCCTCGGCGTCTGCCTGGCACTGCTGCCGGCAGCCGGTGCGCAGCAACAGCAGCAGTATTTCGATGTGCCGTTTGTGCCGACGCCTTATGTGGTAATCGAGGAAATGTTGCGTCTGGCGAAGGTTACGCCGCAGGATTACGTGATGGATCTCGGTTCTGGTGACGGTCGCGTGCTGATTACCGCCGCCAAACGTTACGGCGCGAGCGGCATGGGTGTCGACCTCGATGGCGATCTGGTGGCGGAAAGTCAAGCCTCGGCAGCGGACGCGGGTGTATCCGGCCGCGTCAGTTTCCAGCAGCAGGATCTGTTCAAGACCGACTTTAGCCGCGCGACGGTAATCACGATGTATCTGCTGCCCGGCGTGATGATGCGTCTGCAGCCGCGTTTGCTTGATCTGAAACCCGGCACGCGTCTGGTGTCGCATGACTTCCGTCTCGGCGACTGGAAACCCGATGTCACCACACAGATCCGCAAAAACACTTTCCTGTGGATTGTGCCGGCCAAGCTGGCGGGACCATGGAAGATCAATGCGGATCTGCCGGGCGAAAAACAGGCTATTGAACTGGAAATGCGCCAGCAGTATCAGGAGGTCGACGGCTACGGCAAATTCGGCAGCCGCCATGCGCAGATCTGGGAGGCGCGACTCACAGGCGATCAGCTGAGTTTTGTGATGGTCGATGACCGTGACCGTGAAAACGAGGCGGCGCTGTATTTCGAGGGGCGCGTAAACGGCGACGTCATCGAAGGCCGCGTGCGCCGCGGCACCGGCAACGCGCAGACCGTGCATCCCTGGCGTGCCGTGCGCGCGACCGCCAAGTGATTCTGCAGGCAGGCCTGCGCGCGACGGCCTGCGGCCTGCTGGCGCTGGTATTGTGCGGGCCGGCTTCGGCTTCCGATGTGCATTACGTGCCGACGTCGATGAATGTGGTGGATGCGATTCTCGAACTGGGTGGCGTCGGCCCGGGTGATTTTCTGGTCGATCTGGGTTCCGGCGACGGCCGCATTTCGATCCGCGCGGCGAAGCGTTTCGGTACCCGCGGTTTTGGCGTGGAGATCGAACCGCATCTGGTTCAGGCGGCGCGGGATGAGGCGCGCAAGCAGAGTGTGTCCGACAAGGTAACTTTTGAAACCCGTGATCTGTTCGGCACTGATCTGGGACGTGCAAGTGTGATCACGGCTTTTCTGCTGCCTTCGCTCAATCTGCGCCTGCGGCCGCAGTTGTTCGAGCAGTTGAAGCCCGGCTCCAGGATACTGACCCACGATTTTGATTTCGGCGACTGGCAGCCGGACCGCAAAATCACGGTGGATGTCCCTGACAAGCCGTACGGTGCGCCACGCAGCGATATCATGCTGTGGGTGCTGCCGGCGGACTTCAGCGGTGTCTGGCAATGGACGGCGCCGGGTCCTGCCGGCGGTGATGTGCGTTATGAGGCGAGGATCGAGCAGCGCTTTCAGTTGCCGACGCTGCTGCTGATCAGCGAGGGCTTACGGTTGGCGGTCAGCGAGGCAAGGGTTCACGGCAATACCCTGAGTTTTGCCGTCAATGGGCCCGCCGGACTGCAGCGTTTCAGCGCTGAACTGAAGGGCAATACGCTGAGCGGGCAGGTGCTGCGCAGCGATGGTCCCGGGGTGAACTGGATGGCAACACGCATCAAAGCAGGCAAAATGGATATCGGGACGGGTGGTATAAAGCCTGTCGCGGTTGGTAATTGACCAAGGAGCGGTGATGAAACTGGTGAAAACGTTGAATGGGCTCACATTGAGCAAAATCGTATCGGGCGGTATCGCAGCGCTGAGTTTGATGCTGGCTTTGCCGGCAACGGCGCAGGAAGGACGCGGCGACGTGGTTTATGTGCCGACGCCGCAGATCGTGGTCGACACCATGCTGGAGATGGCCAAGGTCGGTCCCAAGGACTTTGTCATTGATCTCGGTTCCGGCGACGGCCGCATCATCATTACCGCCGCGAGCAAGCGCGGTGCACAGGGCTTCGGCGTCGATCTCGACACGGTGCTGCTGAAGCGTGCCAATGAAAATGCGAAAAAGGCCGGTGTCAGCGACAAAGTGCACTTTGTAGAGCAGAACCTGTTTGTGACCGACCTTTCAAAAGCAACTGTGATCACTTCGTATCTGCTGCCGCAGATGAACCTGCGTCTGCGCTCGAAGGTCATGTCGCTGAAGCCAGGCACGCGCCTGGTGGCCCACGACTATCATTTCGGTGAATGGGATCCGGATGAGCAGCGCGAGCTGATCGTGCCCGAAAAGAAGGTCGGCAAGGAAGGCGTGAGCTACGTCTTTTTCTATGTGGTTCCGGCACGCGTTCCGGGCAAGTGGCAGTCGCTGATGACCATCGACGGCCGTGAGACGCCGATGGAATTCACGCTGCAGCAGGAGTTCCAGGAACTCGAAGGCAAGGTCGACATCCGCGACCGCAGCGCCGATCTCCGGGGCCGCATGAACGGCGAAATGATCCGCTTCGTCGCCGGTGGCCGCAACGGCATCGCCCGTCACGAGTTCAACGGCCAGGTCAGCGGCGGTGTCATCACCGGCACGCTGGCGATAGGTGAAGGGGCTGCACGCAAGCAGATGCCGTGGACCGCGAAGCAGGTGCTGCGCGGCGAGCTGAAGCGCGCATCCGACGAACCCGAAGCCGCAAAATAATCCGAACCCGTTGTCATCACGTAAAGCCGCAGCCATGAAGCTGCGGCGGGGGAGTTTGCATGAGTACTGAACAGAACGCCGCCGCACCGCGCCAGACCCTGTCCGTTACCGACGCCTGCGCGATGATCGTCGGGCTGATTGTCGGTGCCGGCATCTTCGGCACCCCTTCGATCGTTGCCGGTGCCGTGGGCGATTCCTCGATGCTTTACGCGGTGTGGATCGCCGGCGGTATTTTTTCGATCATCGGCGCCTTGTGTTACGCCGAGCTGGCGACGGCCTTTCCTTCCGCCGGCGGTGAATACCATTTCCTGCAGCGCGCTTTCGGCCGCTCACTGGCCTTTCTTTACGGCTGGGCGCGGATGACGGTGATCGTTGCCGGCTCCATTGCGGTGTTCGCCTATCTGTTCGGTGATTACCTCTCGCGGGTGATCAATCTCGGTGCGTATTCATCGGCGATCTGGGCGGCGCTGGTGGTTATGGTGCTGACCTTTGTCAATTACCGCGGCATCCGCGAGGGCAAGGCGACGCAGAACCTGTTCACGGTGCTGGAGGTCGGCGGGTTGGTGCTGATCATTGTTGCCGGACTGTTTTTTGCGGCGCCGCCGGCCGCAACTGTTCCTGCTGTCGCCGGTGCCGACCAGCCCTGGTATATGGGCGCCGGCATCGGTTCGGCGATGATTTTTGTGCTGTTCACCTATGGCGGCTGGAATGATGCCGCTTACATCTCGGCGGAAGTGCGTGACCGCGAACGCAATATGGCACGTGCGCTGCTGATCGCGATCAGTGTGGTGGCATTCCTGTATGTGCTGGTCAACTTCGCCTATCTGAAGGGCCTGGGTTATGACCAGATGGCGCGTTCCAATGCGGTGGCTGCGGATCTGCTGAAAACGGTCTGGGGGCCGACGGGCGAGAAGGTCATCGCGATCATGATCGCCATCGCCGCACTGACTTCGGTCAACGGGTCGATGATCGTCGGCGCGCGTTCGAACTATGCGCTGGGCCGCGACTGGCCGATGCTGGGTTACCTCGGCCAGTGGCATGAAGCCAGCGGGTCGCCGCGCAATGCGATGCTGGTGCAGGGTGCCATCGCGCTGGCGCTGGTCGGCTTCGGCGCAATCCAGAACACCGGCTTCAAGGGCCTGGTCGAATATTCACTGCCGGTGTTCTGGGGCTTTTTCCTGCTGACCGGCATTGCGCTGTTTGTATTGCGTGCAAAAGAGCCGGATGCGCCGCGGCCGTTCAAGGTGCCTTTTTATCCTGTGGTACCGGCGATCTTTGTGTTGATGTGCGGCTACCTGCTGTATTCCAGCCTGACCTATCACCGGGCCCATGCGCTGGTGGGATTGGGCGTGCTTGCTGTCGGCGCCGTGGTGCTGATGGTAGCGAAGCTAAAAAAGCAATAAAAACATATACTTATAAAATTCCTGCCGGGCGCGTGACCGCGCTGCCCGGCATTGGCTTGAGCGCTTGAATTCCGGCGCCGCCGCCCCCAGATTCTGCACACCCTTTTTGTTCACCCATTCCGGAGAAGCAATGGTCGAGACCGCCAACAAAGAAACCCTGGGCTTTCAGGCTGAAGTCAAACAGCTGATGCAGCTGATGATCCACTCGCTGTACAGCAACAAGGAAATATTCCTGCGCGAGCTGGTTTCCAATGCCTCGGACGCCTGCGACAAGCTGCGTTTCGAAGCCCTGACCGACAAGGCGCTGCTGGAGAACGACGCCGAGCTGAAAATCCGCGTGTCCTTTGACCCGGCAGCGCGGACCGTGACGATCGCCGATAACGGCATCGGCATGTCGCGGCAGGAAGTCATCGACAACGTCGGCACCATTGCCCGTTCGGGCACCAAAGAGTTTTTGTCCCGGCTCACCGGCGATGCGGCCAAGGACGCCAACCTGATCGGCCAGTTCGGCGTCGGTTTTTATTCTTCGTTCGTGGTCGCAGATCATGTCACGCTGACCACGCGCCGTGCCGGCCTCACGGCGGAACATGGTGTGCGCTGGGAGTCCGGCGGCAGCGGCGAATACACGCTGGAAGTGGTGGAGAAGGCGGATCGCGGCACGACGGTGACGCTGCATTTGCGCGAGGGTGAGGGTGAGTTTGCCGACAACTCGCGCCTGCGCAACATCCTGCGCAAATATTCCGACCACATCACCCTGCCCATCGTGATGAAAGAGGAGCAGTGGGACAAGGATGCCGGCAAGTATGTCGCCACCGACAAGGATGAAACCGTCAACCAGGCCAGCGCGCTGTGGGCGCGGCCGAAGTCTGAAATCACCGAAGAGCAGTACACCGAGTTCTACAAACATGTGGCCCACGATTTCGAGGCACCGCTGGCCTGGTCGCATAACCGGGTGGAAGGCCGCAAGGAATACACCCAACTGCTGTACCTGCCTTCACGCGCGCCCTTCGATCTGTGGGACCGTGAACACCGGCGCGGCATCAAACTCTATGTGCGTCGCGTGTTCATCATGGATGATGCCGAGAACCTGATGCCGCATTATCTGCGCTTCGTGCGCGGCATCATCGATTCCAGTGATCTGCCGCTGAACGTGTCGCGGGAGATTCTCCAGGAGTCGAAAGACATCGAGGCCATCCGCGCCGGCTCAGTGAAACGCGTGTTGTCGATGGTCGAAGACCTGGCGGAGAACCAGAAGGAGAAGTTTGCGACATTCTGGAAGGAATTCGGCAAGGTGTTCAAGGAAGGAATCGGCGAAGACCAACCCAACCGGGAACGAATTGCCAAGCTGCTGCGGTTTGCTTCGACGCACAAGGATACGGCCGACGAGGAGGTGTCGCTGGCGGATTACATCGCGCGGATGAAACCCGAGCAGGAAAAAATCTACTATGTGACTGCAGATACCTTTGCTTCGGCCAAGGCCAGCCCGCATCTCGAGGTGTTCCGCAAGAAGGGCGTGGAAGTACTGCTGCTGTCGGACCGGGTGGACGAATGGATGATGTCGTTTTTCACCGAGTTCGAAGGCAAGCAACTGCAGTCCGTGGCCAAGGGAACGCTGGATCTTGGCAAGCTGGAAGACGATGCTGACAAAAAAGCGCAGGAGCAGGCTGAGGGTGAGCACAAGGATCTGGTCGAACGCATCAAGAAGTCGCTGGGCGAGCGCGTCAAGGATGTGCGCGTCACGCTGCGTCTGACCGAATCCCCGGCCTGCCTGGTGGCGGATGACCATGACATGACGGCTAATCTGCAGCGCATGCTCAAGGCTGCCGGCCAGAATGTGCCGGCATCGCAACCGATCCTGGAGATCAATGCCACGCACCCGCTGCTGCAGCGGCTGCAGGCCGAGGCGGAAGGTTCGCGCTTCGACGATCTCGCGGCGGTGTTGTTCGAGCAGTCGCTGCTCGCCGAGGGCGGCCAGCTGGAA
Organism: Burkholderiales bacterium; assembly: GCA_030833315.1. GTDB lineage: Bacteria > Pseudomonadota > Gammaproteobacteria > Burkholderiales > SG8-41. The sequence goes on from JAURHM010000040.1 coordinate 20,176, forward strand.
GATCCGGCCGGATTCGTCAAACGGCTCAACCAGCTGATGCTGGCGCTCGGCCGCTGATCAGAAGGTTGTGATCAGCGAGAGGCGGAAGCTGCGCGGCTCGGTGGGGTGCAGATGCACATCGCTGACACCGGCGGCCGCCTCGCCGGGAAGCCTTGAGGCGTAGAAGTAGCTGATCTGCGAGGATTCCTTGTTGAGCAGGTTGAAGCCGTCAAGCTGCAGCCGCGTTTTGCGGTCAAAGCGATAGCCGACACGGCCGCTGAGCAGCGTGGTCGATGGCGAGCGCACGCTGTTGTCTTCAATCAGCGGACGCGGGCCGAAGTAACGCAGCCTTCCGCTGCCGTACCACGGTCCCAGTTGGTCTACCGCCACCGTCAGCGTGGCCACCCCTTCGACAGCACCCGGTACGCGGTCGCCAGCCGGATCGCTGTTGGTGAAGCGGGCGCGGCTCAGCGCGATGTCGGCATCGATTTCAATCCATGACGCCGGGGTGTAGAGGTTGGACCACTCGAAGCCGGTGCGGCGGCTCGGCCTGCTGGGCTCGGTGGTGCCGGCATCGCCGACAAACAACAGCTCCGAATCGAAATCGAGCCGGAACAGGCTGAAGGAAGACTGCAGGCCGCGCAGCATTTCATAACGCACGCCGGCTTCGTAACCGGTGGTGCGCACCAGCAGCGGTACGCGGTCGGCGGCGCCGCCGGTAGCCGGATCGACAGTGATCGTGGTGCCGCGCGCATCGTTACTGTGGAAGCCGCGGCCGTAGTTCAGGTAATACTCGGTGCGGTCCCAAGGACCGAAGACCAGACCCAGTTTCGGGCTGACCAGCTGGTCGCTGCTTTTGCCGGAATTGGCGGCGTTATCACTGGAGACGTCGGCATGGAAAAAATCGCCGCGCAGTCCGGCAATGCTGCGGAAGCGCTCGGTCCAGCGGACGGTGTTCTGCAGGTAGATTCCGGCGCTGGTTTGGACGACATGGTCATCGCGCGTCGTGCTCAGCACCTGGCGGGAGCGGGTGTTGAACAGGCCGACGCCGATGTTGTCATTGCGGAACTGCAGCCCGACGATATTCTCGACCTCGCGTCCTCCCCAGTCCTGTCCCCAGCTGTGTCTGAGATTGAAGCCTGACAGCACACGGCGGTCCTGCTGCTTGAACTGGTCGCCGTTGACCGGATCGTTGAGGAAGTAGGTGAAGTTGGAATACAGATTGAGCCTGCTTTCCACGACATAGGCATTGGCCTCGGTGGTGCGGCCGGCCGCGCTGTGGCGCCAGGCGCCCGACAGGCTGTAGCGGCTGGCATTGCCGCCGTCGGTGTTGTCGACGCCGTCATAACGGCTCAGCCGTCCGCTGCTGATCGCGCGCTGCGGGATCTGGCCGGTGGCATTCCAGTTACCTTTGTAGGCCATCGCGGTGACGTTCCAGCCGTTTTGTGCTCTACCGCTGTGATAACTCAGCAGCGCATTGATCTTGCCGAAATCATCGGGACGGCTCCACGGGCCGTCGTTGTGCTGCAGTTCAAGACCGTAAAGCAAATGGCCGTCAGCGACGGCCGGTGATCCGGCGAGCAGGGCACGGCGGTAGCCGTAGCTGCCGGCGCCGATTTCGCCCAGGCTGGTATCGGCCCGGTCAAGAATGTTGATATGCACCGCACCTGCGGCGGCGAAGTCACCTTCGTCGGCGTAGTAGGGGCCTTTTTTGTAATAAAGGCCGGAGACCAGTTCCGGGATCAGGAAGTTGAGGTCGCTGTATCCCTGGCCGTGGCCGTGGCTGCGCAGGTTGACCGGCATGCCGTCAACGGTGATGGCGAGATCAGTGCCGTGGTCCAGGTTGAAACCGCGCAGGAAGTACTGGTTGGCTTTGCCGTCGCCGCTGTGCTGGGTGACGATCAGGCTGGGTGCGAATTCGAGGATCTCGCCGCTGCGGTAAGTGGGACGCGCGTTGAGCTGTTCCTTGGTCACCAGACCTTCGTTGGCGGATCCAGCGATGCCCAGGCGGTCGGCGCCGGATTCAATCACCTGCACCGGCGCCAGCGTCGGAATATCTGCGGCCTTTGACTGTGCAATGGCCAAGGCCAGGCCAATTGGCACAAAAAAGCGCAGTGATGACGGTATCAACCGTAAGGCAATGTTCATGTAGGCATTACGGGAAATCGTTCGTACATCGGGTTGTTGCAGGGTGGGGCGCCGGGGCATTCGCATGCGGCGTAGTCAGGGGCAGGATGATACGACAGTTCAACGCAGCGAGGTACCGCAACCCCTTCTTCTGGCGCCGTCGATTTCCACCTCGACGCTGTACAGGAAGGTTTCGTCACTCATGGTGTCGGCACAGTTTTGCCGGCGTATTGTGACTTTCAGGCGGTGGCTGCCCGATGTGCTTTCGTGGACGGTAACGCCCGAAGTGGTTTCAGGCAGCGGCGGCAGGGACTGAAAACGACGCTCATGCTGCCGTAACCGTCCTCGAACAGTACGCGATGGGCCGGCCCGATTTCCAGCCGCCATCCCGGCTCGTTGCCTACGCCGCGAAAAGTGACGCCGCGAACCCGTGCATCTTCGGGCAGTGACAGCGAACGGATTTCGCGGCAGTCAACAGTGGATCCCGGCTGGCGTTCGAACCTGGCGCTGTCGCCTTCGGTCCAGAACTGCATCACGGCATCCTGGTAACGCACGCCGGACGCTGCCCGTGCCTGCGGCAGTGTTCGCGTTTCACCGCCCGTACGCAGCGCAATGCCCGGTGGTGACGACAGGTTGCGGGTGTTGATCGTGCTGCCTTCGCTGCATTGCCAGACATGGGCCTGCAGTGTGCTGCCCGGTCCGGCTGTTGCGGGTGGCGGCGTGCTGCAAGCAGTGACCATCAACAGGGGGCGAGCGGTAGGGTGACGGTCAGGGTTTGCGGGAAAACCAGGGATTTCATGGTTCGAGGCTATTGTAATCGCTGTACGCTGCCAGCCCGCTCTGTGGCTTGCGGGTGAAAAAAACCCGGCAGTCGCCGGGCTTTTCGTATGCGGCCGGGGTTATCCGGCTTTCTTGCGGTTTTTTTCCAGCCAGCCTTCGACCAGCGTGACGGTGCGGTCGAGTTCGGCGAGTTGCTGACCCTTCTGTCCGGCGATGGTTTTCACCAGCAGATCGACGCGCTCGATATTCGGCGCGCCGGCAGCCAGTGCACGCGCCGCCGAAGACGGGCTGCCGAGCGACAGGGCGGCGTTCGCGTATTTCTCAAAGGGCACCATGTCTTTTTCGCTGGCGCCCAGCGAGACGCAGAGCTTGACCACCCAGTTGTAGACGGTCCGCGTGGCTTCGAGGTCGCTGTGGACGGCGTCCTTGATCGGGCGCATTTCGTTCAGCTGCACACAGCGGTAGTTGCCGGCGACCAGCATTGCCCATTTCGCCAGCGGCACGAATACCGATTCATGCACCTTGAGTTTGACCGGTAGTTCGATTTTCTTGCCGTCGCCGGTGTCGAAGCGGATCGCCTCGATATCGGCTTCGAGATTGCGCAGGATCGCGGTGTGCGCGTCGGAATCAAAACGCGCCGCCTTGAAATTGGTCGGCAGGCGCACCTGCAGCACATTGACCTTTTCTTCCGGCGGGCGGAAGGCCTGCGGATCGGGGCTGCACAGCGTCAGGGTTTTCGGATCGAAGCTGTCCCACACTGAGGCGTCGGTGAAGCAGTTGCGCAGGCCATCGGCATCGAGGCCCGGGATGCGTTTCAGATAGGGCAGCGGCGGCATGTTCATGATCGACATGCAGGGCACGCGCGATTTGGCGACCTTGTCGAGCAGTTCACGAACGCCGGGCGAGCGGTATTGTGGTTCCTGCATCGCCAATGCGATCAGGTCGTAGTCAGCGGGATTCACCGAATCCGGCCCGCCGGCGGAAAGTTTGCCGGGCAGGTCGCGTGAGCGGATTTCTACCAGTCCTTCGCGTCCCTTGATCGGCATGCGCACGATCGCGCCTTCCGTGTTGAACAAATCGGCTTCGGCGGGCAGGCAGACCATTTTTACGGTGTGCCCCGCGAGCAGCAGCTTGGTGGCCAGCAGTGAACCATACGAAGCGCCAAGGATCAGAATCTTGTAAGTGGGCATGCAGGACATCCTTCATTGAGTGGGCTGGAATGGTGCGATGTGCCGGGGCTGTATGTGGATTTATTGCCCCGTTGCACCGGAACTGCGCAGCCACAATGTTAGTCAGTAACGACGACTCATGCAATGAAACGCGGCAGGAGTTTCTGCCATTAACCCCGGGTATTTCGCAATGCGGGAACCGCAGTGCAGCATCCGCTGGAGCGCATCCGGTTTATGGTTTGACCGGCGTGATCCTGCCTTTCAGTTGCAACGAACCTTCTGCAGATGCCCGGACAACGAAAATCTCGCCCTCAGCGGGAAATTCACCGGTCAGTGCAGTGATATTGACCTGATGCGTAACCAAGACAAGGTTGCCCGGTCCGCGAAATGACTGGATGCGCGCGCGGACTGCAGCGGTTTGCTGTTCGTTCTGCGCACTGCGGTCGCCGAAAAATGAATCGAGTGTGGGGTCCGGCGTGGCAGAGCCGAAGGCAATGCTCGCCGTATCCAGGCAGCGGCACCAGCGGCTCGACCGCACGGCGGAGATGGTGATGCCTGCATCCTTGAGTCGCTGACCGGTTTTTGCTGCCTGTTCTCTTCCTGCTGCGGAAAGGTTGCGCTGGGTCTTGCAGTCACCCGCCTTGAATTGCGGCGGATCGCCGATACCGGGTTCCGTTGCTGCATGGCGGATCAACAGCACGTAGCCGCCGCTGCGTAGGGTGCTCCACAGGGTTTCATCGGCATGTGCCGGCGCGACCGCCAGCATAGGCAGCGCGAACAGGTAAAGCCAATTGAACAGGTGGCCCGGTGCGGAGCGTGAGCGCATCAATCGATGAGGCCTATTTTGCCGTTGTGCGAACCCACGTACCAGAGGCGTCCAGATTCGGCCAGAAGGTGACGCACGCCGTTGTTGGGTGAGGGCAGGCGGATGACCTGCATTGCTTCGGTGGCGGGATCAAGCCGCAGCACCGTATCGTTTTTCAGTTCATTGGCCCAGATGATTCCTGCATTGTCGACGGTGACCGAGTGCGGTCCGGCATTGCCGCCCGGCAGCGGGTAGCTTTTGATGATTTTCATGGTTTGCGGGTTTACTTTGGCCAGTTGTCCCTTGCCGTACAAAGTGACCCACAACATGCCGTCGGCAGCGACAGCGATGCGTCGCGGGCGGCTGCCGCGTCCCAGATCGACCTCGCTGATTTTTCCGGACCGCGCTTCCATGCGGCCGAGCTTATTATCGGCGCTGCGGCACCACCAGACGTTGCCGGCTCGATCCAGCGTGATGCCGGTGGGCCCTCCTGATGTTTCGTATTCAGCGATGCGGCCGGTTGCGATGTCGATGCTGCCCAGTTTGTCGCCGGTCTGCATCGTGAACCACAGCGTTTGACCGTCTTCGCTGATGACCAGCGAGTGCGGACCGCTGCTTATTCCCGAAGGTACCGAGAACTCGGCCATCATCCCGGTGACCGGCCGCAGCCGGCCGATAGTGCCGTTGCCGTAACCGGTGGTCCATAGAGTACCGTTGCGGTCAATCGCGATGCCGGAGGGCAGGTGATTCCGCGGCATCTCCCAGTCGCGAAACACCTGCGCTTTCGGGTCAAAGCGCACCACTTTGTTGTCGTTGGGCACTGCGATGTAAATTATCCCGTCGGTGCCCGCTGCAGCTGTGCGACCGAACATCGGGGACGGCAGTTGCCACTCGTATATTTTCGGCGTGATCTGGCTTTGTTCGGTGGCGATGACCCATACCGGCATCAGCAGGCAAACGACGATGATCCGTTTCAGCAAGTTACAGCACGACCGCGGCAATTCAATTGCAAGGGTTCCGGCTGCGGGTGGTGAATTCATCTTTTGATTATATCGTTGCCGGCGTCAGCCCGGCCCGGACTTCGACGGCAATACAAAAGCGGCCCGCAGGCCGCTTTGTTGCAATGCATGTTCCCGTGGTTTCAGACGATGCGGTTGCGCAGCACCATGGCCGGATTTTCAAACGCACATTCGACGATATCGCCCGGTTTCAGATACAGCGATTCGGCATCGGCCTTGCCCACGGCGACGCCGCCGGGCGCACCGGTGGCGAACATGTCGCCGGGCTGCAGGTCGAGCAGCCGCGAAAAATGCGGGATGATGTCCGGTAGTTTCCAGATCTGGTCGCTGGTATTGACGCGCATGCGTTGCACGCCATTGACGCTGCAGGTGACCCAGATGTCGTAAGGGTCGGGAAATTCATCCATGGTGATGATGCACGGACCGAGTGGGCCGAAAGAGGGGGCGTTTTTCGAAGTCCAGAAACGCGAACCGGAGGCGACTTCGGCTTTTTGCGTGTCGCGGCAGGTCAGGTCGTTGAGGATGGTAATACCGGCGATGTAACTCAGCGCGTCTTCGCGTTTTGCGCCGTGGGCGCGTTTGCCGAGCACGAATACCAGTTCGGGTTCGTAGTCGAGGCGGGATACTGTGGCCGGGCGCGGCACGTCGGCGCCGTGACCAGTGAGGCAGGAGTTCAGTTTGACGAAGCCGGTGGGCTCGCCTGGCATTTCCTTGATCAGGTCGTTGCGTTTCAGTTCTTCAAGGTGGGTACGGTAGTTCTTGCCGACGCACAGGAATTTGTCGGCATCCGGAACCGGCGGGAGATAGTGAACGTCGGCATCAGGCGCCAGCGTTTTTTTGTCCAGCATTGCCGCATTTTTGCCGGCATGCTCGAGAACTGCCCGTGCGCGTGCAAGGCCGGCATCGCCCAGCGCCAGAAGACCTTTCATGGACGCCGGAATGAGGGATTTGCCGTCGGCCATCGCACGTTCTCCGGCGACGAGGTCGAGCATGCTGCCGTTGATTTGTGCGCCGATGCGGACGGTTTGCGGATCGGAGTGAAGGGTGTAGGTTGCCAGTCGCATTGCATCATCCTCAGTTAAAAAAAACGGCGCGGAATCCACGCCGTTCGGGGCCAGCCCGCGGTTGAAACCGTTATTTTACGATGTTGGCGGCATCCGCTCCCGCTACCCCGGCAGCGCGCTGCGGTGATTTTCAGTGTGGACTCGCGAGGTCATGATTTGGACAGATGGTCGAACACCAGGGTACGGGCAACCTTGCGCGTGAAGTCCATGAAGCCCTGGGCCAGCACCGGCAGCTGCTTGCCGACGGGATAGGCGAACACCCAGCTGCGTTCCACCGGGAAACCTTCCACGTCGAGCACGGCCAGCTGTTCATGCGTCACATCCAGCCCCAGGGTGTAGCGCGACATGATCGAAACCCCGAGTCCGGCGATGATGGCCTGCTTGATCGCTTCGTTGGTCGACAGTTCCATGCGCACTTTGGGTTCGAGCCCGTGTTCGGCAAAAATTTCGCGCGCGATCATGCGCGTTCCCGATCCGGCCTCGCGCATCAGGAAGGGTTCTTCGGCGAAACGGGCGAACGGAATGTTTTTCTCTTTCGCCAGCAGGTGGTCCGCTGCGGCGTAGGGCACCATCGGATTGGGCAGGATGGCCTGGGTGACCACATCCGAGTCTCCGGGAGGGCTGGCGAATATGTACAGATCATCGAGATTCTGTGCAATGCGTTCGAGCAGGGTGGACCTGTTGTGAATCTGTAGTGAAACCTCAATGCCGGGATACAGTTTGACGAATTCGGCAAGGACCCGCGGCGCGAAGTATTTGCCGGTAGTGCTGACCGCGAGTTGCAGCCGGCCGGTGCTCATGCCCCGGATATTGGCCAATTGCGTTTCCAGTTCCGCAAGTGTCGCAAACAGATTGTTCGACGCGGCATGCACGGCGCGTCCGGCCTCTGTCAGGTGCACCCGTTTGCCGATCTGTTCAACGAGAGGCAGCCCCACGGTTTCTGACAGCTTTTTCATCTGCACGGAAACCGTGGGCTGCGCCATATAGAGTTCTTCGGCGGCTTTGGTATAGCTGCCCAGCCGGGCAACGGCTTCGAATACGCTGATCTGGGGCAGGGTGCCGTGTTTAAGGTAGCGGCGGATCTTGCTGCGTGGCATGACTGTCCTTTCGTTGCAGGCAATATTGCACCTCTCCCCATGGACTGCAGGCTCGGCCTGACGTTCACCTCGGACGGACAGGCCGCACCACGACTGGCCAGTAAAACGACCTAGCCCGTTCAGGCAAAGGTCTCGCTTGCAAGGGGCGACAGGTGCCGCCTCACATTGCCGGAGCAGCCGAGGACAAGAAGGCATCCCGAATTGACGACTGCACCACTGCGGCCAGAGCCGCTCAAGCTACTCCCCTTTGGAGGGGCCGCGCATAACCGCGCGAGCAGTGCGGATTACAACACATGATTAAAACCATGACAAGTTGCGGAGGGATTTGTGGATGAATCATTGAAACGTGATGATTGGCATCGCTTTTCTTCATTTTACTTTGCGGGCGGATTTTTTTTACAATGCGCGGGAACATATGATATGAAATATGTTGTTCGTCGGCTGTTTCCGGCTAGGGATCGGAATAAGCAATCGGCCGGCTCAGGGGAACTTGGGGAGTAGCTTCTGTGGCACCGCACAGGTGCCGCTTGTGGTGTTGTCGTCAATACGGGCATTGCCCCGGCGGCACCGGCAGTCATCCAGCTGCAAGCGAGACCAGGCGGTAGCAGGCGTACGCTTTGACGTCTGTTGCTGATGGTTAACTCGCATCCTTAATTGGAGATGCACGCATGGAACTGTTTTCAGCTGAATTTTTCTCGGCCTTGCTGGCCATTATCGTGATTGACCTTGTGCTTGCCGGTGACAATGCGATCGTCATTGCCCTGGCTGCACGCAACCTTCCCGCTGATTTGCGCAAGAAGGCCATTATCTGGGGCGCAGTGGGTGCAATCGCGGTACGAACCGCAATGACCCTGGTGGTGGTCTGGCTGCTGAAAGTGCCGGGTCTGATGCTGCTTGGTGGTGTATTGCTGGTATGGATTGCTTACAAGCTGCTTGCAGACAATGACGGTGATGGACATGACGTCAGTGCCGCAAACAGCTTCTGGGGGGCAATGAAAACCATCGTAGTCGCCGACGCGGTGATGGGCTTGGACAACGTGCTGGCCGTTGCCGGCGCAGCTCACGGAAGTTTCATGCTCGTGGTAATCGGTCTGCTCATCAGCATCCCGATCGTGATCTGGGGCAGCCAGATCATTCTGAAGTACGTCGAACGGTACCCCGGTATCATTTATATCGGCGGTGCAGTGCTGGCATGGACTGCCGCGAAAATGATCATCAGCGAGCCGTTGGCGAAGGATTTCTTCAACGCATACCCGGCGCTTGCTGGTCTTGTCTATATTGCCGTCATCGGTGGTGTACTTGGTGGCGGTTTCTGGGTCAACCACATGCCGGCCCGGGCCCGCGTGGCTGGGCATGTGGTTGAGCCCGGCGTGGCCCCTCTGGCACCTGCTGCGGCTGGTGTGACCCGGCTGCTTCTACCGCTGGATGCTTCAGCCAACTCGCTCAAGGCAGTCGAGCATGTGATCGACCGCCATGCCGCCGGCTCGAAACTGGAAGTGCACCTGGTGCACGTGCGTGTGCCGTTCTCCCAGTACATTGCCCGTTTTGTCAGCCGTCATGATCACGACGCCTATCACCGCCAGGAAGCGGAACGCGCCTTGGTCCCGGCTAGGGAGCTGCTTAACCGTGCAACGATTCAGCATACCGACTACGTCGAGTTCGGTGACAAGGCTGAAGTCATACGGGACGTGGCGAATCGTCTGCAGGTGAACCAAATCGTCATAGGCACCGCGCGCAATAATTCACTGACCCGCATGCTCGAGGATTCGGTGACCAACCGTGTTCTTGAGGTTGTTGAGGTGCCGGTTGAAATTGTCGTTGGTCGTGGGGTGTCCCGCATCGAAACAATCGGTTTGCCCGCTGGTCTCAGCGCTGCAGCAGTTGTTTTGCTGACCCTATCCCTGCAGTAGCACCCTCCCCTTTGGCAGGGTTTTGAAATCCCGCCCTCGTGGCGGGATTTTTTTGAATTCATTGGTTCAGCGCTATTTGAAAAGAACGCACCATCGCAAGGTTGCAAAAAATGTCCGCTTTTAAGAACTTATTTGAGTCGGCGTGATCAGAGTGAAATATGCAAGAGTTTGATTTGAGTGAAGGCTGGAACATGGGCGCCAAATTTACGGATGAAAGGGGGGCAATTCGTGGGTGAAGGTAAGTTACGGTTTCAAGTAAGTTGAGTATCTGAATTACCGAACGGATTGCCAGAAGCCGTCCGCCGGATAGAAGGGGAGTAGCTCAACTACCTGAGCGTCGTCACTCCGGGGAATTCTTTCCCCCGGCGTCCAGGGGGCCATCACGGTCCGAGCGAGACCTTCGCCAAGAGCTGGCGAAGGTGCGCATACGCGGCCTGCGTCCAGCGCAGATGAAAACAGTCATCAGCAGGAGGGGCTCTCGAAATGGAAAGTATCGGTATGTGGTGGATGTGGGCCGCATTTGCGGCCTTTGTGGTTGTTGCTCTTGTTGTTGACCTGGTCATGTTGCAATCCAAGGGCTCGGCCAAGGTTTCCTTCAAGGAAGCACTCAATTGGTCGATCGTCTGGATCGTTCTCTCATTTGTTTTCAATGGTCTGTTGTGGTGGTATCTGGACGCCAACTACGGACGGGAGCTGGCCAATGAAAAATCGATGGAGTTTTTCACTGGTTACCTGATTGAAAAATCGCTGGCTGTAGACAACATTTTTGTGTTCCTGATGTTGTTTACGTTCTTTGGCGTGCCGATCGAGTACCAGAAGCGCGTGTTGATACTGGGCATCATCGGTGCGATTGTGCTTCGCGCAGTGATGATTCTGATAGGCGCGTGGCTGATTTCGCAATTTCACTGGGTGCTCTACCTCTTCGGTCTGTTCCTGCTGGTCACCGGCATCAAGATGCTGATGATGGCCGAGGCGGAGTCTGACCTCCAGAAAAACCC
>JAURHM010000057.1 GCA_030833315.1 Burkholderiales bacterium
CTTGCCCGGGACCTTGACCGGCTGTTGCCAGGTTTCGAGTTCGGCGCGCGCTTCCTTGGTCCATGTGTCCCAGGCCGGTTTGACCGGGGCTAGTTTTTTCGCCGCAGCAGCGAATTCCGGCATGCCGCTGTTGATCAGCAGCGTACCCTGATAGACGCGGCCGAGTTCCTCGGCGCCGGCGTGTACATGCACCAGCTTCTGCGCGGGGCAGGGAATGTCGAACAGCGTGTAGTTGGCGGTGGTCCATTCACCGAGCCGCGCACCGACCACCAGCATCAGGTCGCAGGCCTTGATGCGTTCGGCCAGTTTCGGATTGAGACCGACGGCAACGTCGCCGATGTAATGCGGATCGCGGTTGTCGATCAGATCCTGACAACGGAAGGAGGCGCATACCGGCAGATTGAAAGCGCGGGCGAAGGCGAGGATGTCTTCGCTGGCCTGTTTGTTCCAGCCGCCACCGCCGACCATCATCAACGGTTTCTTTGCCTTGCCCAGCAGATCGCGCAGCTGGTGCATGTCGAATTCGCCGGGATTGGCGGCGACGCGCTGGTAACGGGCCGCCTTTGATGTCGGCGCCATTTCGGTCTGCATGTCTTCGGGCAGTGCCAGCACCACGGGGCCGGGACGGCCCGAGGTCGCCACATGGAAGGCGTGGCTGATGTATTCGGCGACGCGGTCGGCGCGGTCGATCTGCGCCACCCATTTGCACATCGGTCCGAACATGCGGCGGAAATCGATTTCCTGGAAGGCTTCGCGTTCAACGACGTCGTTGCCGACCTGACCGATGAACAGGATCATCGGCGTGGAGTCCTGGAATGCGGTGTGCACGCCGATCGAGGCATTGGTGGCGCCCGGTCCGCGCGTCACGAAAGCGATGCCCGGCTGGCCGGTCAGTTTGCCGTAGGCGTCGGCCATGTTGGTGACGCCGCCTTCCTGACGGCAGATGATGAATTTGAATTCATCGCTGCGCTCGTGGATGGCGTCGAGCACCGCCAGATAGGATTCACCGGGCACGCCGAAGCCGAGACTGGCGCCGTGGGTGATCAGAGAATCGACAAGAATTTGCGCGCCGGTCTGCATCAGCGGGCGGGTTGCGGATTTGGCCGTCATGGAGAGCTTCCTCGACTGTTTTTTTAGGAAATACGGGGAGCGAAAGCCTATCACGTTCGCGCCGCTTCCGGCCGTTATACTGCGGGGCGGATGCGCACAACAACAGGAATACGGCGATGCATGAATTCATAAAATGGACTGCGACGGAGGCAGTCGCCCGGCTGGCGCGCGGCGAGGTTTCGCCGCTGGAATTGCTCGACGCCGCGGAAGCACGCATTAGCGAAACCAATCTGCAGATCAATGCAATGGTCACACTGTGTTTTGATCGCGCACGTGACCGCGCGCGGCAGTTGATGAGCGGTTCGCGTTCCGGGCGTCCCGCGGAATTCCTCCACGGCCTGCCGATTGCGGTGAAGGACAACACTGACGTCGAAGGTCTGCGCTGCACGTCAGGTTCACGCGTTTATGAAAACCGCATCGCGCCCGGCTCCGATCCGGTGGTGCAGCGGCTGGAAGCGCAAGGTGCTCTCATAGTCGGCAAGACCAACCTGCCGGAGTTCGCTGCCGGCGGCAATACCTTCAACGATGTATTCGGTGCGACGCGCAATCCCTGGGATACGCGGATGAGCGCCAGCGGCTCCTCCGGCGGCAGCGCTGCTGCACTGGCGGCGGGGCAGGTGTGGATGGCCACCGGCAATGATTTCGGTGGCAGCATCCGCACGCCGGCGGCATTCTGTTCGGTGAGTGGTCTGCGGCCGAGTCCGGGGCGCGTGGCGCGTCTGCAGAAGCAGCCCTTCAACCCACTGTCGGTGGAAGGTCCGATGGCGCGCACGGTGGCCGACGTCGCGCTGATGTTCGATGCCGAAGCGGGATTCGATGCCCGCGATCCGCTATCGCCGCGCGAGCCTTTGCCGTCGTTTGCACAATGCGCGGCCCGGCCCGAGCGCCCGCGGCGCGTCGCCGTCAGCGCCGATCTGGGTATTGCGCCGGTGGTTGATGGTGATGTACGCGCCTCGATCAACGACGTCGCCAAAAAAATGGCGGCTGATGGTGTGGAGGTGGAGGAGGCGCATCCTGATCTGGCCAATGCCGCCGCCCATTTTCTGACGTTGCGCGGCGCGGTTTATATCGCCCGCGTGGCACCGCTGCTGGCACAGTACCGGAACGTGCTCAAGCCGGAGGTGGTGGAGAACATCGAATTCGGTCTCGGCCTCAAGCTGACCGATGTTGTCAGCGCGGAAATTGCGCAAGGTGAAATCATTCGCCGCGCCGCTGCGTTTTTCGAACGGTATGACGCGCTGATCTGTCCAGCGGCCGTCTGTCCGCCGTTTGATGTGAACTGGCGCTATCCCGAAAGCTGGGATGGTGTGGATTTTTCCGGTTATATGGGCTGGCTGGTACTGACTTGTGCGGTGACGATGACCGCTTGCCCGGTACTGGCGATGCCCGGCGGTTTCACGCCGGGCGGAATGCCGCTCGGCCTGCAGGTGATCGGGCGACCGCAGGGCGAAGCGGCCCTGTTCGGTCATGGCGCATGGCTGGAGTCGCTGCTGGGCTTCGCGCATCTCACCCCGCTGGATCCGCGCTGATCGCCGAAGGAGCCGTGGCCGACTTTTTGATGCAAATCAAAAACCAATGCTCTCCGGCTGGACTCACAGGGTGGCGATTGTTAGTCTGGCGACGCCGGTAGAGGGGGCCGGAGAGCATGTACTGCCGACGTTCAATGCCATCTTGAAAAATCTCAGTACACGCCTGCGCATCATGCTGCTGGTTGCCTTGTCGGCATTGCCGGTTCTTGGCGTCGCCATCAATAACGGCCTGCAGCAGCGGGCAGCGGACGAAGCCACTGAAAGGCAGCAACTGCAATTGATTGCCAGCCTCACAGCGCGGCGGCCCGAGGAGATTATTGCCGGGGCCGGCCAGCTGCTGTATGCGATCACTGCAGACGTCAACAATCTGATGCGCACCCGCAAAGTTTGCACCGACCAGTTCCGCAGGATCATGGCCCAGGTTAAGGGGCAATATCGAACGATGGGCCTGATCCTGCCCAACGGCGAGATTTATTGCAATGCGACGACTGCCCCGGATGAGCTGCGTTTCAACGTCGCGGACCGTGACTATTTTCAGATGGCCCAAACCACCGGCAAATTTGCCGTTGGCGGTTATCAGGTCGGCCGTGCAACCGGCTTGCCTGCAATCAATATGGCGTATCCCGTGATTGATGACCATGGCAAGGTGGTTGTCGTTGCCTACGCAGCACTCAATCTGGGTACTTTTGAAGAGCAGACGGAACGTCGTCAGCGCGAGAAAGCCGGAATTGCAGGGCGAGTGGTGACTTTTATTGACTACAAGGGCATCGTGCTCGCGCAGTTTCCGCAATTTCGGGAGCGGATCGGTGAGAAAGTGCCCAACCCCGGGGTTCTGGAGAAAGTGCTCGGCCAGAAAAGCGGCGTATTTACGGAATCCGATCTTGCCGGTGAAACACAGATTTATGCATTTGACAGCGCCGGTATCAACCCCGATGGCAAGCCTGTGATTCATGTTGTCATCAGTACGCCGGCGGCGCACATTTATGCTGATGCCGACCGCGTAATGCGGAACACGGCCATTACGATAGCAGCGGTGACCGTGCTGCTCTTCCTGTTGGTCTGGTATGGCACGGAGATTTTTGTCACGAGGCGATTCCGTGTGCTGCTGGAAATGACCGAACGCGTGCGCTCCGGTGACTTCAGTGCGCGAACCGGATTCGGTGAAGGACGGGAAGAACTGACGCAGCTTGGCGTTGCATTGGACGGGATGGTGCAAGAGCTGCAAAACCGTGATCAGCAGTTGCAGGGTGCGCTGAAGCGCATGCGCTCCCAGGCCGTTACTGACGAGCTCACGGGATTGTTCAACAGGCGCCACCTTTGGAAGGTGCTGGAAGCTGAACTGTTGCGGGGCCGGCGCAAGAGCGCGCCGATTGCAGTGTTGCTGTTTGATATCGATCATTTCAAGAAGCTCAATGATCAGTGGGGGCATGAGGCTGGCGATATCGTGCTGCAGAGCATGGCACAGGTGGTGCGTCGTGTGGTTCGCGCCACGGACATCGTGGCGCGTCATGGTGGTGAAGAATTTCTCGTGGTGATGCCCGAGGCCGGCGAGGAAGTGGCGCTGCTGCGTGCGAGTCAGCTGCGCAGCCGTGTTGCCGAAATGAGCCTGTCCTATCGCGGCAATCCGCTGAACAGCATCACCATCTCGATCGGTATTGCCATCAGCCCGGACTCTTCCCAGTCCAGTGACATTCTGGTGCGGGAAGCCGATTCGGCCATGTATGAAGCCAAGAACCGCGGTCGCGACCAGGTGGTGGTGCACCGCATGCCCGGCGCCTCTTGAAGCGGTAAGAGGGCAAAAACCCCCACGGCTTTTTCCCCAAGGGGACTTCCTTCGGGGTGTGCCGGGGGAAACAGGGGTTCTTGGCCTAGAGCCCTGGCAGGAGGAATCCGTGTGGTTACTTGCCCCTTTTGCTGATTTCATAAACCACTGCGGCGCCGGCGGTCGCGCCGACCTGTTTGTTGGTTGGGGGTGTCGAGCAGGCGGTAACGCCCGGCAGGGTGATCAACAGTGAAATTTGCATGATCTGTTTCATGATTCTCCTTACATCAACACATCAGGCTGTTACTGAGCGGTTCCTGTGCCAGGATAATTTTTCAATTAAAACAACAGCTTGAGAATGTGCTGCGCGGCGTTTTTGTCGCCGGGACACGACGGTGGCCCGAGCCGGCTCCAAGCCCCTGTTCTGCATCACTATTTTTGTATCTGTCCTGAGGCAGTATGCTGACCCCGCACTTGTGCACTGGGTCACGCCGGATAATCGACGCTGTTGTCGGCGATTCGACGGTTTATGGCTGGGTCTGACCGTATGTCTGCTTCTGCAGCACGCCGGTCGTCGATTCCAGCGGGTACGCGAGTTGCTCAGTAAGAGTGCAGGGCAACAGGCAACAAGGAGAACGATCATGAGCGTGGTGCTGATTGTGCTGGCGGTCTTTTTCGGATTGGTGGTGTGGTGCTCCGGCATCCGCCTGTGCCGGATGTTGCTGGCTGCGGTACGCAGCCGCCGAACTGCTGCCATCCGCGTGTCGCAGGACGTCATGGCGCGTCCGCGGTGACCGCTCCTGCTTCCAGCGGTCTTGCAGCCGGCGTGCGCCCGCGCGAGGTGTGGTCGTGGGCGATGTACGACTTCGCCAACTCCGGGTACACCACTGTGGTCATTACTGCAGTGTTCAGCGCCTATTTTGTTGCCGAGGTGGCCGGTGATGCCCCTTGGGCCACGTTTGCGTGGACGGCGGCGCTGGCGGTTTCCTATGCGCTGATCATGCTGACCGCGCCGCTGCTTGGCGCCTGGGCGGATGCACATGCTGCCAAAAAACGTCTGCTCGCCGCCACCACCCTCGGCTGCATTATTTTTACCGCGGCGATGGCTCTGGTCGGTCGCGGTGATATCACTTTGGCGATAACGCTTGTTATCCTGTCCAATTTCTTTTTCGGCTCCGGCGAAAACCTGATTGCCGCTTTTTTGCCGGAGATTGCCCGCGGTGAGGCGCTGGGCAGGATTTCCGGCTGGGGCTGGGGGCTGGGTTATCTCGGCGGTCTCGCCGCACTGGGACTTTGTCTTGTCTATGTCACCAATGCACAGGCCGCCGGCGCGCCGGCGACAGTCTTTGTGCCGGTGACCATGCTGCTGACGGCAATGATTTTTGCGCTGGCCAGCCTGCCGACCTTCCTGTTTCTGCGTGAACGCGCGCTGCCGCAAACCGGGGCCCGCGTCTCCATCGGCGCGGTGTTTGCCGGACTGCTTGAGACACTGCGCACCGCCCATCGTTACCGCGATCTGCGCCGTTTTCTGATTTGCCTGACTTTTTATCAGGCGGGTATCCAGACGGTGATCGCGCTGGCGGCGATTTACGCCCAGCAGGCGATGGGATTCACCACCCGTGACACGATATTGCTGATTCTGGTGGTCAATGTCACTGCAGCGATCGGTGCGCTGCTATTCGGCTATCTGCAGGATCGCGCGGGGCATATTCGCTCGATCGGGATTATTCTGGTGGCCTGGATTGTTACCGTATTGCTGGCCTGGCGTGCGACGGATGCGGCGCTGTTCTGGCTGGCGGCGAACTGTGTCGGTCTGTGCCTGGGTTCCAGTCAGTCTGCCGGTCGTGCACTGGTCGGCTATCTCAGCCCGTCGGGACGGCTGGCCGAGTTTTTTGGACTGTGGGGCCTGGCGGTGAAATGTTCATCAATTCTCGGGCCTCTGAGCTACGGTGCGGTGTCCTGGTTGAGCGGCGGCGATCACCGGCTGGCGATATTGCTGACCGGCGGTTATTTTGTTGTGGGATTATTGCTGTTGACAGGTATTGATGCGGGGCGCGGACGTCAAACGGCATTGCAGGACGGGCACAAGACATTGGCGGGATAAAAAACAGAATCCGCAGCGTTCGTACGGATGCGTTGAAGACAGCAATTGACAGGGGAATGCAGTGCTGAGTTTTCTGGGAGGGAACAAGGTCGATCATCCGATGGCGGATGTCAAAAAAGCCAGAGAGATCATCACCGAACTGCCCGGAGATCCCATGAAGGCGCTGGCGGAAATCACGCAGTGGCTGGAAAGTCTGCGCGATACCAAGGCCTTTAAACCCGACCGGTTGTTCGAGAACATTGATCTGCTCGACAGTGCCGCAAAAAACCACCAGCGCAAGCTGGCTCAGGATTATTTTGCCACTGCGCGGCAGCAGAAATTCCAGGAAAACCGGCTGTGGACCAGCAGCTTCAATTTCTGGAAAGCGCTAAGCGAAGCCTATCTCGAGTGCGTCGCTCGTTTTGAAAGCACACAGACCGGCGGCACCGCGTTCCGCAATAATCTGCCGGTGATCGTGGCGCGCACCCTGCGCGCGCTGACGCTGCAGTTGAAGTGGGTTCTGGTGCGTTATGGTCCGGTCGACCCTCAGGTGTGGTCCGCTATCGGGCGGCTGTACCAGTTTGCCGAGGCGTCCGGATTTGCCGCAATGACCGTGGCGATTTACCCCGGCGCTCACGGCGGCGGTTCAGTACGGCAGGAGTTTCTCAAGGCGGTGATGCTCAGCGCGTCGTCAACGGATGGACTGAGCCCGATTTGCCAGGAAATCGCCGAGCGCGCAGTGGCGCATTTTTCCGGCGGTTTCCGAATAGATCGGGAACCCGGTCCGGGCTGCGGTTATTGTTTTGACATTGCTTCCGGCAAACCGCCTTATCGCGTCGTTAGCGACATGCCGAAAGCTTCATCATCAGCGCGCTTTTTCGGCGCAGGAGATGCTCTGTCGCAGCTGGTTCGTATCGAGTCTCTGGTCAGCGAAACCGGAGCCATTCCTTCTGACGTCCATCTCGGCGGCTTCTATGACAGTGAAACGGTGATGCCGGTATTGAAGCACCTTATCACTTACTGGTCCGATAATGCGCCGGAACGCATCGCGCAGCGCCGGAAGACTGCGACGCAGATGACGGTGCTCC
The DNA here is from genome assembly GCA_030833315.1 of Burkholderiales bacterium. GTDB lineage: Bacteria > Pseudomonadota > Gammaproteobacteria > Burkholderiales > SG8-41. The sequence continues at coordinate 7,573 of JAURHM010000057.1, forward strand.
ACAGCATGACGGAAATCTGCGCGGCGCTCGATCCCGCCAACAGAGATGAACTGGATTTCAGCGACCCGGGCGAGGCTGAAAACACGGCAGAGCGCTGGATTGTCGAAAACGTCAGCGACGGCGGTTACGGCGCGATCATTCCCGCGGCCAAAAGCGACTGGGTTCGTGTCGGCGCGCTGATCGGTGTCAAAACCGAGGTCGCCAAACATTGGGGCATCGGCATCATCCGCCGCGTGACTCGCGACGAGCACCAGCAGCGTCGCGTCGGTATCCAGCTGCTGTCCAAATTGGCGATACCAGTGCGCATCGGCAAATCGGGCGGCATGTTTGCGTCATCGCCATCGCAGCCCACCGATTCCGCGCTGCTGCTGTCGACCACACCCGATAACAATGGCGAAGTCGGCGTCGTGATGCGCGACGGCATCTATAACTCCCGCGACAGCCTCGACATGATCGTCAACGGCAAGCCCTATCTCCTGATGCCCTCCCGGTTGACGGAAGGTGGCGAGGATTTCGACTGGGCGATGTTCAAGGTGATGCAGCGGTCGAGCTGAGTGGGTGGCGAACAGGGCGCAGGGTAAAAAAACAAGTCATTGATTTTATTGAATTATTAACCCCGCACCTGATGTGCTGAAAACTGATTCACCGCGGCTTGCGTTATATCAAATTTCTCTGCTGTCACGACATTGATAATGGCATCACGTCGGAGCCGTCGTGTTTATGGCGATGGTTGCCGATTCAACAAGAACGATCCGGACAAGGAGAAAAACGTCATGCTGAAGAAACTCATCCCCGTCCTTGCGCTTGCTGCGGCAATCACCGGCCCTGCGGCCGCGCAGAACGTGACCTACACCAAGGACATTGCGCCGATCATGAAGGAGAACTGCTCGGAATGTCATGGCGCCAGCGCCCCGATCTTCAAGGAATTCAAGAAGCAGGAAGAAAAATTCACCAAAGAAAAAATCGGTCCGCGGATGGACTCCTATCCCGAGTTGATTACCTATATCGGCTGGCCCGAAACCGGTGCCATCATGCGCCGGCTGGATGACGGCAAGGCCAGCCCCGGCGGCAAGCCCGGCAATATGTACCGTTATCTCGGCGGCGACGACCAGGAGCGCCAGAAGAACCTTGCGGTATTCAAGGCCTGGGTCGGCGAGGGCGGCTGGAATCTCAACCGCTGGGCTGCGCGCGGCGATGTACCGGCGATCACCAAGGATCAGCTCGACAAGCTGAAGCTGGCGTATTGAGTTGACGTATTAAGTTGATGAACTGAGCCCGCAGCAGCATCAACAAAAAACGGCGTGCCAGAAAGGGCCGCGCCGTTTTTTTACGCCAGTATTCTCCGGCATCAGATGCCTCAGGCGAGTTTGGTGGCACCCGCAGCGGCGAGACGCTGAATGTCCACTTCTCCGTAGCCGGCTTCGCGCAGGATTTCCGCGCTGTGTTCACCCAGCCGCGGCGCGTGGCGGTGCGGCATTTCATCCGCCCCAGACCAGTGGCTGGCCAGCGTCATTTCACGCAGCCGGCCTTCGCTGGGGTGATCGCTTTCGCGGAAAAAGCCGACGGCTTCCAGATGCGGATCCTTTAGCACGTCGCCGACGGTTTTCATCGGCGCCGACGGGATGTCGGCTTCGCGCAGCAGTTTTTCCCATTCGGCATTGCTGCGCAGCTTCAGGTGTTCGGCGGCAAAGGCATAGACTTCGGCGATGTTGCGTGAACGCGCCTCGTGGCTGCTGAAGCGCGGGTCGCTGTCGAACATTGCCTCCTGGCCGATCAGCTTGAAAAAAGAGCGCCAGTGCTTGTCGTTGTAAATCAGCACGCACATATAGCCGTCGCTGGTCTTGTACGGTGCGCGGTTTGGCGCCAGCATGCGCGCGTAACCGTAAGGGCCTTCCGGCGGATCGAAGGTGAAACCGCCCATGTGGTCGGCGAGCACCATCTGCGTCACGGTTTCGAACATGGGCACTTCAACCGACTGGCCCTTGCCGGTGCGGCTGCGAGCGAACAGCGCGGTGGTGATGGCGTTGACGGCGGCGAGGCCGGTGATGCGGTCGGCAATCGCCAGCGGCGCGTAACGCGGCGAAGACGCGCCAGCTTCATGGAACAGCGCCGGCATCGCCGACATGCCCTGGATCAGGTCGTCATAGGCCGGCTGTGCGGCGTAAGGACCGCGCTGGCTGAAACCGTAGGCGCCGACATAGATGATCTGCGGATTGATCGCGGCGACTTCCTCGTAAGACAGCTTCAGCCGCTTCATTGCCTGCGGCCGCACGTTGTAGAACAGCACGTCGGCGGTCTTGATCAACTTCTGCAGAGCGGCCAGGCCTTCGGGTTTTTTCAGGTCGAGCACGATCGAGCGCTTGTTGCGGTTGTGGTGCAGGAAGATGTGCCCCATCGCCTTGTTCCGCATCGGTGCGACATGGCGCAGGATGTCCCCGTCCGGCGGTTCGACCTTGACGATATCGGCGCCGAGGTCACCCAGCAGCTGGGTGGCAAAGGGGCCCAGAACGACCGAGCTCAGGTCAAGTACACGTACGCCGTCCAAAGGTTGAGTCACTGCATTGCTCCTGTCGATTTTCTTGAGGAAATTAGGTAAGTAATTCGCAGTACTTGATGCGGGAATTTATTCGGGAACGATGTTGGCCGCTTTCGCCAGCCGCGCCCATTTTTCCAGTTCACTTTTCTGGAATTTTTCCAGCTCCGCAGGTTTCATCGGATCGACCTGGATGCCGAGTACGGCGAAACGCTCGCGTACATCGCTGCGGGCGAGGATTTTTTCGGCTTCGGCAGACAGGCGGTCAACGATGGGCTGCGGCGTGCCGGCGGGCGCGAACATCGCGAACCAGGCGATCAGCTCAAAGTCTTTCACCGTTTCGGCAATAGCCTGCACATCCGGCAGCAGCGGATCGCGTTTGCGCGACGTCACGCCCAGCCCGCGCAGCTTGCCGGATTTGACCTGCGGCGCGCCGTTGACCATGTCTGCGTAGACCATATTGATCTGGCCGCTGATCACATCTGTCAGTGCCGGCGGAATGCTTTTGTACGGCACATGGGTCAGTTCGATACCCGCCATCTGCTGCAGCATGAAAATCGGCACCAGGCTGCCGGCGCTGCCGGACCCGGCGGTGAGTTTGCCCGGCTGTTTTTTCGCCAGCGCAATCAGCTCCGCCATGTTCTTGGCCGGCAGCGAAGGGCTGGTTACCAGTACGAAGGCGATGGTGCCGACGCGGGCGATCGGTGCGAAGTCCTTCACCGGGTCGTAATTGATCTTTTTCATCAGGCTCGGCGCGGCAGCGCTCGGCGTGTTGGTGCTGATCAGCACGGTATAGCCGTCTTTCGGTGACTTCGCCGCAAGTTCGGCGCCGATGGTGCCGTTGGCGCCTGCACGGTTATCGACGACGATGGGCTGTCCCAGGGCTTCGGACAGGTTCTGGCCAACAGTGCGCGCGACCACATCGGTGGCGCTGCCCGCTGTAAACGGTACGATGAAACGCACCGGGCGAATCGGATATTTTTCTGCGGTGGCGGCTTGCGCACCGGCTGTCGTGATGCATGCTGCAATGATGGAAAAAGCAGTACCCAGCGTCGCAATGGTTTTCATGACAATTTCTTCCCCTTGATCAGGCCAGCACGCCAGTCATCCAGCGGCCAATGTCGGCTACTTCTTCGAGGCAGACCGAGTGCTGCATCGGGTATTCCTGCCATTCCAGCGCATATCCCGCCTGCTGCAGCAGGTCGCGCGAACCGCGGCCCATGGCATAGGGCACCACCGGGTCCTGCGTGCCGTGAGCCATGAACACCGGTGTCTTGGCATTGGCCGGCGTCGCTTCTTTGGTGAAGCTCTCGGCCAGCGGCAGATAGGTCGACAGCGCCATCACGCCGGCGAGTCTCTCCGGGTAACGCAGGCCGGTATGCAGCGCGATCGCGCCGCCCTGTGAAAAACCGGCGAGAACGATTTTGCAGGTGGCGATGCCGCGGCCGTTTTCGCGTGCAATCAGCTGGCCGATCTGCGCCTGCGATTCGCGCACGCCTTTTTCATCGGCCTTGCGGGTGTTGCCGTCGAGGTCACCGAAGGAAATGTCATACCAGGCGCGCATCACATAACCGTTGTTGATGGTCACCGGACGCGTCGGCGCATGCGGAAATATGAAACGGATGCCAGGCACGCCGCTGAGGTCGATCTCGTTGACGATGGGCACGAAGTCGTTGCCGTCGGCGCCAAGGCCGTGCATCCAGATCACGGCTGCGGTCGGGTTCGCTGCGGTTTCGAGTTCGATGGTTTCAAGCAATGCAGTCATGGGGGTTCCGTCAGGGCTGCGCAGGCAGATTCAATGTTCAGGATTGTTTGGGGCGGATTGCCGATTTCGGCCGGAAGGCCTTGCACACGGCGTCATGGGTTTCGATATACGGTCCGCCGATCAGATCAATGCAGTAGGGCACGGCCGCAAATATGCCGTGTACCAGCGGTTTGCCCGATTCGTCCTTCAGTCCTTCCAGCGTTTCCTTGATCGCTTTCGGCTGGCCCGGCAGGTTGATGATCAGTGACTTTTTCCGGATCACCGCGACCTGCCGCGACAGAATTGCTGTCGGCACGAACTTCAGGCTGACCTGACGCATCTGTTCGCCGAAACCCGGCATTTCCTTGTCACCGACCGCCAGCGTGGCTTCGGGCGTGACATCGCGCAGCGCCGGGCCGGTGCCGCCGGTGGTCAGCACCAGATGGCAACCTTCCTGATCGACCAGGTCCTTGAGCGTGGCTTCGATAACCGGACGCTCGTCCGGGATCAGCCGTGTGACGGTGCGCCATTGCGGGGCGCTGATCGCCTGTTTGAACCAGTCTTCCAGCGCGGGAATGCCTTCGTCCTTATAGACGCCCTGCGAAGCGCGGTCGCTGATCGACACCAGACCGATGATGAGTTGTTCTGCGGAATTCGGCATGACGCGGATTATATCGGGGCCGGCCTTCGGGGCCTCAATCGGCCGGGGTTTCGGTGTGGGCCGGACGGTTTCGTGCCTCGACCAGGCCGCGGATCATCTGGAACAGCGCGCGGAAATGTTTGGGTGGCTTGGCGCGGGCGCGTTCTTCCGTGGTATTGCGGATCAGCGTGCGCAACTGCTGGCTGTCGGCTTCCGGATAGGCGGCGATGAACTCCGACACCGACTGCGGCTCGGCGAGCAGGCGCTCACGCCAGCGTTCGATGTGATGCAGCTGCGCGGTTTGTTCGGCGGAGACCGACAGAAAGCCGTCGAGCTTGCTGCGGATCGTCGCCGGATCGTCGATCTGGCGCATCAGCTTGCCGATGTACTGCACCAGCCGCCGCCGCGCCTCGTTGTGTTTCATGGCGCGGGCTTCCCGCACGGCGTCGCGCAGGCTTTCCGGCAGATCGATGGTCGCCAGCTGCTGTTCGTTGAGCTCGGTCAGCTCGGCGCCGATGGCCTGCAGCGCGTCCATGTCGCGTTTGCGCTGGCTCTTGCTGGGCAGATCGTCGAATTCGGGGGTGTCATCCATGGCAGAAACAGGGGTAAATCGCAGGCGATCGCGGGAAATGGCTGAATTTGAAGCTGTTATGATAACGCCCTTTCCTGCAGGGCCGGCCCCTGCATTCCGCAAAAATCATGGCATCCAATCCGTTTTCCTATACCGACGACACGCTCAAACAGCTGGTGACTGATGCGCTGGCCCATGCCAAAACCCGCGGCGCGACTGCTGCCGACGCCGAAGTCAGCGAAGGCTTCGGCCAGACCGTCACCGTGCGCCAGCGCGAAGTCGAAACTATCGAATACAACCGCGACAAGGGCATCGGCGTCACCGTTTACATCGGCAAGCAGCGCGGCCACGCTTCCAGCTCGGATCTGTCGCCGCAGGCGCTGCGCGACACGGTGGATGCAGCACTGGCGATTGCGCGTTATACCGCGACCGACGACTGCGCCGGTCTCGCTGATCCGGACCGCCTCGCGCGCGAATTTCCGGATCTCGACCTCATCCATCCCTGGGATATGCCGGTCGAACGCGCCATCGAAATGGCGCAGGCCTGCGAAGCTGCGGGCTTTGCGGTCGACAAGAAAGTCAGCAATTCCGAAGGCGCTACGGTATCGACGCAGCAGTCGCATTTCATTTACGGCAACACCAACGGCTTTCTCGCCGGTTACCCGAGCTCGCGCCACAGCATCTGGTGCGCGCTGATCGCCGGCAAGGGTGACGGCATGCAGCGCGACGACTGGTATGAAACCGTTCGCGATCCCGCCGATCTGCCCGCCCCGGAATTCATCGGCCGCAAAGCCGGCGAACGCGCCATCGCACGTCTGAAGGCGCGCAAAGTGCCGACCGAGCAGGTGCCGGTGCTGTATGAGTCCGGCGTTGCGGCGAGCCTGATGGGGCATTTTGTGTCGGCGGTATCGGGCGGCAGCCTCTACCGCAAGTCTTCATTTCTTCTCGACAGTCTCGGCAAGCCGGTATTTTCACCGATTGTGCAGATGACCGACCTGCCGCTGATTCCGAAAGGTCTCGCCAGCGGCGCCTTTGATGAAGAGGGTGTCGCGACGCAGGCGCGCGACATCGTCAGGGACGGTGTGGTGCAGGGTTATTTCCTCGCCAGCTATTCTGCGCGCAAGCTCGGCATGCAGACCACCGGCAATGCCGGCGGCAACCACAACCTGATGATGAAAGACACCGGCGAAGACTTTGCCGCGCTGTTGAAAAAGATGGGCCGCGGTTTGCTGGTGACTGAACTGATGGGGCAGGGTGTGAATCCCGTCACTGGCGATTATTCACGCGGTGCCGCCGGCTTCTGGGTGGAGAACGGCGCGATAGCCTATCCGGTGCAGGAAATCACCATCGCCGGTAATCTGAAAACCATGTTCAAAAATATCGTGGCCATCGGCAACGATGTATCGCGGCGCAGTTCGCGGCAGTGCGGTTCGGTGCTGGTCGAGGGCATGACTCTCGCGGGCACTTGAGATAGTCATTAAAACAAATATTTAGAGGTATTACGGAGGGCTTGTCATGCAGCGTCGTTCATTCCTGAAAAAGGCCGGTCTCGGCCTCGCCGCAGGCACGGTGGCCGCGCCGGCGATTGTTCACGCGCAGCCGGTGATCCAATGGCGGCTCGCTTCCAGTTTTCCGAAAACCCTCGACACGCTGTACGGCGCTGCCGAGATTCTGTCTAAGCGGGTATCGGAGGGCACGGATGGCAAATTCCAGATCCGCGTCTTCGCTGCCGGTGAAATCGTTCCCGGTTTGCAGGTGCTGGATGCCGTGCAGAACGGCACAGTGCAGTGCGGCCATACCGCGCCTTATTACTACATCGGCAAGGACCCGGCATTTGCCTTTGCCACGGCGTTGCCATTCGGACTCAACGCGCGCCAGCAGAACGCGTGGATGTATTACGGCGGCGGCCTGCAGGCCGTTGCTGACCTTTTCAAGGATTACGGCTGCATCCAGTTCCCCACCGGCAACACCGGCGTGCAGATGGGTGGCTGGTACCGCAAGGAAATCAAAACGCTAGCCGATCTCAAGGGCCTGAAAATGCGAGTCAGCGGACTCGCCGGGCAGGTGCTGGGCAAACTCGGCGTGGTCGGCCAGCAGATTGCCGGCGGCGAAATCTATCAGGCGCTGGAACGCGGCACGATTGATGCGGCGGAGTGGGTCGGCCCCTACGATGACGAAAAGATCGGCATCCAGAAAGTCGCCAGGTATTACTACTACCCAGGCTGGTGGGAAGGCGGGCCGCAGCTGTCGACGGTGGTGAATCTGAAGGAATGGGAGGCGCTGCCCAAGGCCTATAAATCGATATTTGAATCGGCTTGCGCCGAGGCCAATGTGCATATGCTCGCCAGTTATGACGCGAAAAACCCGCAGGCGCTGAAGCGTCTGGTCGGCGGCGGCGCGCAGCTGCGCCAGTTCTCCAAGCCGATCATGGAAGCCGCGCAAAAAGCCGCCTTCGAGATCTACGACGAAGCCGCAGAAAAAAGCCCGCACTTCAAGCGCATCTACAGCCAGTGGCTCAAGTTCCGCGCCGACCAGTTCCTTTGGTTCCGCGTCGCCGAAATGGCTTACGACAATTTCACCTTCAACAGCGCCGCAAGGCCTGCCGCGAAATAAACAGGGCGGACGGCGGTTGTCGCTGAAGTCATTCCCTGCCTGATGACAGGTAAATGTTTTTTGTGCGGCCGGTGAACCGCGAACGCCGGTTTCAGTCACACTGCTTGTGCGTCGCCCGCGACGCGCACAAGTCCACATTTCAATAGCCATGCAGAGCCGTGTAATCCCTTGCGCTCCATCTACCTGACCCTGGCGCTGACGTTTTTCAATTTCACCGGCAACAATTCGATGCGGGTGCTGCTGACGCTGTACGCGTTGCACCTCGGTGCATCAGCGAGCGAGGTCGGCATCATCGGCGGTTTGCTGTTCCTGTTCCCGGTGCTGCTGTCCTGGTTTGTCGGCGGTCTTGCCGACCGCAAGGCTGCACGCAAGTTGCTGCTGTTTGCCGCGACCTGCGCCGCGGCATCGCTGCTGCTGATGTATTTTTTCCCGTCGCTGCCGGTGTTTTACGCTGCCGCCGCATTGAACGGCCTCGCACTGTCGTTTTTCCATGTCACCTTGCAGAACCTGATCGGTAATCTGAGCAAGCCGGAAGAGCGCGCACGTAATTTCGCCAACTTCAGCATGATTGGCGCGACCACCAGCTTTTTCGGGCCGCTGCTTGCCGGCCTGTCGATCGATCACTTCGGTTACGGCTGGGCCTGTCTGGCCACCGCGGCGCTGTCGCTGGTGGTGATCTCGCTGGTGCTATGGCAGGGGCGTCACCTGCCGCCCGCGCGCGGCCGCGCCAAAGCCGGGGCGGCGCCACGCACGCTGATCGACAGGGGTATGGTGGTGATGCTTATTACCGGTGGCCTGGTGCAACTCGGTTACGACCTGTTCCAGTTCTATGTGCCGATCCACGGTCACGAAATCGGCCTCTCCGCCTCGGCGATCGGTGGCGTGCTGGCGACGCTGGCGATCGCGGCCTTCATTGTTCGCAACTTCCTTGCCAAGCTGTCCGAACGGTATCCCGGCGAAAAACTGCTGATGTGGGTGTTCCTCACCGGCGCACTCGGTTTTGCTCTGGTGCCTTTCACGACTAACGCCTTTGTGCTGGGCGCCGTCGCTTTCCTGTTCGGCCTCGGCATGGGCATCGGCATCCCGCTGACCGTGATCCTGATGTTCGCCAATTCCTCCGACGGCCGATCCGGGCAGATGCTGGGTATCCGACTCACCGTCAACAACACCGTGCGCATGAGCGGCCCGATGGCTTTCGGCGCCATCGGCGCAGCAGTGGGAGTGTCGGGGGTGTTCTGGATACTGGCGGGTGTGATGCTGGGTGGTGGGGCTTTGGCTTTGACGCAGAAATTCAAACACAAAGCATAGTTGTCATTCAGTATTCCGGGCGTTATGGTTTACACGGCATCAGATTGTTTTGAAAATTAAATCAACAACAAAGCCGTTTCAGAGGAGCCGTATTCCATGAACCACGCCAACCCGAACCGCAGCGGCGAACTCGCCCGCAACGTCGACATCGCCCTGCGCTTCAAGCAGAAGCAGGGCACGCCGGAAATGCCGCAGGTCGAGAAAGAGGTGATGGCGCCGAACTACGACCGGGTGCGCGGCGGCAATCTGCATCTTGCCGGCAATGCGCGTGATCAGGGCTGGCCGCATCCGGCGCTGTATCTGCGTGCGGCGTTTCCGGATCGCGTCGATGTCATCGAACAGGTGATTGCCGACGGCGACCGGGTCGGGCTGCTGTTCCGTGTCACCGGCACCCACACCGGCAATTTTTTCGGCATTCCGGCGACCGGCAAAAAAATCGACGTCTATGAAGTTGCGCTGATCCGCATCGTCAATGGCCAGATGGTCGAAGGCTGGTTCATGATGGATGAGGCGGAGCTGCTGCGTCAGCTTGGCGCCAAACTGCCGCCGCGTGCGGACGGCAAACTGATCGCGCCGGCACTGCCGCAGACTGATGATGCCGCGACCTTCATCAAAAAACTGGAGGCGCAGCCGGCGACGACTGTGCTGGCGCGCAACAAGCTGACGGCGGCGCGCACCCGGCTGTCGACGCAGACCAAGGACGGACTGGCTGC
>JAURHM010000078.1 GCA_030833315.1 Burkholderiales bacterium
CGCGGAGCAAATTCCTTTTCAAGCTGTTTGCTGGCACGGTCAGCCGGTGCACTGTCCCGGGTAATGCGTTCCTGATCAACAAAACCGATTTTTAATTCAGCGCCGACAGAAGCCTGTGACATGGAGATCAAGGCAAAAGCGACGATGTACAGAATAAAATTTTTCAACTTACTCTCCTTTACGCGACAGGAATTTCTTGAAAATAGTCATGTCGTTTAAAAAGTACCGCCAAAAGAGAACTGGAAAATCTGCTTGCGATCGCCGGGCTGATCATTTAACGGTAACGCAAAACTGATTTTCAGCGGCCCCATGGGTGAAGACCAGAAAAGAGACACCCCGGTTGAATACCTGAACTCATTCATGTCAAAAGAATTGGCAATCATACCTGCATCGATGAATGTGCCCAAACGCACGGACCGGTCATTCATCAGGCCCGGGAAAGGAAAGAGGAATTCGACGTTACCCAGGAGCTTGTGGCTTCCGCCCTGCGGATTGCCATTCACATCCTTGGGACCAATTGATGAAGTACGATGCCCCCTGACAGAGCTTACTCCGCCGGCAAAAAAATTCTTGAAAAACGGCAACGGCAGATTATTGAGACCGTCACCCACACCAACCTCACCGTTCAGCATCAAGGTGTAAGTGCGACTCAAAGGAATGTAAAGCTGGTGCTGATAACCGATTTTGTAGTATTCCAAAGAAGCCATGCCCGGCACACCTAATTCGCCAAAGGCACGCTGGAACGTTCCTTTGGTCGGATAGATCAAGCTGTCGCGACCGTCACGGGCCCAACCTGCCGATGCGATAACCGCATCATTCTGCTTGCCAAAGGTATTTACATAGTTTTGATAGAAAAGTGGGCTATCAGTGAACGTCGTAATGGCAGTGTTTTCATAAGCCAAGCCATAACTGATTGTGTCGCGCTCTGTTATCGGCACTCCGAAACGAATACCGCCGCCAAGCGTTTTGGTTATGTATCTGCCAAGGCTTGCTCGGCTACCATCAACCTCCCGCTGATAAACGTCGAATCCCTGACTCACGCCATCCACTGTGAAATAGGGATCCGTGTATGACAGGGAATATACTGTGTTGAAATTGCTCGAATTCACCTGCGCGGAAACGTGCTTGCCGGAACCGAAAATATTCTGCTGTGCAATGGAACCAGTCACCATAACTCCCGAGCCGCTACCCACACCGGCACCGAGCATGATGTTGCCCGTCGGTTTCTCGACCACTGAAAAATTGACATCCACCTGGTCGGTTGTTCCCGTTACCGATGGCGTCTCCACATTGACCTCGGTGAAGTATCCCAACCGATCGATACGGCTGCGCGACAGATTGATTTTCTCGGAAGAATACCAACCGCCTTCAATTTGACGCATTTCGCGCCGGATCACCTCGTCCCTTGTACGGGCGTTACCACCGACACTAATGCGACGCACATAAACCCGACGACCAGGATCAATGAAAAACGTAAAACCCACCTCGTTCTTGGCCTTGTCAATTTCGGGGGCTGCGTTGACGTTCGCAAAGGCGTAGCCATCATTCCCGAGACGGTCATTGATGTTCTTGGTCGTCTCCGCAATCCGGGTCCTGGAAAAAACTTCCCCCTTCTTGACCGTTATCAATTTGCGGATTTCTTCTTCCGGAATCAGGAAATCACCGGCAATCTTGATGTCGGAAATCTTGTACTTGGCGCCCTCTGTCACGCTGACGCTGATGAAAATGTCTTTTTTATCTGGAGAAATCGTGACCTGGGTAGAATCAATTGCAAATTCCAGATATCCACGGTCAAGATAATAGGATCTGAGAGTTTCAAGGTCAGCCGCAAGCTTGGGACGCGAATACTGATCCTGCTTGCTCCACCAGGTCATCATTCCCGGGGTGCGTAATACAAAAAGATCCAGCAACTCCTTTTCAGTAAACGCTTTTGCGCCGATGATGCTGATCTGCCGGATTCTCGCAACGTCTCCCTCATCAACAGTGAAGTTGATGGCAACCCGGTTTCGCTCCAACGGGGTAACCGTCGTGGTGATGGAAACTGCATAACGCCCGCGGGTCAGATACTGTCGCTTCAGTTCCTGCTCTGCGCGATCCATCTGCGACCGGTCAAAAATCCGGCCATCAGCCAGACCGATCTGGCGCAGGCTCTTCAGAAGCTGGTCTTTTTCGAACTCCTTGACGCCAATGAATTCAACCTGCGCAATCGATGGACGCTCCTGCACTGCAACGACGAGCACATTACCGTCGGCTTCAATGGATACGTCTTTGAAGAAACCGGTTCCGAACAGTGCACGGATGGCCACTGCCGCTTTCTGATCATCCATGGTCTCACCGACCTTGACCGGCAGATAACTGAATACCGTGCCGGCCTCGATGCGCTGAATACCTTCGACGCGGATGTCCTTCACCACGAAGGGCTCGATGGCCTGTGCGGCGCCGGGAAGCAACATCAAAATGAGCGGGAGAATGCGGGGTCGGGGCATATTAACTGCCGAGAAGGCGGTGAATGTCGTTGTAAAGCGCAAAAGCCATCAGTACAAACAGCAGGGTCATGCCGATATGCTGTCCGACCGCCATGACCTTTTCCGATACCGGTTTTCCGGTGATAATCTCAACGGAATAATACATCAAGTGCCCCCCATCCAATAATGGCACGGGCAGCAGATTGAGCACCCCGAGGCTGATACTGATCAGGGCGAGGAACATCAGGTAGGAAATGCCACCGTTTTGCGCTGACTGGCCAGCATAATCGGCAATGGTGATTGGCCCGCTCAGGTTCTTCAGTGAAATCTCGCCTATGATCATTTTGCTCATCATACGAAGACTGAACAGCGACGTGTCCCATGTCTTGATCAAGGCCTTCTTCAGGCTCTCCAAAGGACCGTAAGACACAACGGTTGAAATTCGTTGCAGCACTTTTTCGTCCATACGCGGACCCGCGCCGATGCGGCCGATAGAAACGCCGTTGACCGCTGCCCGATCCGGTATCACCGTGAACACCGGAATGTCGATTTCGCCACGTCGCACACGGAACTGCAGCTCATGACCTGCGCTGGCGCGCACTTTGCCGACAAGCACATCCCAGTTATCCACTGCCTCGCCGTTCACGCTGAGCACCAGATCACCGCTTTGCAATCCAGCCCTGGCAGCCGCCCCGCCACCGACTACCTCGCCGACAACCGGTGGCAAATGCATCCGGAACAGGGCAAAACCCAGCGTTGTCAGCAGGTCACCTTCCAGATCCTTGGGCTCCAGTGTTTCAAAACCGAGCATGCGGACAGCTTGAACATGTTCACCGGTCTTCACCTCGATACTGACCGGCTCCTGCTCCAGCGCACGCTGCAGCAGTTGCCAGCGAAAATCCTGCCACGATGGTACACGTGTACCTTCAATACTGATAACCGTATCACCCACAACAAATCCTGCGCGAGCAGCCGCACTGCCGGCAACCGGTTCGCCCAGAACAGGGATCAATCCCGGGACGCCGTAAACAAATAGTGCCCAGTACAGAACAATCGCTGCGAGAAAATTAGCAACAGGACCCGCGGCGACAATCGCAAAACGCTTCCAGACACTTTTACAATTGAATGCCCGATGCATTTCCGACGGAGCAACCTCACCTTCTCGCTCATCGAGCATTTTCACGAACCCACCCAGCGGAACCAGGGCAATCCGTAATTCGGTGCGGTCGGCGCCAAAGCGGCGCGACCAGATAGCACGTCCGAACCCGACAGAGAAACACAGAACCTTGACGTCACAGCGCCGTGCGACCCAGTAATGACCGAATTCATGCACGACAATCAAAATGCTCAGCGCTACAATAAATGCCGCCAATGTCAAAAGAACGCTCATGCCCGAACCCCGCCAGCCCGGCTTTTCAGTTGCCGGGCACAGTCAGACAATGTCAGCGCCCTTGCGCTCAGGTCCACCGCCTCGACATCCTCAATCGTAACAATGTCCTGTTCCGGCGTGTTTTCTACAGTCGTCTCGATCAAGCGTGGGATGTCAAGAAAACCGATACGGTTCGCCAGAAACTCGGAAACGGCAACCTCGTTGGCTGCGTTCAGCGCGATCACGGCGGCGGGTCCGGTTTTGAGTGCGTCGTAAGCCAGCCGCAAACAAGGAAAACGCGCCACATCGGGTCGTTCGAACTGCAGCGTGCCAATGCTCGCCAGATCCAGATAATCCGCACCAGAAGGAATTCTCGAAGGATGCCCCAGCGCGTGGGCTATGGGTGTCCTCATGTCGGGATTGCCAAGCTGCGCCAATACAGATCCGTCGCAATACTCGACCATGGAATGAATGACACTTTGCGGATGAATGACTACTTCGATCAACGAAGGATCGGCAGCGAAAAGCCAATGGGCTTCAATGACTTCAAGCCCCTTGTTCATCATGGTTGCGGAATCCACGGAAATCTTCCTGCCCATACTCCAGTTCGGATGCGCAACCGCCTGATCAGGTGTCACCAAAGCCATCTGATCCAGGGACATGGTCCGGAACGGTCCGCCGGAAGCCGTAAGCAGAATCCGCCGGACACCGCTATCGGCTAGAGTCCCGCGTCGGTTCGAAGGCAAGGCCTGGAATACCGCATTGTGTTCACTGTCGATCGGCAGCAGTGCGGAACCACTCGAATTGACGGCAGCCATGAACAAGCCGCCCGCGGTAACGAGCGACTCTTTGTTGGCCAGCAGTATCCGCTTGCCGGCACGGGCCGCGGCCAACGTCGCTCTCAGCCCGGCGATGCCGACAATCGCCGCCATGACGGTCGACACTTCAGCCAAGGATGCAACGGTTTCAAGCGCTGCGGCACCGCATAACACCAGGGTTTCAGAACCGGAAACACGCAGCCGCTGCTGAAGCTGCTCAGCATCGGTGGCTTCGATCACAACAGCGTATCGGGGCCGGAATTTGCAGCACTGCCCAAACAAGACGTCAATTCTCGAGCGTGCGGTCAAGGCAACAACTGCAAAACGGTCAGGATTTCGCTCCACAACATCAAGCGTGCTGAGACCGATGCTGCCGGTAGAGCCCAGTATGGTCAGGTATTGCATGTCTTCAGCCCTGCTGCAGCAAGCCGGCCACGATCAATGCAGCCAGCGGCAAAGTCGAAGTCAAGGCATCGATGCGGTCGAGAACGCCGCCATGTCCCGGGAGCAATCGTCCACTGTCCTTGACGCCGGCCTGACGTTTTATCCACGACTCGAACAAGTCTCCAATGATGCTTAATGGGAAAAGTATGGCAACCAGGGCAGCAGCCGCAAATGCAAGACCAGGCGCATGCGGCCCGAAACCGAAATTCCAGACCAGCGCATGATACACCGCGACTGCTATTGCAGCCCCCGCAACCCCCTCCCAGGTCTTGCCTGGGCTTACCGAAGGCGCCAGCTTGCGTCGACCCCACTGGTGCCCGGCAAAATAGGCCGCGCTGTCGGCCACCCAGACGACGCCCAAGAGTGCCAGCAGCAGCCAAGGACGCTCCTGAAGTCGTGCCAGAGCGAGCCAGGCCGGCATCAGCAGCACCCAGCCTGTCACCGCCATCAGAACCGGTGATCGGATTTTCCAGCTGAACTTCAGCCAAAGCGGAGCCAGCAGCAGCCAGAAAACCGCTGAAACGGCAAAAACAGCCCTGTCGATAATTAATGATTGGGCAAATTCATGCACTGACAGGATGGCTATGGCTGAAACCAACAGCAGCAGCACATAAAAGCCGCGAAACACCGCCTTGAAGCCTGTTAAATTGGCCCACTCCCACGCTCCGGCCATGACCATTGGCAGCAAGGCGATGGCCCATAAGTGGCCAGGAAGATAAAAAAGACCGCCTACGAATAACGGCAGCAGAAAGGCTACGGTAAGAATTCTTGTCAGAAGCATGGCGAGGGACGCCGGAACGGCGCGCTCAGGCGTTGTCCGCGCGGTTGGTTGTTTCAGCCGCAACCGAAACCTGCTCGCTGATACGGCCGAAACGCCGTTCACGCTGACGATAGGAAGTGATCGCCAGATCCAGTGCCTGAGCATCGAAATCCGGCCACAGGGTATCCGTGAAATACAGTTCCGTATAAGCCAGCTGCCAGAGCAGGAAATTGCTGATGCGCTGCTCGCCACCAGTGCGAATGAACAGATCCGGCTCCGGAAGATCGCCCATCGACAGATGGAGTAGCAATTGCGCCTCGGTCCACGGCGAATTATCCCCGCCGTCGCTTTGCCGCAACTTGTTAACCGCCTGAAGGATGTCCCAGCGGCCGCCATAGTTGGCTGCCACGGTAAGTGTCAGACCGGTATTGGCTGCAGTCAGTTTTTGCGCGGACTCGATCAAGTCAACAAGATTGCGGTCGAAACGGGACAAATCGCCAATGACCCGGAAGCGAATGCCAATCTGGTGCAGGCGTTCAACCTCCTGCTGCAATAAACTGACAAACAGCTGCATCAATAGAGAAACTTCTTCCTGCGGTCGACGCCAGTTTTCGCTGCTGAAAGCAAAAAGCGTCAGTGCAGTAACGCCGCGCTCTGCACAAGTGCGCACCGTATTGCGTACGGCCTCTACACCCTTGTGATGTCCCGCCACCCGGGGAAGGAAGCGCCGTTTGGCCCAGCGTCCGTTGCCATCCATGATGATGGCCACATGGCGCGGCACATCACCGACAACAGGGATTTCCTGGGTGGAACTGGCCACGTATTAGATCGCCAGGAGGTCGGCTTCCTTGACCTCCAGCAGCTTGTCGATTTCGGCGATCGAACGGTCTGTCAGCTTCTGCACTTCATCCTGGGCGCGACGCTCATCATCTTCCGCCACTTCTTTTTTCTTCAGGAGATCCTTGAGATGGGTATTCGCATCACGGCGGATGTTGCGGACAGCGACTCGAGCGATTTCCCCTTCGTGCTTTACCACTTTGATCAGGTCTCTGCGGCGCTCTTCAGTCAGCGCCGGCATCGGTACACGAACGATATCACCCTGCGTCATCGGATTGAGACCGAGATCACCGTCCCGGATCGCCTTCTCAATGGCCTGCGCCATTTTCTTTTCGTAAGGACTGACACCGATGGTGCGGCCGTCGAGCAGCGTCACATTGGCGACCTGGGGCAGCGGCGTCGGGTTACCGTAATAATCAACCATCACATGATCAAGAAGACCGGTATGCGCACGGCCAGTGCGAACCTTGCCGAGGTCGGTCTTGAGCGCCTCGATTGTCTTCTTCATTTTCTGCTCAGCGTTTTTCTTGATGTCAGCAATCATTTTCGCCTCCAGTCAAACATGGACCATCGTGCCTTCATCTTCACCCATCACCACCCGCTTCAAGGCCTGCGGTTTGAAGATACTGAAGACATTGATCGGGAGCTTCTGATCACGGCACAGCGTCAGCGCAGTGGCATCCATGACCTTCAAGTTCTTGATGATGGCCTCATCAAAAGTCAGCTTGCGATAGCGCATGGCGTCGGGGTGAGTCTTGGGATCGTCGGTATAAACCCCGTCGACCTTGGTCGCCTTCAGTACCAGATCGACATTCATTTCCATGCCACGCAATGCCGCTGCAGTATCCGTCGTGAAAAAGGGATTGCCGGTGCCTGCGGCAAAAATCACGATCTTGCCTTCTTCGAGATACCGCATGGCCTTGCCGCGGATATAAGGTTCAACCACCTGCTCGATATTGAGTGCGGATTGCACCCGGCTCAGCAATCCGATCTGACGCATCGCGTCCTGGATTGCCAAGGCATTCATGACGGTTGCCAGCATGCCCATGTAATCAGCAGTCGCGCGATCCATGTGCGCAGCACCGGGCGCCACGCCGCGGAAAATATTGCCGCCCCCGATGACGACAGCGATTTCAACACCGAGTCTTGCAACCTCCGCCACTTCAGCAACGATGCGGTTGATGGTGTCCCGGTTGATGCCGTAGCTGTCGTCGCCCATCAGCGCTTCACCGCTCAATTTGAGCAGGATACGCTTGTAGGCAGGGGCTTGAGCCATATTTTAACCCTTTGTTTTTAAATGATTAAGCCTTCTGCTTGGCCTGGCCGACCTGCGCCATCACCTCAGCCGCAAAATCATCCTTTTTCTTCTCGATGCCTTCACCGACCACAAACAGGTCAAAACGCGCAACGCTGGCATTGGCTGATTTCAGCAACTGCTCGATCGTCTGCTTGTCGTTTTTGACGAATATCTGACCGAGCAGGGTCACTTCCTTAAGAAATTTCTGCACAGAACCGTCAACACGTTTCGCCATGATTTCCGGCGGGATCGTCTTGCCAGACTTGGCAGCGTCTTCAGCCGCTTTTTCCGTCGCTACGCGACGCTCAGCCTCAATCGCCTCCGGTGCAACTCCGGAAGCATCCAGTGCCTTGGGCTTGCTCGCAGCGATATGCATCGCGATGTCCTTGCCGAGGGTTTCATCACCGCCGACCAGATCAACCAGAACGCCGATCTTGGCGCCACCGTGGATGTAAGACGCAAATTTGCCTTTGGCATCGGTGCAGACAAAACGGCGGATCGATACGTTCTCACCGATTTTGCCAACCAGAGTTTTGCGACGCTCCTCGACAACGGCGCCGTCGACCGTCAATGCGGACATGGCCGCGACGTCTGCGGGCTTCTGCTCGGCAGCCAGTTTGGCCAACGCAGCAGCGAAAGCCAGGAAATCGTCGTTTTTGGCGACAAAATCAGTTTCACAATTGAGTTCGATGATTGCGCCCTTTTTGCCATCCGCAGCGATATGCACGGCAACCACGCCTTCAGCAGCCACTCGCGAAGAAGCCTTGCTCGCCTTGTTGCCGAGTTTGACCCGCAGGATTTCTTCGGCTTTGCCCAAGTCGCCACCCGCTTCGGTCAGCGCTTTTTTGCATTCCATCATCGGTGCATCGGTCTTTTCGCGGAGTTCCCGCACCATGCCCGCTGTAATTTCCGCCATTGCTGCAATTCCTCTTACGCCAATTTAA
The DNA here is from genome assembly GCA_030833315.1 of Burkholderiales bacterium. Taxonomy (GTDB): domain Bacteria; phylum Pseudomonadota; class Gammaproteobacteria; order Burkholderiales; family SG8-41. Next base: position 8,935 of record JAURHM010000078.1, read on the forward strand.
AAAAAAGGGGCTTAGCCAGCCCCTTGATAAGCTGTGGAGCCGGATCAGGCAGCAGCTGCTTCGCCGTCCTCAACCTCGACAAATTCATCCGAGCCGCCGCTGACGATTTCCTTGATGCTGTTGTTGCGGCCTTCCAGAACGGCGTCAGCCATTCCGCGGGCATACAGTTTGATCGCACGGCTCGAGTCATCGTTGCCCGGGATTATGTAATCAACACCTTCGGGGGAATGATTGGTGTCCACCACGCCGATGACCGGGATGCCCAGTTTCTTGGCTTCGGTGATGGCGCCCTTCTGGTAACCGACGTCGATGACAAAAATCGCGTCAGGAAGGCTGGCCATGTCCTTGATGCCGCCGAGGCTGCGCTCAAGCTTGGCAATCTCGCGTTCGTACTGCAGGCCTTCCTTTTTCGACAGCTTCTCGAAAGAGCCATCTTCGCGCATCGCCATCATGTCTTTCAGACGCTGGATCGAACCCTTTACCGTCTTGTAGTTGGTCAGCATGCCGCCGAGCCAGCGGTAGTCGACGTAGGGCGAGCTGCAGCGCAGGGCTTCTTCGCGGACAATGTCGCGGGCCTGGCGTTTGGTGCCGACAAAAAGGATGGTGCCTTTGTTGGAAGTGATCTGGCGCACGAATTTCAGCGCGTCCAGGTACATTGCCATCGTCTTTTCCAGATTGACGATGTGAATCTTGTTACGGTGACCGAAAATATAAGGTGCCATTTTCGGGTTCCAGTAACGGGTCTGGTGGCCGAAGTGGACGCCGGCTTCCAGCATTTCACGCATGGTGA
>JAURHM010000015.1 GCA_030833315.1 Burkholderiales bacterium
AATGCGTTTGCGGGGCGGGTGGCGGCAAGCCTGCTGCGCGCGGTGGGCTTGCCGGAGTTGATCACGGATGATCTGGGCGCTTACGAGGCGCAGGCGCTGAGGCTGGCGACGACACCGGGAGCACTGGAGGCCTTGAAGGCGAGGCTCAAACAGAACCGGCTGACACACCCGCTGTTCGACATCGACCGCTACCGGCGCCATCTTGAATCGGCTTACATCACCATGGTTGAGCAGCAACGTCAGGGCAAACAACCGCAGGCCTTCTTCGTGCAGGCGCTTTCCTGAAGCCGCAGGATTCAGCGGGTCGCGTCCCCGCCCGGTGCGAATCCGCTGCTGTGCGCACAAGCGAGCATTCTTTCCTCGGGCGTGGTTTTTCTTTTGGTCAGCACGACGCGCATGGATTCAATGGCTCTGGGCGTGCGCAGGATTTCGTCCTGCGGCCGGTTACCGGCAACCAGGGTTTTGCCGAAATCCGACAGATTCATTGAGGTCTCGCTACACTCAAACCGGTAATCCAGCCAGCCGAGTTGCCAGAACCACTGGGTGTATTGCAGCCAGGAGTTTTCGTTAAAGGCTCTGACATGCGTCGGATCCTGCCAGGCGCCCAGCGACAGTTCGTGCGGTACGACGATCGTGAATATTCCGCCTTCCCGCAGCAATCTCAGGCAGTTATCCATCAACCGTGGCAACTGTTGAATGGTGGTCAGGGTATCGACTGCAACGATTTCGTCGAGCTGATTTTCCGCGAGGGTCACCGGCCCCCAAGGCGGGGATGGAAGGGAAACCGGAAGTTGCAGCGGCAGCGAAAGATCAAGGTGCGCGTCGGGCTTGGCGCTCGGTTCAATGCCGACGTTCAGATAGCCCTGCAGGTATTGCCTGCCCAGAAGGTTGAGTCGTGTTGGATTACGGCTTGCCGCGGCAGCTTCCTTGCCGATGACGGTTTGCAGGGTTTTTTCCAGAATGCCTGCAAAGTCCGCGTTGCTGCCCGAGGCATAAAACCGGGCCAGCCGGATTTCGCTGTCGCGCCGGAACGTTTCACTAGAGGACAGCAGTTCGGCGACAAAGTCTTCAAAGGGCCTCGACCCCGGCGTGAACAGTACATCCTTGTACAGTGAAGGAGCGGATGTTTCCGGATAGTTCTCGGAAATGACCGGCATGCCGTTTGACAGCGCATAGAAGGCGCGGATCTGCTGGAAAATCTGCGACTCGTAAAAGTGGAGATTCAGGACCGCGCGGGCTTTCCTGAGCAGAGCGTCCCGTTCTTCGCCGTAAAGCCCGAAGACGGTGAGGATCTTCAAGCCTTTTTTGCGAAGCTTCTCGATGAGCAGCTTTCTCCGTTCATTCATCGAACCGTAAAAGATCAGATCGTATTCCGCCTGTTGCGCCGGTTGGATTCTCCGCAGTTTTTCGACATGCCAGAAATCAACCAGAGCGGTGTTCTGGTGGCCGATCATGTTCAGATTGACTGCGGAATAATCCCAGACAAAGTGGCGGTCCAGGCAGGTCTTGTACTGGGAACTGATCCACACGCTCTTTTCGGGAATCTGTTCGGTATTGAAAATCACCGTGTTTGGCGGATATTCCGGGGCGTCCTTGGCGTTGATATGCGCGCCGAAAACGATATTCAAGCCGTGCCGGTAGAAGCGGTTTTTGCTCAGCGTCGCCTGATAGCCTGCGAGCCGTGCTTTTTCGACGACATATTCAGCGGCCTCGAGCAATGCCATCGCATGGATGTAACCCGGCGGCTGTAACAGGCAGACATTGATGACCGGTTTGCCTGTGTTGTCTTGCGCACTCATTGCTTGGCGATCATGATCGGTTGATTTTTGATGATATTCATTCTGCCAGATTCCCGGAAACGCCTTCGTTCCCCGTATGCAGGATGACGGGTCACTTGGCAATATCTGGGTTGCCTGCGGTTCCGGTCAACTTCGGGCGGTTCAGTACCGGCGCGCGCTTTGCCCAGATCGTAAAGAGAGCCTGCTTGCGCCGCGGTATAGGCGCAGTTGGCAGCCATTGGCATGCCCGGGGCGGCTGCGACGTCCAGCAGTTGCAGAAACTCCTGGCGGGACAGGTTCATTGCGGCGGGCCCTGAAAAAAGAAGGCCTGTATCACCAAGCCTTGCGTCAATGCGTTTGCGCCGCACTTATTTGTTTATCGGCGACTTCGGATCGATCAGATACGCCACCATGTGTGCGACCTGCTCCGGCGTGAGATGTCCGGTGGCGCCCAGGCGCGTCATGCAGGTCAGCAGCCGGCTTTCGAGATCTTCCACACGATCGGTATCGGCAAAGTAGCGCGGCAGGCGTGCAGCGGCGCCTTCCAGCTTGCCGGTGCCCATGCCGAAATCGCATTGCTCCAGCGAAACTTTTTTGGGACCGCGCTTTTCGTAAAACAGCGCCTGGCCCTGGTCGATCCATAACTCCCCGGGATTGTCATCGACCAGCATTTTCCGTCCGACGGCAAGCGGATCACCGCTTTGCGCGGAAACGGGCGAGACGGGGACGAGGTGCAATATGGCCGCTGCGGCCGCACAAATTCCAAGCCGGATTTTCATGGTCCCTTCCTTGTTCCTGGGGTGAACGGAGGCGCTCAGGAGCCGGCCATCACGGCAACTTCATCGGTGCGTTTGTCGTCTTTGTTGTCGATCCAGGTCACGGCGATTTTGTCACCGACCTTGGCGCCCTTGACTCGCAAGCCGAGGAAAGGGTCGCGCGAGATTGCCTGACTCCACTGGGCATCGAGCACGGTGCGGCCATTGTGCTGAATAATGACGCTTTGAATGAAGTGCAGCGGCACCACGCTGGTGCCCGTTTTCCGGGTTCCGGTTTCCATCGGGTGGCGCATCAGAATGCGAACGTCTGCGATATCTCCCTGCAGCGTCGCGCGGATTTTCATCGGGTCAGCCATGTTTTCCTTTACTGGGATTCAAGCCGGAAGGGCGGTCAGCCGCAGCCGCCGACGGTTACTTTGACTTCTTTACTGGCCGTGTAGAACTTGCCGTCGGCTTTGACAATGGCGCGCACATCGGAGGTCTGTCCCATCTTCAGTCGCGTCGAGACGTAACTGTCGGCGCCGGGCAGGATGTCGAAACTGGCGGCCAGGGGGAAGGGATTTTTCTCGGCGACGATCGCGATGATTTGGGTATTCGGGATGCGGCTGGTCACTGCAACCGGAACAATGGCACCGTTCTCGGCAATGTCGGGTGCGGTGATCGTGATGTCCTTGCTGTCGATCAGATTGCTTGCTCCCAGTCCTTTGAGGGTTTCTGCGACGGATTTGGCTTCGAAAGCAGTTTTATTCCATGGGGCAGCCCAGGCAATACCGGCTTTGAGCAGTCCGGTTGCAGCCGCAATAAAAACTGCGCCAGCACTGCCTGCAAAATGCAGAAATGAGCGGCGGGGGTATTTCATGGCGATTTCTCCTGTTGAATCTTGGCGGCGCCGTGTCCGGGGCATCACCGGGGGAGTGGCGAAAATAAGGCGCGATGCTAGTCAACAGCGCTGCTCTTTTCTACCCGAAGGGGCTCCCCCGCAGTCTAAATCCGGTGTTTACGCTTTGGCCAGCCAGACGCCTGATTTGCCGCCGCGTTTCTCCTTGAGTCCCAGCGATTCGATGCGCATGCCGCGATCCACAGCCTTGCACATGTCATAAATGGTCAGCAAGGCGACGCTTGCAGCTGTCAGGGCTTCCATCTCCACACCGGTTCTGCCAAGCGTTTCGGCAGTGGCGATGCAGGTGACCGCATGGGCCTTGCGCGAGATGGTGAATTCAATTTCAACCTTGGTCAGTGCCAGCGGGTGGCATAACGGAATCAGTGTCGCGGTCTGCTTGGAGGCCTGAATGCCGGCGATCCGCGCGATACCCAGCACATCGCCTTTTTTTGCCGCGCCCGAAACGATCAGGCGCAGCGTTGCCGGCTGCATGACGATGCGTCCGCTGGCACGTGCGAGACGTTGGGTCTCGGCTTTGCCGGCGACATCCACCATCCATGCCTGCCCCTGGCTGTCGAAATGGGTTAATTTCCGTGAAACAGATTGTTTTTTCATTGGGAACTCCTCGAAGGCGGATTTATCATAGCACCATGAACACGCGGTTATTCCTGTTGCTGGCCCTGTTGTGCGTGCCGCGAGTGCTGGCGCAAGCCCTGCCCGAGCTCGGCGATGTATCGGGCTCAGCAATCTCGCCGGCCGATGAACGCAAGCTCGGTGAAAGCATCATGCGCGAGATTCGCCGTGATCCGGCCTATCTGGACGATGCCGAAGTCGCGGAATATGCCAACAGTCTCGGCGCACGGCTGACGGCGCGCAGCGATTCGGCAAGGCAGGAATTCGAGTTTTTTGTTGTTCGCGACGGTCAGATCAATGCGTTTGCCCTGCCCGGGGGATTCATCGGCATTCATACCGGGCTGCTGCTGGCCGCCCAGAGCGAGTCCGAAGTCGCCGGCGTTGTTGCGCACGAGATCGCACACGTGACCCAGCGCCATATCGCCCGCATGATCAGCCAGCAGGGGCAGAGCCAGTTGATGTCGCTGGCTTCCATGGCCATCGCCTTGCTGGCTTCACGTTCCAATTCGCAGGTTGCCGAGGCGGCCATCGCGTTCGGCCAGGCGGGCGTCGTGCAGAACCAGCTAAATTTCACGCGGGACAATGAGCGTGAGGCGGACCGGGTCGGGGTGCAATTATTGGATAGCGCGGGTTTTGATCCGCGGGGCATGGCCTCGTTTTTCGAGCGCCTGCAGCGGGCAACGCGGGTTTACGAGGGCGGTGCACCGGCTTATCTGCGTACGCACCCGCTGACTTTCGAGCGGATCGGCGACATTCAGGGGCGTGTCGAGCAGATGCCTTATCGCCAGGTGCCGGACAGCCTCGAGTTTCAGCTGATTCGCGCCAAGCTGCGCGCCGAGAACGATACGCCGCGGGAAGCCATCGTTTTTTTCGAGGCCAGCCTCGGTGAGCGCAAATTTCTGTCCGAGACTGCTTCGCGCTATGGTCTGGTGGCGAGCCTGATTCGTGCCCGTGATTACGAACGTGCAAAGCGCGAACTTGCCCCCTTGCGCAAAACGGCAAACCCGATCATCGAAAATCTGGCGTGTCGTATCCCGGATGCTGCCGGCGATGCCGCCCAGGCGTTGGCCTGTTACGAAGCGGCAAGACGTTTGTATCCTGCGCCCCGCGCGCTGTTCTACGGTCAGATTGAGCAACTGTTGCGTTTGCGGCGTCCGGCGGAGGCGCTGAAATTGATCGATGCACGCCTGCAATCTCAGCCTGACGAATCACGCTTGTACCGGTTGCAGGCGCAAGCCTATGCCGCACAGGGCAATACGCTGTCCCAGCATCGTGCGCAGGGCGAGGCCTATGCCCGCGCCGGGCAGATCGGTGCGGCCCTTGAACAGTTCCAGATCGCGCTGAAAAGCGGCCAGGGTGATTTTTACCAGCTTTCGGCGATCGAGGCACGCATCCGCGAGTTGCGGCGCACCCTGATCGAGCAGGAGCGCAAGCGCTGAGGTTTCAGCAATAGCGCTTTTTTGAGCCTGTGCCGCCGAGCCGTTTCCGCTCGGTAGTGCCAGTGAGCGTGGATGGCATCGTGTTGCGCATACTCTGCAAAAATACCGCTGAGTGTTATCAGACTTGGGGCAATCTCGCTGGTTATCTTGTCGAGGCGCTGTGTGGGTTGCGAGTCCAGGTGCAGTATGCGATGCCCGAGGCCGAGAAGTTAGATACTGTGCACCGGCTGGATTTTTTCCGTGCCTTCAGTGATGTCGAACTCTGGGAGGTGCTCCTTCTGGCAAAGTGGCAGCGCCTGGCGGCTGCCAAGACATTGATCCAGGAAGCCGACATCGGCTCTTCATTTTTCATTCTCGCCAAGGGTGGGGTCGAGGTGCGCAAGCAAAAAAACTACTCGGCGTACTTAAACCGGCGGGCATGTTTCGGCGAGATGGCTTATCTCGGTAAACACAAGTTCCAGCGTTCCGCCAGCGTGCTTGCGCGCAGCGATGTGGTGGTCATCGGGATTCGAGCCTAAACCCTGCCCCGCGCGTCGGAGCTTTGCCGTCATCATTTCAACGGCGCGTTTCTCGAACTGCCGGTGCACCGGCAGTCGGCCGCCAATCTGCGCCTGTCCAGGCTGTTGGACGACAGCAAAGTCAGCGTGTTCTGGCCTTTCGCATGCCTAAAATCGGCTCCCGCGGCCGGGTGGCTGGTCATGGTGTTGCCTTGAGGTGCAAGGGCATAGGCCTTATATTCGCGGTTGAATTTGTTTCCATTCCGATAAAAGCGAGGTTCACAGATGCAGTTCGACAAGGAACTTGATGCGCGCGGCCTGAACTGCCCGCTGCCCATACTGCGTACCAAAAAAGCGTTAACCGACATGACGACCGGACAGGTGCTGAAGATCATGGCGACAGATCCGGGATCGGTGAAGGACTTCCAGGCGTTTGCCCGGCAGACCGGCAACGATCTGCTGGCTTCCGAGACGGCGGAAAAAGAGTTCACGTTTTTCATGAAAAAGAAGTAAGTTCAGCCCGTGATGAACAACAACACTGCACATGTTCATAAAACGGGAAGCTGATCAATGAGTAAGTCCGGAGAGAAGGCGGGGCGTCGGCGGTGGTTGCGGGCAGCCGCCTCAGCGGCAATGGCGGCTGCAGGCATGCTCAAACTGCGCGCCGCACTCGCTGCAGGCACACTGCCGCCGGGCATCGCGCAGATCAAGGGCGACGTGCGCATCAACGGCAAGCCGGCCGAGCGCGGTCAGCGTGTCAACCCTGGCGATGTCATTATTACCGGCAAAGGCGCCGAACTGGTGTTTGTCGCCGAAAAAGACGCGTTTCTGGTTCGGGGCAACAGTCGCGTCGAATATGGTGCACTTCCCGTCAAAGGCGTTGTCAATACATTGCGCGTGTTGACCGGCGCACTGCTATCGGTATTCGAGTCGGGACGGCGCAATGAAATCCAGACGGTCACTGCGACCATCGGCATTCGCGGCACGGGCATTTATGTCGAAGCCGAAGTACGCCGCACTTATGCCTGCACCTGTTACGGCGAAGCGGTACTGACGCCTGTGGATGAACCGCAATCAGCGGAGACCGTGCGCACCAAACAGCATGATCAGCCGCGCTTCATATACGGCAAGGGCATGCCGCGCATGCTGGAGGCCGCGCCGGTGGTCAATCACACGGATCTGGAGTTGCAGATGCTGGAGGCACTTGTCGGTCGCAAGCCGCCGTTTGCCCCCCGGCTTTACTAGCTTGCCGCCCCGGAAAATCTGTAGCTATTTGTTTTTATTGGATATTTCAAGGCGCTCGTAGATCGGGCGCAAATGCGCGCGCAATGCCGGCATGCGCCGCCACAGGATCAACGCGGCGACTGTGCAGATGAAACCGCCAATGGCCAATGCAGCCGGCGCGCCAAGCGCCGTCGCAATTGCGCCGCCAGCCAGGCTGCCCAGCGGATACATGCCGAGAAAAGCCATTGAGAACAGACCCATCACGCGGCCGCGCATGCGGTTATCGACAATAGTCTGAATCATCGTGCTCACCGACATACCGTTGACGACGATGCTGAAGCCGGTGACGGCGATGGCCAACAGCGACAGCGGCAGCCAGGGCGAAAACGCAAAAACAATCGCGCTTAATCCCGCGGACACCGAGGCGAAGGTCACCCAACGCGTCAGGCCGCGCACATCTTTGCGGGAGGCCAGCGCCAGCATGCCGATTACGCCGCCGGCACCTGCAGCGCCCATCAGGAAACCGAGCAGGCTGGCGCCGCCTTCAAACACTTCGGCCGCGAAAATCGGCATCAGGGTCTGGTAGGGCGTGACCATGAAGCTGACTGTGGCGACCATCGGCAACAGCCAGCGCACGGGGATGAGTTCCCAGGCATAACGCACGCCTTCACGCAACTGCTGTAGCGGCGACAGGGTCGGCGGGGTAATCACCTGCGGCGTAATCGTCATCCAGATGACGGTGCCGACAATGATGATCTTGCTGACGGTATTGATGACAAAGCAGAAGGCCTCGGTTGAAACGGTCAGCAGCGCGCCGGCGATCGCCGGGCCTATCATGCGACCGATGCTTTGCATCAAGGCGTTCATCGCGATGGCACTGGGTAGGTCTTCGCGGGTCACCATCTCGGTGGTGAATGTGAGCCGGATCGGCGTATCGATGGCGTTGACGATGCCGGCGAGCAGCGCCATCAACACGACGTGCCAGACCGCAATCGTTCCGCTGTAGCTGAGCGCGGCCAATACCAGCGGCGGAACCGCTGACAGGGCTTGGGTAATCAGCAGCAAGCGGTGGCGGTCAAAGCGGTCCGCCCACAGCCCGCCGAACGGGGCCAGCACGAGGATGGCGATCTGTCCGGCGAATCCGGTGACACCCAGCAGCCAGGCGGATTCGGTCATCCGGTAGACCAGCCAGGCCATCGCAATCTGCTGCACCCAGTTGCCGATGATCGACAGGGTCTGACCGCAGAAAAACAGCTGGTAATTGCGGTGACGCAGCGCGCGCAGCGTGTGTTTGAAATCCATGATGCCGCTGACGGCGAGCAGTCTGTGTGATCAACCGCCGAATTTGACGAGTTGCGCGCGCATCTGCTCCAGCGTGGCCGAGAAACGCGCGAGGCGCTCCTGCTCCTGCGCGACAACAAGCGGCGGGGCCTTGGCGACAAAACTCTCATTGGTGAGTTTGGCGCGCGCCTTGTTGGTTTCCGCATCGAGCCGTGCGATTTCCTTGGCCAGGCGTTCGCGTTCGGCCGCCACGTTGATTTCCACTTTGAGCATCAGCTTGAAATCAGCGACGATGGATACCGGTGCGTCTTCGGCCGGCAGTTCGTTGACGACCAGGACTTCGGAAAGGCGTGCCAGCGACATCAGGTGCGGCGCAAAGCTGCGCAACTGGGCTGCATCACCCTGCGCCAGCAGAGGCAGTTTCTGCGACGGGGCGATATTCATTTCACCGCGCAGCGTGCGGCAGGCTGATACCAGCTGCTTCAGCAGATCGATGTCGCGTTCGGCGGCGGCATCGATTTTTGACGGTTCGGGCTGCGGGTATTTCTGCAGCATGATGCTGTCGCCGCTTTTGCCGGCGAGCGGTGCGACGCTTTGCCACAGTTCTTCGGTGATGAAGGGAATCACCGGGTGGGCGAGGCGCAGGATGGTTTCGAGCACGCGCACCAGCGTGCGACGGGTGCCGCGGCATTGTCCCTCGCTGCCATTGGCCAGCTGCACCTTGGCGAGTTCCAGGTACCAGTCGCAATACTCGTCCCACACCAGTTCATAGATGGTGCGGGCAAGGTTGTCGAAACGGTAGTCGGCGTAAGCCTGCTGCGCTTCGGTTTCGGCACGCTGCAGACGGCTGATCAGCCAGCGGTCGGCGACCGAGAGTTCGATGGGCGCTGCGGCGTCGAGTCCGGTGTCCTTGCCGTCGCAGTTCATCAGCACAAAGCGCGTGGCGTTCCACAGCTTGTTACAGAAGTTGCGGTAACCCTCGCAGCGTTTCTGATCAAATTTGATGTCGCGGCCGAGGCTGGCCAGACTGGCGAAGGTGAAACGCAGGGCGTCGGTGCCGTAGGCCGGGATGCCATCGGGGAATTCGGCGCGCGTGCGTTTGGCGATGGCTTGAGCCTGTTTCGGATTCATCAAGCCGGACGTGCGTTTGGCCACCAGTGATTCGATGTCGATGCCGTCGATCAGGTCCAGCGGGTCCAGCGTATTGCCTTTGGACTTGGACATCTTCTGGCCTTCGGCGTCGCGCACCAGGCCATGCACATAGACATGACGGAACGGCACCTTGCCGGTCATGTACTTGGTGATCATCACCATGCGTGCGACCCAGAAAAAGATGATGTCGAAGCCGGTGACCAGCACCGATGACGGCAGATAGCGGTCAAGCGCCGGATTGGATTTTGTCGGCCACTCCGGCGTCCAGTCGAGCGTGGAGAAGCACCACAGCTGCGAGGAAAACCAGGTGTCGAGCACGTCCTGGTCCTGTTTCAGTGCCTTGCCGCCGGCGAGGGTTTTTGCTTCGGCTTCGTCGTGGGCGACGTAGATATTGCCGGCATCGTCATGCCATGCCGGCACACGGTGGCCCCACCACAGCTGGCGCGAGATGCACCAGTCCTGGATGTTGTTGAGCCAGTGGTTATAGGTGTTGATCCACTGATCGGGGAACAGTTTGACTTCGCCGGTGGCAACGGCATCGAGCCCCAGTTTCGCCAGAGGCTCCATCTTGACGAACCACTGGCTGGTCAGCATCGGTTCGATCACGACACCGGTGCGATCCCCGCGCGGCACCACCATGCGGTGCGGCTTTTCCGATTCCAGCAGTCCCTGGACCTTGAGATCGGCAATGATCGCTTCGCGTGCGACGTAACGATCGAGCCCGCGGTATTTTTCCGGCGCACTGTCGTTGATCGCTGCATCCAGCGTGAAGATGTTCAGCTGCGGCAGATTGTGGCGCTGGCCGACCTGATAGTCGTTGAAGTCGTGCGCCGGGGTGATTTTCACGCAGCCGGTACCGAAGGCCTTGTCGACGTATTCGTCGGCAATGACCGGAATCGTGCGGCCGGTCAGCGGCAGTATTACCTGACGGCCGACCAGACTGCGGTAGCGTTCGTCTTCCGGATGCACGGCAAGGGCTGCATCGCCAAGCATGGTTTCAGGGCGGGTGGTGGCAACTGTCAGATGACCGCTGCCGTCGGCGAGTGGGTAACGGATCTGCCACAGCTTGCCGTCTTCCTCCTCGGACTGTACTTCGAGGTCGGAAATGACGGTGTGCAGTACCGGGTCCCAGTTGGAGAGGCGCACGCCGCGATAGATCAGGCCGTCGCGGTAGAGTTTGACGAAGGTGTGGGTGACCAGCTTCGCCAGCGGTTCATCCATCGTGAAACGCTCGCGGTCCCAGTCGCAGGAGGCGCCGAGGCGGCGCATTTGCCGCGTGATGGTCGAGCCCGACTGTTCTTTCCAATCCCAGACCCGTTTGATGAATTCGTCGCGTCCCAGGGCGTTGCGTGATTCACCTTTTTGTTCCAGCTGGCGCGTCACCACCATTTCGGTGGCGATACCCGCATGATCGGTGCCGGGTTGCCACAGCGTATTGCTGCCGTTCATCCGGTGATAACGCGTCAGACCGTCCATGATGGTCTGGTTGAAGGCGTGCCCCATATGCAGCACACCGGTGACATTCGGCGGCGGCAACTGGATGCAGTAGGCGTCTTTTTTATCGGGGTCCGCGCCGGCTTTGAAGTAGCCGTTTTTTTCCCAGGTCGGATACCAGCGCGACTCGATAGCCGCGGGTTCAAAGCTTTTCGGAAGTTCCATGTGTGATGCCGGACGAGGGGGTGCTGAGGAGGGTGGCATTATACCGGAGGGCTGCTCCGTGACAGCGGCCGCTGCCGGCTGCAACTGGATCTGTTTGAGCTGGGATTGCAGGGTTTCCGCAACCGAGCTGCGTACCATTTCAGCGATGCCCGACTGCAGCTCGCTGGTGACGCGGCTCAGCGCCTGTTCGAGTGCCGCACCGATTTCCGGCAGATAACGTTCGCGTACGACGCCGGCGATCTGCTCGTCGAGTCCCCGTTTCAGTTTCAGATAGACCGCGTGTTCGATATTCTGGGCCTGTACCCGCGAGACGATTTCACCGCCTTCCGGCTGCGGTGACGCCGTTTTCGGAGCGGATTCCTGTTTCGGCAGGACCTCGCCTTCGAGCACGATGTCGGTCAGTACGGGTATATCGCTGCTGCTGGCGGATGGCGGAGATGCCGGCGCTGCAGGTTTTTTGTGCCGTTGCAGCAGGGCGTCCGCCCGGTTCAGCACATCGCGCGCGTTGTCATCTGGAGTGTTCGGATCGGACATGGCGCGAGTGTTTTATCCGGCGCGCTGCGTGGAGAGATCGTGGGTGCGGATCTCGTAACCCCGGTCGCGATAGAACTTGTATCGTGCCCGCGCCTCGCTGCGGTCGGCATCTTCGGCGCTGACGATTTCGGCGAGTCGCTGGAAACGGCTGAAGCAGGCCGGCCATTCGCTGTGCAGGTTGATCAGCACTTCGTCATGCAGCGGATTGTCACCGGTGGTATCAATCAGCACCGGCGTCACCGGGGCCAGCGGATCATCCAGCCTACAGTGGGGCATGAAGCCGGTAGCCGGGGCGCTCCACAGCATCCGGTCAAGACGGGATGCCGTGTCCCGGTCGGGACAGAACAGGGTGACGCGCAGACCGAGACTGCGTGCTTTGGCTGTCAGCTTGCAGGCAGTCTGGAGCTTGTCCTCAACCTGAGTATAAAAATCGATTTGCGTCATCGGCTGACGGTGATTTCAGCGTTTGCCGGCCCGATTGACCAGGAACTGGGTCAGCAGGGGTACCGGCCGGCCTGTGGAGCCTTTGTCCTTGCCGGATTTCCAGGCGGTACCGGCGACATCGAGGTGCGCCCATTTAAATTTTTTGGTGAACCGCGACAGAAAACATGCCGCAGTCACCGCACCCGCAGGACGGCCACCGATATTGGCAAAGTCGGCAAAATTGCTGCGCAGCTGATCCTGGTATTCATCGTGCAGCGGCAGGTGCCAGGCGCCGTCGCCCGACTGTTCTCCGGCCGAGAGAACTTCGCGGGCCAGCGGATCGTTGTTAGCGAAAAGGCCGCTGACAACGTGTCCCAGTGCAATGACGCAGGCGCCGGTCAGTGTGGCGATGTCGATGACTGCGGCCGGGTCGTAGCGTTCGGCATAGGTCAGCGCGTCGCAGAGAATCAGCCGGCCCTCGGCATCGGTGTTCAGGATTTCCACGGTCAGCCCGGACATGCTGGTGACAATATCGCCGGGCTTGGTCGCGCGTCCGCCGGGCATGTTCTCGGTGGCGGGAATGATGCCGATGACATTCAACGGCAATTTCATTTCGGCAACGGCCTTGAGGGTGCCCAGCACGCTGCCGGCGCCGCTCATGTCATACTTCATTTCATCCATTTCCGGTGCCGGCTTCAGCGAGATGCCGCCGGTGTCAAAAGTCACGCCCTTGCCGACCAGAACCACCGGCTTCTGGGTTTTGGGTCCGGCGCGGTATTCGAGAACGATCAGTTTCGGCGGCTGGCTGCTGCCTGCGGCGACCGAAAGCAGGGTGTTCATGCCGAGTTTTTCCATGTCGGCGCGTTCGAGCACTTGCACTTTAAAGCGGTAATGCTTGGCCAGCTTGCGTGCCTGTTCGGCGAGGTACGCCGGTGTGCAGACGTTGCCCGGGAGGTTGCCGAGGTCGCGGGCGAGGCTGATGCCGTGGGCAAGAGCAAGACCCTGGGACAGGCCGCGTGCGGCCCGCTTTTCGTCGCTTTTGGCGACAGCCAGCACCACCCGGCGCAGTGCGGGGGCTTCTTTTGCGGGGGCGCTTTTCATCTGCTCGAACCGGTAGGTGGCTTCACGCGCGGCGCGTGCGGTCTGCATGACGCGCCATTCGATGTCGCGACGGCCGACTGCGAGTTCGGTGACATGCAGTTCGGCATCCACGGTGCCGGTTTGTGCCAGTACTTCGATTGCCGTGGTGATGCAGCGACGGAACTGTTTCTCGGCAAATTCCGCTTTGGGGCCGAGACCGAGTAGCAGGACGCGCGTGCTGGCGATTCCCGGCACATCGTGCAGCATCAGGCTGCTGCCGATGGCGCCCGCCATGTCGCCGCGGTCAATGACGCGCCGAATGTAGCCTTTGGAAGTCTTGTCGAGAGTCGTTGCGGCTTCGCTGAGTTTCCGGTCGGCATAGACGCCAACCACGGTGCAGCCGCTGGCGTTGCGACCCGGGACCAGGGGTTTTATGCTAAATTCCACGCGTCAACTCCTCTGTGCATTACGCATTTTCAAAGACATGAATGGCGGTCGTCCTTGTTGCCAGGGGTTCCCCAAAAGTTCCTGTTCGGGGCCTGTTTACGACCGGCAAGGCGGCGCTGAAATGCGGCAGAATTCTTCGCACTTCGTCATCGACCCGCACCTTTCATTGATTATCTGCGGGTTCTTTTCAAAAAGCAAAACGCAGGCATGATTTTTCGGTCCTCACTGCTCCGGGAACTCGCTACTTCGGCGGCGGCGACTTTTCTCGTGCTGCTCGGCATTTCAATAACCACGCAACTGGTGCGTCTGCTCGGACAGGCGGCAAGCGGGCAGATCACCTCCACCGGCGTCGTGGCGCTGCTGGGCTTCACACTGGTCGGTTACCTACCCATCCTGCTGTCGGTGACGCTGTTCATCGCCGTGCTGATGACCCTGACGCGCAGTTATCGCGATTCGGAAATGGTGGTCTGGTTTTCCTGCGGTCAGGGTTTGACCCAATGGATACGTCCGGTGCTCACTTTTGCATTGCCGCTGGTGCTGACCGTCGGGGTATTGTCGCTGTTGGTGTCGCCGTGGGCTGTCGAAAAGGCCGAGGAATTCCGCCGACAGATGGACAGCCGTGATGATGTCGCACAGGTCACGCCCGGCGTGTTCCACGAATCACGCCGCGCCGACAGGGTCTATCTGGTCGAAGAGGTGCCGGGCAAGTCCAATCTGGTGGCCAATGTGTTTGTAAGTTCCACCCAGCACGGAAAGCTCGGCGTGATGGTTGCGCAGAGCGGTTTTCAGGAAACCACGGAAAACGGGGACCGTTTTCTGGTATTGCAGCATGGCCGCCGTTACGAAGGCGAACCGGGTTCTCCGGAATACAAGATCTATGAATTTGAACGCTACGCGATGCGTATCGAGACGGCGGATGCCACCACCCGGGCGCCGACAACAAAAACCATGTCCACACTGGAGCTGTTGCAGAAGCCGACGCCGAGGAATCTTGGTGAATTGTCGTGGCGTGTGGGTCTTCCCGCCAGCTCGCTGATCCTCTGCCTGCTGGCTATCCCGCTGTCGTTTGTGAACCCCCGTGCCGGCCGTTCGATGAATATCGTGCTGGCGATACTGGTGTACATGATTTACAGCAACGTGCTGTCGATCATGCAGGCTTCCATCGCGCAGGACCGGGTTGATGTCTTAACAGGCATGTGGGGCGTGCATGCGGGCATGCTTGTCCTGCTGGCGCTGATGTTTTACCGCAGGCTGTCGGTGTTTTCGTTCTGGAGGGTTTTCCGGTGAGGACGCTGCGCAGTTATCTTGCGCGGGAGATTGCGGTATCGACCGCGCTGGTTTTCCTGGCTCTGCTGCTGCTGTTCGCTTTTTTTGATCTCGTCGAGCAGATGAAGGATCTGGGGCGCGGCGGTTATCAGCTGAGACACATTCTGCTGCATGTGCTGCTGTCCGCGCCCAATCACGTCTATGAACTGTTTCCGATTGCTGCGCTGATCGGTACGCTGTTTACTCTGGCGCAATTGGTTGCCAGTTCCGAATACACCGTGATGCGTTCATCGGGTGTTTCGTTGCAGCGGATGGTGGGGGCGATTGCCGTGGTGGGGACGGTGTTCGGCATACTGACTTTTGCCGTCGGCGAATTTGTGGCGCCGCCCGCCGAGCAGTTCGCCCAGCGCCTGCGATCCCAGGCGATTTCGGGAATCGTCGCCCAGGAATTCCGTTCCGGGTTGTGGATCAAGGACGGGACCTCGTTCGTCAATGTGCTGGAAGTCACCCCTGAGGGCGGGCTAAAGGGTGTGCGCATTTACGAGTTTGACGGGTATTACCGGCTGCGCATGCTGAGGCGTGCCGAAGGTGCCGAATACGAAGGTAGCAATCAGTGGCTGATGTCCAATGTCGCACAAACCAATTTTGATCAACTGACGACGCGGGTGAGTTTCCGCGACTTTGTGCAATGGCGGTCCGTGCTTGAGCCGGCGTTGCTGAACGTTCTTCTGGTGAAGCCGGAAAAAATGTCGGCCTTCAGTTTGTATTCCTATTCGCAGCACCTGAAAGAAAACCGGCAAAAGGCCTTGCGTTACGAAATCGCGCTGTGGACCAAGCTGCTGTATCCGGTGGCTGTGCTGGTGATGATGGTATTGGCGCTGCCGTTTGCCTATTTCCAGAGCCGCCAGGGCGGCGTCGGCGCGAAAATTTTCGCTGGCATCATGATCGGACTGGCCTTCCATTTTCTAAACCGACTGCTCGGCCATCTCGGGTTGCTCAATGACTGGCCGCCGTTTGCGAGCGCAGTGACGCCGACGCTGCTGTTTCTCGGTCTGGCAGTCGGCATGATGTGGTGGCAGGAGCGGCGCTGAAGGTTTGCCCGCTCAGGGCGGCGGTGCAACGGTCACCAGACGGGTACCGGAGAGGCGGTCATGAAGGAATTGCCGATCCCGGTCGATGAATGACCACAGAATCGTCACGCCCATGACCGGGTAGCCGATGGTGGCCAGTGTCATGCGCATCAGGGCCTGCAGCGGCGTGATGCGCCCGCCGGCGGTAGTTTCCAGGCTGATCCGCCAGGTTTTCATGGGCAGCGTCTGTCCCCTGCGCAGCCACTGGACCGCATAGTATCCGGCGCAGGCAATGACCACGATCATCCGCGTCAGTGTTCTCGGCTGGTTGAGACCGGCGGTTTTTGCCAGTGCGGTTGCCAAGCCGCCGGCGACCAGAATGACGGCGGTCAGCAGCAATGCTTCGTAGACGAGGCATAGCAGGCGCCTGCCAAGGGAGGGTGTTGCCGAAGCGACAGTCACTGCCGCTCTGCGGAGGCTGCGGGGCCCGGTGCCGAAGTGATGGGGTCGCCGACCGGCGGGTCAAATTGGGTCTGGGGTTGGGCCAGCGATTTGCGGTAGGCGTCCCATTGTTTGGCCATTTCGCGGCGTTGCGTGGGATTTAGTTTTTTAAGGCCCTGGTAACGCTCGCGCGCTTCCTGGCGCTGCTCCGGGGTCAGCGTGGCCCACTCCT
The DNA here is from genome assembly GCA_030833315.1 of Burkholderiales bacterium. Classification (GTDB taxonomy): domain Bacteria; phylum Pseudomonadota; class Gammaproteobacteria; order Burkholderiales; family SG8-41. The sequence continues at coordinate 16,813 of JAURHM010000015.1, forward strand.
TCATGCGCTGCTGCAGGCGTTTCTGCTCCCCAGGTTTCATTTTCGGGTAGCGATCTGCGATGCTGACCCATTTTTTGCGTTGCGCCGAATCCATTTCAGTCCATTCCGGCGCTAATGGCGCAAGCACCTGCTGCTGGGCGGGTGCCAGTTCAGACCATGACGGGCGAACGGGTTTAACGGCTTGCTTTGACGGCTGTGCGGCGAAGACAGGCAGCGCGAGGCATAGCCAGATGATCAGCGCTGCTGCCGTTTTAGCCATGAATCGAAGCCCTTGTCGAGATAGGCATCGATGGGCAGATCGTCTGTCAGCAGGCGGGCATCAAGATCGGCGATTTCGCTGCCGGCCCCGTTGCTGCTTTGCCAATAAACAATGCCCGCCAGGCCCAGAATCAGAACGGCCAGCGAGAGTGCGTAACGAATTCCCGGGGTCGGGTGTTCGAACATTTGCGTGAATGTCCGTCCCGCCACCGCGACGCCCATTGCCGGGGCTTGCTGGTACTGCGCCAGCGCCTGTTCGCGAGCCGTCGCCAGCTTCGCAACGGTGTCGTTGTCGATGCTGCGAGTGCTGCGGTCGAGTTCGCGGACGATTTTCAGCGCGAACTCGTGTTCATGGGCGTTCATAGCGCAATTCCCTGTTTTTTAAGCAATATTGCCAAAGCATGTGTGGCCCGGGAGCAATGCGTTTTCACGCTTCCCTCCGAGCATCCCATTACTTTGGCGGCTTCAGCGACATCCAGTTCCTCCCAGTAACGCAACATGAAGGCCTGACGTTGACGCAGCGGCAGGGTTTCAATAGATTTTTCAATAATATCAAGTACTTGCTTTTGCTCCAGCTGATCTGCCGGTCTAGTGGCGACCTTGGAGTCGTTTTCAACCTCAATGGCCTCCAGCGGGTCGGAGTCCTCGTCGCTGTCGCTGCCGAACAGGCTGCCCAGCGGGGTTACCCAGGCCGAGCGGACTTTCTGGCGACGGAAGAAGTCGCGAATGGCGTTCTGCAGAATCCGCTGAAAAAGCATAGGGTATTCTGTCGCCGGACGATCCGCGTATTTTTCCGACAGTTTGAGCATCGCTTCCTGCACGATGTCGAGCGCAAGGTGTTCATCCCGAATGGAAAACACCGCTTGCTTGAATGCTCTGCGCTCGACTTCGGCCAGGAAATCCGCGAGTTCCTTGTATGTGGCCAGATGGATGCCTTTTTTATGTTCCAGCGTCTTGGTGACGTGGCAGGGCGATTTTAAATGTCAGAAAGCCCCTTTAATCCGCGGCATCTTAGCAAAACACCGCTGCGAGGCAAGTTATCGCTGCACCGGTGTTATAAACGCTTCTATCCTGCTGTTTAAACGGATATTTTGCTTGACCGTCAGAGCGCAGGCCGGTAATGTTTCGGGTTTCCTTCTCGCAAGAAAACCCGCTTAAAGCGTTTCAGCCTGCGCGGGCCAAAAATCATGCAATTGTCTGGTGCAGAGATCGTAGTGCGTTGCCTGCAGGAAGAAGGCATTGAGCATGTGTTCGGATATCCGGGCGGTGCGGTGCTTTTCCTGTACGACGAACTGTTCAAGCAGGACAAGGTCAAGCACGTGCTGGTACGGCACGAGCAGGCTGCTGTCCATGCCGCGGATGCGTACGCGCGTTCGACGGAGAAGGTCGGCGTCGCCCTGGTGACTTCCGGACCGGGCGTCACCAATGCGATTACCGGCATTGCGACGGCCTATATGGATTCGATCCCGATGGTGATTCTCACGGGGCAGGTTCCCACGTATGCCATCGGAGAGGACGCTTTCCAGGAGTGCGACACAGTCGGCATTACCCGGCCCTGCGTCAAACACAATTTCCTAGTGAAAGACGTCAAGGATCTTGCGACGACGATCAAGAAGGCGTTCTACATCGCATCGACGGGTCGACCCGGTCCTGTGGTGGTTGATATCCCGAAGGATCTGACCGCGGCCAAGACCGAATTCGAGTATCCGAAGGCGATCGCCATGCGTTCCTACAACCCGGTGGTCAAGGGGCACGCCGGGCAGATCAAGAAGGCCGTCCAGCTACTGCTGGAAGCAAAGCGCCCGATGATCTACACCGGCGGCGGCGTGATTCTCGGCAATGCGTCCGCCGAACTTGCGCAACTGGTGCGCTTGCTGGGTCATCCATGCACCAATACGCTGATGGGATTGGGCGGTTATCCTTCTTCTGATAAACAGTTTCTCGGTATGCTCGGCATGCACGGCACCTACGAGGCCAATATGGCCATGCAGCACTGTGATGTGCTGCTGGCGGTCGGTGCGCGTTTCGATGATCGCGTGATCGGCAACCCCAAGCACTTCTTTGAAGAGCCTCGGCAGATCATTCACATCGATATCGACCCCGCTTCGATTTCCAAGCGCGTCAAGGTTGACGTCCCGGTTGTCGGTAACGTTCGCGACGTGCTGAAGGAACTGATTCGCCAGATTGAGGCTGCCCGTCGGAATTCTGACAAAGAGGCGCTGAAATCGTGGTGGTCCCAGATCGAACTCTGGCGTGGCCGTGACTGTCTCAATTACGACAGAACCAGCAAGATCATCAAGCCGCAGTTCGTCATTGAGACGTTGCACAAGGTTACCAAGGGCGACGCATTTGTGACGTCCGACGTCGGTCAGCACCAGATGTGGGCCGCGCAGTTCTATAAATTCGACAAGCCGCGGCGCTGGATCAATTCAGGCGGTCTGGGCACGATGGGCGTCGGCCTGCCGTATGCGATGGGCGTGCAGATGGCGCATCCGAAAGCCACTGTTGCTTGCGTGACCGGCGAAGCATCGATCCAGATGTGCATCCAGGAGCTGTCGACCTGCAAGCAGTACCGGCTGCCCCTGAAAATGATTAATCTGAACAACCGTTACATGGGTATGGTGCGGCAGTGGCAGGAGTTTTTCCACGGCAACCGTTACTCCGAGTCGTACATGGATGCGTTGCCTGACTTCGTCAAACTTGCCGAAGCCTATGGCCATGTCGGCATGCGCATTGAGAAGCCCGCGGACGTCGAGCCGGCGCTGAAAGAGGCGTTCGCCCGCAAGAAAGATCTGGTGTTCATGGATTTCATCACCGACCAGACCGAAAACGTGTTCCCGATGGTGCCCGGCGGCAAGGGCCTGTCAGAGATGATTCTGGTGTGACGCCATGAGACATATCATTTCAGTATTGCTGGAAAACGAAGCCGGTGCGTTGTCCCGGGTGGCCGGGCTGTTCTCTGCGCGCGGCTACAACATTGAGTCGCTGACGGTGGCGCCGACGGAAGATGCGACGTTGTCGCGCATGACCATCGTTACATCCGGTTCCGATGAAATCATCGAGCAGATCAACAAGCAGCTGAACAAGCTGGTCGATGTGGTCAAGGTGGTCGACCTGTCCGAAGGCGAACACATCGAGCGCGAGCTGATGCTGGTGAAATTGCGCGCCGTCGGCAAGGACCGCGAGGAAATGAAGCGGATGGCTGACATTTTCCGCGGTCGCATCATTGACGTGACCGACAAAGATTACACCGTTGAACTGACCGGCCCCGGCTCGAAGCTCGACGCTTTCCTTAAGGCGATCGAACCGGCAGCAATTCTCGAAACGGTGCGAACCGGTGCTTCGGGTATCGGTCGCGGCGACCGCCTACTGAAGGTTTGATTTACCGATCCACGGCGCCGCGGCGGTAGCGCGTGCGCCGGTGTGAAAACATCATCATCCACGATCCAAACAGAGGGAAACATGAAGATCTATTACGATAAAGACGCAGACCTTTCGCTGATCAAGCGCAAACAGGTCGCCATCATCGGCTACGGCTCACAGGGCCACGCACACGCGAACAATCTGAAGGACTCCGGCGCCAAAGTTACCGTGGGTCTGCGCAAGGATGGCGCGTCCTGGAACAAGGCCAAAAAGGCCGGCATCGCGGTCAAGGAGGTCGCTGATGCCGTCAAGGGGGCCGATCTGGTGATGATTCTGCTGCCGGACGAACATCACGCCGATGTCTACCGCAACGAGATCGAACCCAACATCAAGAAGGGCGCGACGCTGGCGTTTGCCCACGGATTCAACATCCATTTCGGTCAGGTCGAGCCGCGTGCCGACCTCGACGTGATCATGATCGCGCCCAAAGGCCCCGGTCATCTGGTGCGTTCCACCTACACTCAGGGTGGCGGTGTGCCGGCGCTGATCGCCGTTCACCAGAATCCCAGCAAAAAAGCGCGTGACATCGCGCTGTCCTACGCTGCAGGAATCGGAGCTGCGCGTGCCGGCGTCATTGAAACGTCTTTCCGCGAAGAGTGCGAGACCGATCTGTTCGGCGAGCAGGTCGTGCTCTGCGGCGGCGTGTCGGCGCTGATCCAGGCTGGCTTCGAGACACTGGTGGAAGCCGGTTATGCGCCGGAAATGGCTTACTTCGAATGCCTGCACGAAGTGAAACTGATCGTCGACCTGATTTACGAAGGCGGCATCGCCAACATGCGTTACTCGGTGTCGAATACTGCCGAATACGGTGACTTCACCCGCGGCCCGCGCATCGTCACCGATGAGACCCGCGCCGAAATGCGCAAGATCCTCACCGAAATCCAGACCGGCCAGTTCGCCAAGGAATTCATCCTGGAAAACAAGGCCGGTGCACCGACGCTGAAGGCCATGCGCCGCATCGGCCAGGCGCACCAGGTGGAAACTGTCGGCGCGAAACTGCGCGACATGATGCCCTGGATCAAGAAAAACCGTCTGGTTGATCAGTCGAAAAACTGAGGCCAGCGTGGGGAAGGTCTGCGGAAGCCGGCGTAATTGCCGGCCCCGCAGGCCGGCCCCGTCCGCCTGCTGATGAAAAAATATCCCCACCCGATCATCGCCCGCGAGGGCTGGCCTTTTATCGCGCTGGCGCTGGCTGTTGCCGCAGGCGTCCATGCCTACGCCGGCTTTGGCGCAGCCGCATTTCCCTGGCTGGTCGTGCTGTTCATGCTGCAGTTTTTCCGCGACCCCCAGCGAACGATTCCTGCAGATCCCGCCGCGGTGATTTCACCTGCCGACGGCCGCATCGTTTCGGTCGAGAAGGTGCGTGACCCGTACCTCGAACGTGATGCGCTGAAAATCAGTGTGTTCATGAACGTCTTTAATGCGCATTCAAACCGCATTCCGGTTGATGGCACAGTCACCAAGACCCTGTATTTCCCGGGCAAGTTCGTTAACGCCGAACTGTCCAAAGCCTCGACCGACAACGAACGTGCGGTGACCTGTCTGCGGACTGCCGGCGGACATGATGTGACCTGCGTGCAGGTTGCCGGCCTGATTGCCCGCCGCATCCTGTGTTATGCCCACGTGGGTCAGTCGTTCAGCCGCGGTGACCGTTATGGCTTTATCCGCTTCGGCTCGCGTGTGGATGTTTACCTGCCGCTGAATGCCGTTCCCCGCGTTTCGGTCGGCGACAAGGTTTATGCGACGGAAACCGTTCTTGCCGCAATGTCGTGAGCTGCGGCGAAGCTGTCTGACGCGATTCTGGCTGATGGTTTAACATCTGCACCATGGCTGAACTCAAAGAAAACAAGCAGTTCATCAAATCCCGCTTTGCGCGGCGCGGCATCTATTGGCTGCCCAATATGTTCACGCTGGCTGCGTTGTTTGCCGGGTTTTACGCTGTGGTGCAGGCGGTCAGCGGCCGTTTTGAGCTGGCGGCAATCGCCATTTTTGTGGCGCTGGTTCTGGATGGACTTGACGGCCGCATTGCCCGCTTGACCCGGACACAAAGCGATTTCGGCGCTGAACTGGATAGTCTGTCCGACATGGTGTCCTTCGGCGTTGCGCCGGCTCTGGTGGTTTATGTCTGGGCGCTCAAGGACTTTGCCGCAATGAAAACGGTGCCGATGCTGGGGCCGTGGCTGTCGACCAAACTGGGCTGGATCGCCGCGTTTGTTTATTGCGCCTGCGCCGCGCTGCGGCTGGCGCGGTTCAATACCAATATTGATGTCGTCGACAAGCGTTTCTTCCAGGGGCTGCCCAGTCCCGCAGCAGCAGCCTTGGTGGCCGGACTGGTGCTGGCGATGTCCGAATATCAGGTTCGGGGCGCCGACGTGAAATGGCTGGCATGGGGACTGACGCTGGTAGCCGGGTTGACCATGGTCAGCAATCTCCGTTTCTACAGCGGCAAGGACATCAACCTGCGCAAGAGCGTGCCGTTCTCCGCGGTGGTGGCAATTGCCCTGGGATTCGTGCTACTGATTTCGTTCGCAGGTACGCTCCCCGAGATGCTGTTTGCATTGTTCATGGCGTACGGCCTTTCGGGCTATGCATTGTGGGTCTATGACAAATTCCGGAGACGGCCGCCCTCCGAGCCACCTGCTGCCGGCTAGGCCGGCTTGCAGCCCATTTGGAAAGTCGATATATTTCATAGACTATGTGTCGTTTAACGCAGACCCACTCGCTGTTCCCCGTTGCCGCGCTCGCGCTGGCCGGTCTGCTGCTGCGCGGCCGCGCGCGATAAACCCACTCCAACTTCCGATTTGCAGTTCCCCGTCCGGCACGATGTTCAAGGTGCAGGGAGACCCGATTAAGGGATGCCTTTGCCGCATCCCGATTAATGCTGAGGCATGAATCATGGCTAAAGAGAAATTGATCATATTCGATACGACGATGCGCGACGGCGAGCAGAGTCCTGGCGCATCCATGACCAAGGAAGACAAGTTGCGTATTGCGCGCCAGCTGGAGCGCATGCGCGTGGATGTCATCGAAGCGGGTTTCCCCGCGGCGAGTGAAGGCGACTTCGACTCGGTGCAGGCGGTGGCGCGGGCCATCAAGGAAAGCACCATTTGCGGACTGGCGCGCGCCAACGAGAAGGATGTACGCCGCTGCGGTGAGGCCGTGAAAGTGGCAGCGCAGCCGCGTATCCACACCTTCATCGCCACTTCCCCCATTCACATGGAAAAGAAACTGCGCATGGAGCCCTCCCAGGTGATCGACCAGGCCGTGCGGGCGATCAAGTGGGCGCGCGATTACACCGACAACGTCGAGTTTTCCGCCGAAGACGCAGGCCGTTCCGACCTGGATTTTCTCTGCCGTATTCTCGAGCAGGTGATCAAGGCCGGGGCACGTACGATCAATGTGCCCGATACCGTCGGCTACACGCTGCCCGACCAGTATGGTCAGCTGATCAGGAACCTTCGCGAGCGCGTTCCGAATTCAGACCAGGTCATCTGGTCGGTACATTGCCACAATGACCTCGGCCTTGCGGTGGCCAATTCCCTGTCCGCCGTGCAGAACGGCGCCCGCCAGGTGGAGTGCACCATCAACGGCCTTGGCGAGCGGGCAGGCAATGCCGCGCTCGAAGAAATCGTCATGGCGGTGCGTACCCGTCAGGATGTCTTTGCCTGCGATACCAATATTGATGCCGCCCAGATCGTGCCGGCGTCGAAACTGGTTTCCGGCATCACCGGTTATCCGGTGCAGCCGAACAAGGCCATCGTCGGCGCCAATGCCTTTGCACATGAGTCGGGCATCCACCAGGATGGCGTGCTCAAGCACCGCGAGACCTACGAAATCATGAGCGCCGAGTCAGTGGGCTGGACTACCAACCGTTTGACGCTGGGCAAACTTTCCGGTCGCAATGCCTTCAAGACGCGTCTGCAGGAAATCGGCGTTGAACTGGAATCGGAAGAGGCGCTCAACGCCGCGTTCAAGCGCTTCAAGGAACTTGCTGACAAGAAGCGCGAGATATTCGATGAGGATCTGCACGCGCTGATCAGCGAAGAGAACCTCGAGCATATCGAGAACGAACGTTACAATCTGGTATCGCTGACTGCGCATTCGGAAACCGGTGAGCAGCCTTTCGCCCGCATCGTCATTTCCGACAACGGCAAGGAATTGCCATCCAAGTCGGAAGGCAGCGGACCGGTCGATGCCGCATTCAAGGCCATCGAGGCCTTGGTGACCAGCAAGGCTGAACTGCTGCTCTACTCGGTGAACGCCATTACCACCGGCACCGATGCGCAGGGTGAGGTTACCGTGCGCCTGTCGAAAGACGGGCGGGTCGTCAACGGGCAGGGCGCGGATACCGACATTGTTGTCGCCTCGGCCAAGGCCTACATCAATGCCGTCAACAAGCTGTGCGCCAAGACTGAACGGCTGAATCCCCAGCTTTGAACAAACGACAACATCGCGAATCCGGGTGGCCGGCATGCTGAAGTGGCTGGTTACCCTCGCGGTGGTGTTGTTCGTGCTCGGTATTGCCGGCCCATGGCTGGCGAAGATGGGATTGGGGCGCCTGCCTGGTGACGTCAGTGTTGAACGCCGTGGCCGGCGTTTTTATTTTCCGGTGGCGACCAGCATCGTGTTGTCGCTGGCACTGATGTTGATACTGCGCGTGGTCAGGATCTGACGGCGCGGCTGGCCCGGACATGGGCGATGGCCAGCACAAAAAACAGGCTGGTCAGCGCGATTTCTGCAAACGCCAGCAATCCGCTCACTTCCTGATCGGTATAAGCACGGACTGTGCCTTCGGCGAAGTAGGCCATGATCAGCATCGTTGATGCGCGGAAGGTGTACAGCCGGCCGCGAACGATACCGGGCGTAATCCACAACAGCGGCAGCACCTTCAGCGCGAGCCATGAGCCGCCCGGCCGCAAGGGTGCCAGCCACAGCTCCCATGCCAGACATAACAGGATCAGCATCGACAGCGCCCCTGCTGCTGCCAGATGGGTGCTGCGCGAACGGGTCATTTCCCGAGCTTCAGAGTGATTTCGGCGAGGCGCTTGCCGAGTGCAATGCACAGTTTGCGTTCGTGTTCCGAAACCGGCAGATCGCTGGCTGCGCCGGCGTGATGGCTGGGGCCGTAGGGTGTGCCGCCCGTCGCGGTTGTCAGTAGTTCCGGCGCCGAGTATGGCAGACCGACGATCAGCATGCCATGGTGCAGCAGCGGCAGCATCATTGAGATTAGTGTGGTTTCCTGTCCGCCGTGAAGGCTGGCGGTGGAGGTGAAGACGGCCGCCGGTTTGCCGGCGAGTGATCCCTTCAGCCAGAGGCTGGCGGTACCATCCCAGAAATATTTCATCGGCGCCGCCATATTGCCGAAACGCGTCGGCGAGCCGAGCGCAAGACCGGCGCATTCCTCCAGGTCTCGGAGTTCTGCGTAGGGTGCGCCTTCAGGCGGGATTTCGGGTTCGCTGGCTTCGGCAACTGTTGAAACCCTGGGCACCGTACGCAGACGCGCTGTGGCGCCTGCCTGTTCGATGCCGCGGGCAATCAATTGCGCCATCTCACGGGTTGCGCCGTGATGGCTGTAATAAAGCACGAGGATTTCGGGCATGGGATGTTTCCGGAAAACTATTGAGCTGTGCGCACGCCGGCCGGCGGTGTGTAACGCCAGTTGCCGTCCCAGGCCCGCAGGACCATGTTCGGATATTCGGGCTTGCCCAGACTGCCGTTATAACGGCCCAGCGCGCGGAACAGGTTGCCGCCTTCGATATCGACGTAGTAGCGGAGGATGGCGCAGCCGTAACGCAGGTTGGTGCGCAGGTTGAACAGATTGTGCTCGGTGGTGCCGATCAGCTTGGCCCAGAACGGCATGACCTGCATATAGCCGCGGGCGCCTGCGCTGGAGACGGCGTATTTGCGGAATGCGCTTTCCACCTGGATCAGGCCCAGCACCAGTTGCGGGTCGAGTCCGGCGCGACGCGCTTCGTAATGTACGGTCAGCAGAAATTCCTCGCGCGCCACCCGGTCAGGGATTTTTTTTTCCAGCCGCGATGACATGGCCGCCAGCCAGGCGCGGGCTTCGCGTTCGTCATCAAAAGCAACGACCGGCGTGGCCTGATCGGCAATGGCGCGGTGCAGACTGGCCTGTACGCTCGCGGACAGCGGTTCGTATTTCTGTGCGCCGCTGTGAACAGTGAGCGGTGCGAGCAGCATCAGGCCGCTCAATGCCGTACTCAGTGCTGTGTTGATTCTCCGCATATCATTGATTTTAATGATGTTTCTGCATCGGTCAACGGCAGGGTGCGGGCTTCTGCATCGCGCCGGCCCTTGTATTCGATCTGGCCTTCCTTGAGACCGCGATCGCCGATGACCACGCGATGCGGCACGCCGATCAGTTCCATGTCGGCGAACATGACGCCGGGGCGTTCATCGCGGTTGTCGAGAATGACGTCGATGCCGGCAGCAGTGAGTGCGTCATGCAGATGGTCCGCGGCTTCGCGGACCTGTGCGCTTTTGCCGTAGCCGATAGGCACGATGGCGACGTCGAAAGGCGCGATGGCTTTCGGGAAAATGATGCCGCGCTCGTCGTAGTTCTGCTCAATGGCTGCAGCAACGACGCGGGTGGCGCCGATGCCGTAGCAGCCCATTTCCATGATCTGCGATTTGCCGGTCTCGTCGAGAAAAGCGAGGTTAAGCGCCTTCGAGTATTTGGTGCGCAGCTGGAAAATGTGGCCGACTTCGATGCCGCGGCAGAGTTCCAGAACACCCTTGCCGTCGGGCGAAGCGTCGCCGTTAACCACGTTGCGGATGTCGGCAAAAACCGGTTCTGCAAAGTCGCGGCCGATGTTCACGCCGGTCAGGTGGTGATCATTGTCATTGGCACCGACGACAAAATCTGCCATTGCGCCGACAGCGCGGTCGGCGATGACCGTGCCGCTGAATCCGACGGGGCCGAGCGAACCGGGGTCGGCCTTGAATGCGGCGCGGATGGCTTCAGCCGAGGCGAATGTCACCGGCTGCTGCACCAGAGCCAGTTTGCCGGCCTTGATCATATTGAGCTCGTGATCGCCGCGTACCAGCAGCAGCACGGGTTTACCGTCGGTGCCATCAACAACCACGGCTTTCACGGTAAGTGCTGCCGGCAGCTTCAGGAAGGCGCTGAGTTCGGCGATGGTCTTCACGCCGGGCGTGTGCACCTTTTGCATGGTCTGCGCAGCAGCAGGACGTGGTTTTGCCGGTGCGACCGCTTCGGCCAGTTCGACGTTGGCGGCATAGTCAGATTGCGGGCAGTAAGCGATGGCGTCTTCACCGGAGTCGGCGAGTACGTGGAATTCATGTGATCCGGTGCCGCCGATCGAACCGGTGTCCGCGGCGACGGCTCGGAACTTCAATCCCAGCCGGGTAAAGATTCGGCTGTAGGTGTCATGCATATTGCGGTATTCGCGTACCAGATCGTCGTAGTTCACGTGAAAGGAATAGGCGTCTTTCATCAGGAACTCGCGACCGCGCATGACGCCGAAACGCGGACGGATCTCGTCGCGGAACTTGGTCTGGATCTGGTACAGGTTCAACGGCAGTTGCCGATAGCTCTTGATCTCGCGGCGGACGACGTCGCAGACCACTTCTTCATGCGTCGGGCCGAAGCAGAAATCACGCTGGTGGCGGTCCTTGATGCGTAGCAGTTCCGGGCCGTATTGCTCCCAGCGCGTTGATTCCTGCCACAGCTCCGCCGGCTGTACCGCTGGCATCAGCAGTTCGATGGCGCCGCCGCGGTTCATTTCCTCGCGGATGATGGTTTCAACCTTACGCAGTATGCGCAGGCCCAGGGGCATCCAAGTATAGACTCCGCTGGTAAGACGTTTGATTAGCCCGGCGCGCAGCATGAGCTTGTGGCTGACGACTTCGGCTTCGGAAGGAGCTTCCTTCAACGTGGAGATGAGAAATTGCGTAACGCGCATGCCTGTTCCAGATCGGGAAAAGGCCTTATTCTACAGGACACTAGAGCAACCTTCCCCCGGAAACACGATGCGATTTGTGCCGAAATGGCGCCTGCGAAAGCCCGCAGAGGACGCCAAGACTGTTTACGTCAGCGAAAAATACGGCGTGCGTTCCCTGCACATCGGCAGCGACACCGTGCAGAGTTCAATGCGCATTGCCCGTCCCAACGACCTGGAACTGTCTTACACCCGTTCGATGATGGCCTGCCTGCTGTTTCAGCCAGAGCCCCGCGATGTGCTGATGGTCGGTCTCGGCGGCGGGTCCGTGGCCAAGTTTGTACGCCACTACATTCCCGAGGCGCGGGTGCGGGTGCTGGAGATTGATCCCCAGGTCGTAGCGATTGCCCGGCAGTGTTTTCTGGTACCGGCCGACGGAGGGCAATTTGAGGTGATCATCGGCGATGGTGCCGAATACATGGCCCGCAACGATATTGCTGCCGACCTGATCATGGTGGACGGTTATGACGCCGAATCACATGTCGAAGCGCTGGCGACCCGCGAGTTTTATGCCGACTGTCGCGAACGGCTGAAGCCGGGTGGCATGCTGGTGGTCAATCTGTGGGGCGGTGACCGCGAGTTCAATGACGTGCTCAAACGCATCGAAGAGGCTTTTCCGGGAGGCACTTTGTGCCTGAAGGCGCGCAAACTGGGGAATGTGATCGCGTTTGGTTTTCGCGACGCCCCCGGCCCGCAGCGCTGGGCGGATTTGCGGTTGCGCGCGGCCGTATTGGAGCCGCGTTACGGCGGCCTTGAGTTTTCCCAGTTCGTGGCCGGTTTTCATGACATGAACAGGCACGATGACGAACAGCTTTATCCCTGAAAACAGATCATGTTCCGGGCTTTCAATGCCGGGGGATTTGTGAAAAAATCAGTTCCATATGTTAAACGCATTCGGGGATGACCATGATCGACAGAGATGGCTATCGCCCCAACGTCGGGATCGTTTTGTGCAATTGGAAAAACGAGGTTTTCTGGGGTAAGCGGGTACGCGAGCATTCTTGGCAGTTCCCGCAGGGCGGGATCAAAGGCGGTGAGCGCCCGGAAGCCGCGATGTACCGCGAATTGCACGAAGAGGTTGGGTTGAAGCCCGAGCATGTGGAAGTGCTGGGGCGTACGCGGGACTGGCTGCGTTACGAAGTGCCGGAACGCTGGCTGCGCCGGGAGTGGCGCGGGAATTATCGCGGGCAGAAGCAGATCTGGTTTCTGCTGCGGTTGGTCGGACGCGATTGCGACGTTTGTCTGCGTGCCTCCGAAAAGCCGGAGTTTGACGCCTGGCGCTGGCACGACTACTGGGCGCCTTCGCAGGATGTCATCGAATTCAAACGCGCTGTTTATGAACAGGCGCTGAACGAGTTGTCCCGGTTCCTGGTAAAACGGCAGGATCAGCGCAAGCGTCAGCGTGCGCCGCTTGTTGGCGTGTAATTCTCCATCTCCTGCAAACGGGCAGTAAGGCCGTTAAGGCAACGGTTCCGAACGAAGTTTCTCGAAGAGAATGGTGGCGGAAACGGTTCGCGACTATGCGGCAATCAAACCTGTTGCGCTGGAGGCCGCAGCAGCTATGCGCAACCCGCTCAGCCCGTGCTTGAGCGCGTGCGCATCGACAGTCCGGCTGTCGATGTGTGACCGATCTGACCAAGGTCACTGCCGTCATCATTCTCCCCGGGGATACGGTCGATGAGGCCCACCGCCGGATGATCCAGCGCGGTGTGCGCCTGCTGCTGGTGGTCGATGCGGATCGCCGGGTTCACGGACTTGTTACGGCCAATGATGTGCTCGGCGAAAAGCCGGTCAAGACAGCGGTGCAGCAGGGTGTGCATCGCAGCGAGGTTCAGGTCCGCGACATCTTGACGCCGCGGGATGCTCTGGAGGCGCTGGACATCCGCGATGTCGAGGCGGCGACCGTCGGACATATTGTTTCCACGCTGAAGGCGGCCGGCCGCGTGTTCGCGGCGTCTTTTCGGCGACGCAGATTGCGCGGCAGCTGGGCATTGCCATTACCATCAAAGCGGTTGCCCGCACTTTTGCCGATATTGAGGCCAGTCTCGGGCATTGACCATGTTTTGTCATGGTCAATACGACGCCGATTGTTGACTCTGCGCCGAGCTTGGACTTACACTTCGTTCACAGATTAGATTTAGTCTAAACATCTGTGTGGTAGCTTGTCCCTGAGCACGGAAACACGTGTGAGGTATTTAAGTAACCTATTGTTTTTAAAGGAGTTTTTATGCAGCTCAAGAATTCGAAAACCCACGGCAATCTGAAAGCCGCTTTTGCCGGCGAATCGCAAGCCAACCGCCGCTATCTTTACTTCGCAGCCAAAGCCGACGTCGAAGGCCAGAACGATGTAGCTGCCGTGTTCCGTTCCACTGCAGAAGGTGAAACCGGCCACGCCCATGGCCATCTGGAATACATGGAAGCCTGCGGTGATCCCGCAACGGATCTGCCGATCGGCCGCACCCGCGACAACCTGAAGGCCGCGATTGCCGGCGAGACCCACGAGTACACCGACATGTACCCGGGCATGGCAAAAACCGCGCGCGATGAAGGTTTCGGCGAAATCGCCGACTGGTTCGAGACTCTGGCGAAAGCCGAGCGCTCGCACGCCAACCGCTTCCAGAAAGCCCTGGACGCGCTGGCTGACTGATCCGCAACCAGGATCCAGCGGAGAAAGGGGCGCATGTGCGCCTCTTTCTTTTCAGCACAACCTATCAAGCAACATATACGACCATGACCGCACGCGAAGGTAGTCTCGAGGCCCCAACCCGGCATCCGCTCGACTGGAAATCCGAGGATTTCTATAACGAGGAAAAACTCGATAAGGAACTCGAGCGTGTTTTCGACATCTGCCATGGTTGCCGTCGTTGTGTAAATCTCTGCACGGCGTTTCCCAAACTGTTTGACCTGGTCGATGAGAGTCCGACGCTGGAAGTCGATGGCATTCCCAAGAAGGATTACTGGGAAGTCATCGACCGTTGTTACCTCTGCGACATGTGTTACATGACCAAATGTCCCTACGTGCCGCCGCACGAATGGAATCTGGATTTTCCCCACCTGATGCTGCGCGCCAAGGCGGTGAAGTTCCGTAAGGGAGGTACCAGTTTCCGCGACAAGCTGCTTTCGAGCACCGATGCGCTGGGCAAGCTCGCTTCTATTCCGGTGGTGGTGCAGATGGTTAATGCCGCCAACAAGACCGCGCCGGTGCGCAAGGTCATGGACAGTGTGCTGGGCATCCACCAGGACCGCGTGCTGCCGGAATACGACAGCGCGAAGTTCCGCTCCACAGCCAAACCGGATGCTTCATTCCCTGTCAGGGACGGGCAACAGACCCCGGGTAAGGTCGCGATCTTCTCGACCTGCTATGTGAATTACAACGAGCCGGGCATCGGCCACGATCTGTTGAAGATCCTTGCGCATAACGAGGTGCCGTCGATCGTGGTCGAGAAGGAAGCCTGCTGCGGGATGCCCAAGCTGGAGTTGGGCGATTTGGAGGCTGTCCAGCGCAACAAGGAACTGAATATTCCGGTGCTGGCGAAACTCGCGCGCGAAGGTTACGCGATTCTCAGTGCGGTACCGTCCTGCACGTTGATGTTCAAGCAGGAACTGCCGCTGATGTTCCCGGATGACGCTGATGTCAAAGCGGTTGCGGCCGCCATGTTCGATCCCTTCGAATATCTGGTATTGCGCCATAAGGATGCTCTGCTGAAAAAGGAATTCAGCAAACCGCTGGGCAAGGTTTCGTACCACATCCCCTGTCATCTGCGCGTGCAGAACATGGGGCAGAAGACGCGCGAATTGCTGGAGATGGTGCCGGAGACCCAGGTCAATACGGTTGAACGCTGCGCCGGTCATGATGGCACTTGGGGCGTGAAAAGTGAATTCTTTGATCAATCGATGAAAATCGGCCGCCCGGTGTTCCGCCTGATGGGTGATGCCGAGCCCGATTACATCAGTTCCGACTGCGCCATCGCCGGACGTCATATCCAGCAGGGTATTGATGAAAGTAAAGCCGGTGAAAGTGGAGCAGGCGGCAGCGCGGAAAAACAACATCCTATTACCCTGATACGCATTGCATACGGACTGTGAGAACGAACATGCCGCAGATTTCCCCAGAGACCCTGATGCCGCTTGAGCTTTACGCCAAGGCGCGCCCGGAATTCCGTGCCAAGGTGATTGCGCACAAGAAAGACCGCACATTGCCGCTTGGCGAGAACCTCACGCTGATTTTTGAAGACGAGCTGACTATCCGTTACCAGGTGCAGGAGATGTTGCGCGTCGAGCGGATATTCGAGGAGGAGGGCATTCTCGATGAACTTGGCGCCTATAACCCGTTGGTGCCCGACGGCAGCAACTGGAAAGCCACCATGCTCCTTGAATATCCCGATGAGAACGAACGGCGCACCCGGCTGGCACAGCTGATCGGCATTGAAGACAAGGTCTGGGTGCAGGTGGCCGGCAGCGACCGTGTTTTTGCGATTGCCGACGAGGATCTCGAACGTGAAAACGAACAGAAAACCTCGTCAGTGCATTTTCTGCGGTTTGAGCTGACTTCGCCCATGATTTCGGCTTTGCGCAGCGGTGCGCTGCTGGCGATGGGCGTTGATCATCCCAATTACTCCGCGACCGTGCCGCGGATCTCCGACGCCATGTGCGCTTCGCTGATGGCCGATCTCGCCTGAGGGTGTGCGGTGGCTGCCGCGGGATCGTGGTCAGTGCCGTCTCGCGAGTAGAATGGACGGCATGCAGAGATTATTCAATCGGTGGTTGCCAGGTGCGGTGCTTGCGTTGTTCTGTACTGCTGTGCTGGCGCAAAAGCAGTGGGATGGCTGGGACTACACCTTCGACCGGGAAATCACACCATGGTCGGAAATGCAGGCCCAGTTGCCGGCCTATCCCTCGGACGAGAGTCTGATCCCCCTGAATGTCAACGCGATCACCACGCACCGCTATTTTGTCGACAGCAAGTCGGTTTCAACGGGTGGCGACGGGGTGGTGCGTTACACGATGGTCATCAAGACTTCCGGCGGTGCGACGAATGTTTCTTTCGAAGGCATTCGCTGCGAGTCGCGGGAGCAGAAATACTATGCCATCGGGCGCAACGACAGGACCTGGGCCCGTGCGCGCAATCCGCAGTGGCGGCCGGTAGAGTTCAAGGAAACGCTGGCGCACCACAATACGCTTTATCGTGAATATTTCTGCGATGGAAAGCTCATGATCAGCTCTTCGGAAAAGATCGTCAGTGCCTTGCGTGCCAGACCGAAGCCGTAAACTCTGACGGGGCGGATCTTCGATCCTTACAGCACGGGCCTTACAGCAGCACCAGATTGTCCCGGTGCATCAGTTCCGGTTCGTCGACGTAACCCAGCTTCGCTTCAATCTGGCTCGACGGCGTGCGCAGAATGCGCATGGTGTCGGCAAAGCTGTAGTTGATCAGGCCGCGGGCAATCTCCCTGCCGCTCTCGTCCAGACAGCTGACCACTTCGCCGCGCTCGAAGTCACCGCTGGCATCACAAACGCCGACCGGCAGCAGACTCTTGCCGTCCACCAGTAATGCTTTGACAGCGCCGGCATCCAGCGTGACCCGGCCGCGCACCTGGAGGTGATCAGCCAGCCATTGCTTGCGTGCGACCACTGTCGCCTGTCCGGCCAGCAGCTGGGTGCCGACGCGTTCGCCCTTGGCGAGGCGCAGCAGCACGTCTTTTTCGCGTCCTGAGGCGATGATGGTATGCGCACCGCTGCGCGCGGCGCGTTTCGCAGCGAGGATCTTGGTCAGCATACCGCCGCGGGCAATCGCACTGCCGGTTGAGCCAGCGATGGTTTCCAGGAAGGGGTCGCCGGCGGTGCCATCGGCAACCAGTGTTGCAGAGGGATCCCTGCGCGGGTCAGCGCTGTAAAGACCCTGCTGATCGGTGAGGATGATCAGCGCATCGGCTTCAATCAGGTTGGTGACCAGGGCCGCCAGCGTATCGTTATCACCGAAGCGGATTTCATCGATGGCCACGGTGTCGTTTTCATTGATCACCGGAATCGCGCCGAGATTGAGCAGGGTGCGCAGCGTTGAACGCGCGTTGAGATAACGCTTGCGATCGGCGAGGTCCTCGTGGGTCAGCAGAATCTGCGAGGCCAGCAGGCCGTGGCTGCGGAAACAGGATTCATAGACCTGCACCATGCCCATCTGGCCGACAGCGGCTGCGGCCTGCAGCTCGTGCAGTGCATTCGGGCGGCGCGACCAGCCGAGGCGCTGCATGCCTTCGGCGATGGCGCCGCTCGAAACCAACACCACTTCCCTGCCGTCATGGCGCAGGCGGGCAATCTGCTCCGCCCAGCCGGTGAGTGCGGCGTGATCGAGGCCCAGTCCGGAGTTGGTGACCAGCGCGCTGCCGACCTTGACTACCAGCCGGCGGGCCTTGTGGATCACCGATTGCGCCGCGCCGCTCATGCTTCCGCCTTGACCGTTTTCTTTCGCGCGGTCTTTTGCGATTTGTCCTGCTGTTGTTCCAGGTGCTCCATCGCGGCGAAGACCAGCGGCCGACAGCCGTCACCGCTGATTGCGGAGATGGCGAAATACTTGCGGCTGACGCCCAGTTTTTTCAGCAGTGACTGCACGAGATTTTCACGGTCTATTTCGGGGACCAAGTCGAGTTTGTTGAATACCAGCCAGCGCGGTTTGCGGTACAGGGCCTCATCATACTTGCGCAGTTCGCGTACCAGTGCCTTGGCGTCGCGGACAACATCGGTATCCGGGTCCGGCGGCACGACATCAATGACATGGAGCAGCAGTTTGGTGCGCGCCAGATGGCGCAGGAACTGATGGCCCAGGCCGGCGCCTTCCGCAGCGCCCTCGATCAGTCCCGGGATGTCCGCCACGACAAAACTGCGGTTCTCGTCGGCGCGAACCACGCCGAGGTTCGGCTGCAGTGTTGTGAACGGGTAGTCCGCGACTTTCGGACGTGCTGCCGAGATGGCACGGATCAGCGTGGATTTACCGGCGTTGGGCATGCCCAGCAGGCCGACGTCCGCCAGCACCTTGAGTTCGAGCTGCAGATAACGCGAAACCCCCGGCTCGCCGAAAGTGAACTGCCGCGGCGCGCGGTTGGTGCTGGATTTGAAGTGTAGATTGCCCAGTCCGCCTTGCCCGCCCTTCGCCAGCGTGACGCGATCGCCGTCGTGTGCGAGGTCGAACAGGATTTCGCCGGTCTCGGCGTCGCTGACCACGGTGCCCACCGGCATGCGCAGCTCGATATCCGCTGCGGCACGGCCGTAACAGTCCGAGCCCATGCCTTTCTGTCCGTTCTTGGCACGGTGGATGCGCGCGTAGCGGTAGTCGATCAGGGTATTGATGTTGCGGTCGGCAATCGCAAAGATGCTGCCGCCGCGACCGCCGTCGCCGCCGTCCGGGCCGCCGCGCGGCACGAATTTTTCACGGCGGAAACTGGCAACGCCGTCGCCGCCCTTGCCGGCGTGCACTTCAATTCGTGCTTCATCAATGAATTTCATGGCTTCCTCAAATGAAAAAGGCCCTGTTGTTTAACAGGGCCTTTTCTACAGTGTGTCTTGCAATCAGGCGGGAACGACGCTCACCGTCTGGCGCTGCTGCGGGCCCTTGAGCGCAAACTGCACGCGTCCGTTTACTTTCGCAAACAGCGTGTGGTCGCGGCCCATGCCGACGTTTTCGCCGGGATGCACCTGGGTGCCGCGCTGGCGGATGATGATGCTCCCGGCGGGGATCAGTTCACCACCGAAGCGTTTGACACCCAGTCGTTTGGATTCCGAGTCGCGGCCGTTACGTGAGCTGCCGCCAGCTTTTTTATGTGCCATGAGATGTGCTCTCCTTAACCTGCAATGCCCGTGATTTCGAGCTCGGTGAAATTCTGCCGATGGCCCTGCGACTTGCGATAGTGTTTACGCCGGCGCATTTTGTAAATGCGCACCTTGTCACCACGGCCCTGGGACAGGACTTTGGCTTTGACTGCGGCGCCAGCCACCAGCGGCGCGCCCAGTTTGACATTGCCGTCTTCGGCAATCATCAGGACCTGGTCCAGAGTGACTTCCGACCCGACATCGGCCGTCAGCTGTTCAACCTTGATTTTGGTGCCAGCGCTCACGCGATACTGTTTGCCGCCGGTCTTGACTACCGCATACATGGGAAACCCCTCAACTCGAACTACGTAAAGCCGGCGATTATACAAGCCTCCGGGGGCTCAGTCAAAATATCTGTAAACCCGATGCCAATGGGATACCAGATAAAAATCAACGACTTGGCTGCCATCTTGAGGCGGGCAAGGTGCCGGGCGCCGCGCTGGAACCCCGCGATGTTGTTATCATCCCGCTTTTTTCCTCGCCCGTGGCCCTAGACCAACTTCAAAAACTGATCGCTGCAGACATGCAGGCGGTCGACCAGGTGATCCGCGACCAGCTGCATTCCGATGTGGTGCTGATCCGCCAGGTTGCCGAATACATCATCGGTGGTGGCGGCAAGCGGCTGCGTCCGGCGCTGGTGCTGCTGTCGGCTGGCGCGCTCGGCTATCGCGGCACTGCCCACCACACGCTGGCTGCCGTGGTCGAATTCATTCATACCGCTACTCTGCTCCACGATGATGTCGTCGACGAATCGGCACTGCGCCGCGGCCGGCCCACGGCCAATACCCTGTTCGGCAATGCGGCCTCGGTGCTGGTCGGCGACTTTGTTTATTCCCGCGCTTTCCAGATGATGGTCAACGTGGGCGACATGCGTGTGCTGCAGGTGCTGGCTGACGCCACCAACATCATTGCCGAGGGCGAAGTGCTGCAACTGATGAACTGCCGCAATGCCGATATCGACGAAGAGAGCTATCTGCAGGTCATCCGCTACAAGACGGCCAAGCTGTTTGAAGCGGCCGGACGGCTCGGTGCGATTCTCGCCGGCGCCACGCCCGAGGTTGAACAGGCAATAGCGCTTTACGGCATCCATCTCGGCACCGCTTTCCAGCTGATTGACGATGCGCTGGATTACTCCGGGGAGGCCGGGGTTATCGGCAAGAACATCGGCGATGATCTGGCCGAGGGCAAGCCAACGCTGCCGCTGATTTATGCGATGCGCAAAGGCTCGGCGGAAGAGGCAGCGCTGGTGCGCCATGCCGTGTCTTCCGGCGGACTGGCTGAACTGGAAGGGGTTCTTTCTGCCATCAGCGGTTCCGGCGCGCTGGATTACACGCGGCGCCAGGCCGAAGCCGAAGCCGAGGCGGCCCGCGCGGCGCTGTCGGTGATTCCGGCCACGCAGTATCGCGATTCTTTGATACAATTGGCTTCGATCGCGGTAACGCGATCGCATTGACCTCAAGGGCACGCGCAACGTGCCCTTCGTGTTTGTGCCATTCGGGGTGTAGCTCAGCCTGGTAGAGTACTGCGTTCGGGACGCAGGAGTCGGAGGTTCGAATCCTCTCACCCCGACCAGGATTTTTTGATGCCGTCCACGGTTCTTACCGCTACGGCCCGCCACCCCTCCAGTTTCCGGTTCACGCGGCACCATCAAGCAGCACCGGTTGATCCGGTGCCCCTTGTTTGGCCACGCCGGCAAACGTGAAATCGTCGGGTTGACCGCGACCATAGACAGCTACAATCCGGTTTCGCGGTTTCTGCAAGCGCGGGCTGTTGATCCGGAGCAGGTTCTGTTCTCAAACACCGGACACGTCCTGCGCATGCCGGCTGATTCTGCGGTGGAGCCTGAATGTCCAAGATCATCCTGCTTGTCATTGTGTTTGCCGCCGCACTCTGGCTGGTCCGCGGTCTGCGCCGGCGTTCGGAAGCGAAGTCCGGCGAGCGCGCTGAAAAGACGCCGCCGCAGGGTGCAGAAGACATGGTGCGTTGTGCGCAGTGCGGCGTTCATCTGCCGCGAGGTGAAAGTATCATGGCCGGACAGGAATTTTTCTGTTCGGCCCGTCATCAACATGATTTCCGCCGTTCCCGGTGAGCGGTTCCATGACCACTGACGCCGTAGCCGCCATCCCCGCTGTTCCGGGCGGACCGGGTGGACGCCCTGTTCCAGACGCCTACTGGCGCTCGCTGCAACTGTTCAATACCTATCGCGTTGTTTCGGCGCTGCTGCTGCTCCTTGCGGCAGCCTATTGGGACGACCTGTTCCAGTTCGGTTCACGGGACATGCCTCTCTACCTGATCGGTTCGTCGGCTTATGCCGGCTTCGGTCTGACCATGTTTGCGCTGATCCGCGCACGTGAACGTTTCAATCTGCAGCTTGCCGTGCAGGTCGGCGGCGATATCGTGTTTATCGTGTTGCTGATGTATACGAGCGGCGGATTGTCAAGCGGGCTCGGATTGCTGCTGCTGACTTCTCTGGCCGCCGCCGGTCTGGTGGCCCGCGGGCGGCTGACACTGTTTTTCGCGGCCATCGCAACCATAGCGATTCTTCTCGAACTTACCTATGAAGTGCTGCGCTTTTCCGAAAGCGGTACGCAGTATGCGCAGGCCGGTCTGCTGTCGATCGGTTATTTTGCGATTGCCTGGCTGGCGCATACCCTGGCCAAACGTTCGCTGGTCAGTGAACAGCTGGCTGCGCAGCGTGAAATCGATCTGGCCAATATGGCGCAGGTCAACCAGCTGGTGATCCAGGACATGGAGCACGGCGTGATCGTGGTCGATGGCAACGGCATCGTGCGTCAGTCCAATTCTGCGGCCGAACGCATGATTGAAGGATTGCGCGGGGAGGGCGTTATCGCGCTGAAGCATCATCTGCCGGCATTGCACGGCCGTTTTGAAAAATGGCTGCGCGATTTCCGGGGGATCGATACGCCAGATGTTTTTGAAATCGGCGCCAACTTACGTGCCCGTCTGGTGCCGGTCGCGGCGCGGCGCGGCGCCGGCGCAGTGATTTTTCTGGAGGATTTGGCGCGCATCCAGGCCGAGGCACGGCAGATGAAGCTTGCCGCACTCGGGCGGCTGACCGCGAATATCGCCCATGAAATCCGCAACCCGCTGGGCGCTATCAGCCATGCCGCCGAGTTGCTGCAGGAGGAGTCCGGTGTTTCTCCGGGTTCGAAGCGGCTGACCACCATCATCCGCGACAACACGCGCCGCCTCGACCGCATGATCAATGATGTGCAGACACTCAATCGTGGCGAGCGTGCTGAACGCGAACGCTTCAAGCTCGCGCTGTACCTTCAGGCATTTGTCGCGCAGTTTGTTGCCACCGAACGGCTGGAGGGCAACGAAATCGAACTGGAGCTGATGATTGATCCCTACGTGATGTTCGACCGGGATCACCTCAACCAGGTGCTGTGGAATCTGTGCCGTAATGCATTGCGGTATTCAACACGTAGCCCTGGTTGCATACGGCTGCAAGTGGCCCGTGCCGCACGGAGCAATGCGGTAAGATTGGATGTCGTCGATGACGGTGCCGGCGTGCCGCCCGAATCCCGGTCGAAACTGTTCGAGCCGTTTTTCACGACTGATCCCGAAGGCACCGGATTGGGACTGCATCTGGCCCGTGAAATCTGCGAAGCAAACGGCGCGATGCTGGAATATATCGAGGCTGCCGGCGGGGCGCGGTTTGCCGTGACCTGTGCGGCGGGTTGAAGGGGGATAAAGCGTTGGCAACCGGTCAGGTACTGGTGGTGGATGACGAAGCCGATATCCGGGAACTGCTCGGCATCACGCTGATCCGGATGGGGCTGGAGCCGCATTGCGCAGGCAGTGTGGCGGAAGCCATGGAGCTTCTCGGCCATAAGACCTTCGAGCTGTGTCTGACAGACATGCGGCTGGGTGACGGCGACGGCCTGTCGATCGTCGAACACATTACCAAAAGTCATCCCAGTCTTCCCGTTGCGGTGATTACCGCGCACGGCAGCGCAGAAAATGCCGTTGCGGCACTGAAGGCCGGGGCTTTTGATTATCTCGGCAAACCGGTTTCGCTGGATCAATTACGCGCGCTGGTGCGTTCGGCGCTCAAGCTGCCGCAGCCCGCCGGTGACCGGCGCAGCGCCGAGGCCGAGGCGGCGCGTTCACTCAGCGGCCCCTGCCTCATCGGTTGTGCGCCGCCGCTGGAGCAGGCGCGTCAGATGATCGGCAAGCTGGCGCGCAGTCAGGCGCCGGTGCAGATCCGCGGAGAATCCGGTTGCGGCAAGGAACTGGCGGCCCGGTTGATTCACATTAACGGTTCGCGGCGCGACGGCCCCTTTGTCGCGGTGAACTGCGGCGCGATTCCGGAAAACCTGATGGAGTCCGAGTTCTTCGGCCATCGCAAGGGCGCGTTCACCGGCGCGGTTGCCGACCACGACGGGTTTTTCCAGGCGGCGAACGGCGGCACGCTGTTTCTCGACGAGGTCGGCGATCTGCCGCTGTCGATGCAGGTCAAGCTGCTGCGCGCTATCCAGGAGAAACGCGTGCGCAAGGTCGGCTCGACCAGCGAGGAGTATGTCGATGTGCGCATCATCAGCGCGACACACCGGCATCTCGCCGATGAAGTCAAAAGCGGCGCCTTCCGTCAGGATCTGTATTACCGGCTCAATGTGATCGAGCTGCGTATGCCGTCACTGCGCGAACTGCGCGAAGACATTCCGCGGCTGGCCGAGGCGATACTCGTGCGCCATGCCGCGGACGGCCGCTCGCTGCATCTGACGGCGCAGGCAGAAGAGGTGCTGCAGGCCTACCATTTCCCCGGCAACGTCCGCGAACTCGAGAATATTCTCGAACGCGCCGTGGCGCTGGCCGGCGGCAACGAGATTTCAGTGGACGATCTGCAGCTGACCGACGAGCGCGTGCCGGAGCAGGACAGCGATATTGAAGGATTGCCGTTGCCCGAAAGGCTGGAGGCGATCGAGCGCAAGGCGATTATGGATGCGCTGGAACGTACGCGTTACAACCAGACCGCCGCGGCGAAGGTATTGGGCATTTCCTTCCGCGCACTGCGTTACCGTATCCAGCGGCTCGGCATCAAGCAGGAACTCGATGCAAAACCGTAAGGCGCTGCAACGCGAATGAAGCTGGACGACGCCGGGCTGCTTGCGGAGGCGTGTTATCAGCCTTCTCCCAATTGTGACGAACGTCCCGCGGATTCCGGAATCGATCTGCTGGTCATCCACAACATCAGCCTGCCGCCCGGGGAGTTCGGCGGCGACGCCATCGTTGACCTGTTTCTCAATCGCCTTGATCCGCAGGCGCATCCTTTTTACGAAGGTATCGCGGGTCTGCGCGTTTCGTCGCACTTCTTAATCCGCCGGGACGGCGCACTGCTGCAGTTTGTGCCATGTTCTAAGCGGGCCTGGCATGCCGGGCTGTCGCAGTGGTGCGGGCGCGATCGTTGCAACGATTTCTCGGTTGGCATCGAACTGGAGGGGGCGGACGACCTGCCTTTCAGTGATGCACAGTATGAGTGCCTGACCGTGCTGGCGCGTACTTTGTATGACCGATATCCCATCCAGGCCAGTGTAGGACATTCCGACATTGCGCCCGGTCGCAAGACCGATCCCGGTCCGTATTTTTCCTGGACGCGTTATTTCAGTGCGCTGGAAAAATAAAATCCTCATAAAAACATAGGGTTGCCGTCAGGCGTTGGCCGGAGCTTCCCTGCCTTGGCTGCCGGTCTGTGCACGGCCGCTTCGGCTGGCGCCTGCCCGCCGGGGACGGCGGGGGCAGCTTTTGAGTTGCCCAATTTTTGTGCAACAAATTCGGTGCTTTACGGCGCTTCCTGCTGTTTCTCAAGAACTTTTAAAAAAAGCGTCAAAACCTATTGCGGATTCAAAATCCGGCCACTAGAATTCGTCGAAAATAGCGTGTTGACCACTACATGTTGTGGTTAGTGAGCTTGGGCGTCTTTTTTATTCGGTTTCCCCAAGTAGTCAAAAAAATCTAAAAAGATCAAGGAGTAATGAGACATGCAAGTCACCGTCGATTCCGCCCAGGCCCGCGCCACCCCACAAGTCAGTGTCAGCACCGAAGAGGCGGCACGGGAGGCGGTGTATGCGCAATACAAGATCATCCGCCGCAACGGTGCGGTCGTCGGCTTCGAGCCGTCGAAAATCGCCATTGCCATGACCAAGGCGTTTATTGCGGTCAATGGCGGGCAGGGTGCCGCCTCTGCGCGTGTGCGTGAGCAGGTTGCCGCGCTCACCGAGAGCGTGGTCAACGCTCTGGTTCGCCGTCAGCCCTCCGGCGGCACCTTCCACATCGAAGACATCCAGGACCAGGTTGAACTGGCGATGATGCGCAACGGTGAACACCATGTTGCCCGCGCCTATGTGCTCTATCGCGAAGAGCGTTCGAAGGAACGCGCCCGCCAGCGTGAAGCGCAACCTGCGGCTGTTGCACAGAAAACCCAAGTCATCAACGTCACCGACGGCGGTGTAACCCGTCCGCTCGACATCGAACGTATCACGGCTCTGGTTGAAAGCGCTTGCGCAGGCCTCGGCCGTGACGTCAGCGCCCAGCCGATTCTTGAGGCGATGCAGCGCGATCTTTACGACGGTGTGCCCATCGACGAAGTGCGTAAATCGCTGATCCTCGCAGCGCGCGGCCAGATCGAGCAGGATCCGGGCTACAGCTATGTCACCGCCCGCCTGCTGATGCACACGATGCGCCTCGAAACGCTGGGTGAGGAAGTCACGCAGGAAGAAATGGCGACGCGTTATGCTGCCTATCTGCCGGAATTCATCCAGAAGGGCATCAAGGCTGAATTGCTCGACGAGCGTCTGGGCCACTACGACATGAAGGCGCTGGGTGCCGCGCTCGACGCGCAGCGCGACCTCAAGTTCACCTATCTCGGCCTGCAGATTCTCTACGACCGTTATTTCCTGCACATCGAAGGCCAGCGTATCGAACTGCCACAGGTGTTTTTCATGCGTGTGGCGATGGGCCTCGCGCTGAACGAACCGGAAAGCCAGCGCGAATCGCGCGCTATCGAGTTCTACAACGTGCTGTCGAGCTTCGACCTGATGAGCTCGACCCCGACGCTGTTCAACTCCGGCACCCGCCGTTCGCAACTCGCCAGCTGCTACCTGACCACGGTCTCCGATGACCTCGACGGCATCTACGAAGCCATCAAGGAAAACGCGATGCTGCAGAAGTATGCTGGCGGCATCGGCAATGACTGGACCCCCGTGCGCGCGCTTGGTGCTTACATCAAGGGCACCAACGGCAAATCGCAGGGCGTGGTGCCATTCCTGAAAGTGGTCAACGATACCGCCGTTGCGGTGAATCAGGGCGGCAAGCGCAAAGGTGCAGTGTGTTCCTACCTCGAGACCTGGCATCTGGACATCGAGGAATTCCTCGAACTGCGCAAGAACACCGGCGATGACCGCCGCCGCACCCACGACATGAACACCTCGAACTGGATTCCCGACCTGTTCATGAAGCGCGTGATGGAAGCCGGGGAGTGGACGCTCTTTTCGCCGTCGGATGTGCCGGATCTGCACGAGAAATTCGGCAAGGCTTTCGAGAAGGCCTACTTAGAATACGAAGCGAAGTGCGCCAGCGGCGAAATGAAGCTGTTCAAGAAGGTTCCCGCACTGCAGCTGTGGCGCAAGATGCTGACCATGCTGTTCGAAACGGGTCACCCGTGGATCACTTTCAAGGATCCCTGCAACTTGCGTTCGCCGCAGCAGCACGTCGGCGTCGTTCACAGCTCGAACCTGTGCACGGAAATCACGCTGAACACCGGCCCCGATGAGATAGCCGTGTGCAACCTGGCTTCGGTCAATATGCCGGCGCATCTTGACCTGTCGACCGGCCTGCTCGACATGGAGAAGCTCAAGCGTACGGTCGGCACCGGCATGCGCATGCTCGACAACGTCATTGACCTGAACTTCTACAACGTCAACAAGGCGCGCAACTCCAACTTCAAGCACCGTCCGGTCGGCCTCGGCATCATGGGCTTCCAGGACTGCCTGCACATGCTGCGCATCCCCTACGGTTCGCCGGCGGCGGTGGAATTTGCCGACCGTTCGATGGAACAGGTGACCTACACCGCCTACTCGGCGTCGTCCGATCTGGCGGAAGAGCGTGGCCCGTACTCGACGTTCAAGGGTTCGCTGTGGGACCGCGGAATCCTGCCGCTGGATTCGCTGAAGGTGCTGGCGGAAGAGCGCGGCGGTTATGTCGAGTGCGACATGTCCACCAAGCTCGACTGGAACGCCCTGCGCAGCCGCATCCAGCGTGTCGGCATCCGCAATTCGAACTGCATTGCCATTGCGCCGACGGCGACCATCGCCAACATCACTGGCCTGTCGCAGTGCATCGAACCGACCTACCAGAACCTCTACGTCAAATCGAATCTGTCGGGCGAATTCACCGTAGTCAACGAGTTCCTCGTGCGCGACCTGAAGAAACTCAATCTGTGGGACGAAGTGATGGTTGCGGATCTGAAGTATTTCGACGGTTCTCTGGCGAAGATCGACCGCGTGCCGCCGGATGTCCGCGCCCTGTATGCGACCGCATTTGAAGTGGATGCGAGCTGGCTGGTGGAATGTGCGGCTCGCCGCCAGAAGTGGATCGACCAGTCGCAGTCGCTGAACATCTACATGGCCGGCGCTTCGGGCAAGAAACTGGATGAAACCTACAAGCTGGCGTGGCTGCGCGGTCTGAAGACCACTTACTACCTGCGCACGCTGGGCGCGACATCGACGGAAAAATCGACGGGCCGTGCTGGTCAGCTGAATGCAGTGTCGTCGGACGGTATTGCGACGGAAGAACAACCCAAGGTGTGCTCGATACTTGATCCCGAGTGCGAAGCCTGCCAGTAACGTTAAACGTGCAGTTGTAACAAGGCGGAATCAGGGAAGACGGTAGGGAAGTGCGGTTGAAGGTTGCTTTATGGGCAGTGCGACGGATTCACCTTTAACAACAATCAAGAAACTGTCGCCGGCCCTGGAAGGTGTCCACCGACAACGCTAATAAAGGAGACTGAAGATGTTGCAATTTGAAGATAGCTCGGCTGCTGCAACCGGCGCCGTCCTCCAACCCGTTGGTGCCGATCGCGCGTCGGCACCGACCCCCGAGGCGGAAACTGAACTGCGCCGGGTTAATGTTGCCGACAAGCGCGTGATCAACGGCAGCACCGACGTCAACCAGCTGGTGCCTTTCAAATACAAGTGGGCCTGGGACAAATACCTCTCGGCCTGCGCCAACCACTGGATGCCGCAGGAAATCCAGATGAGCCGCGACATCGCGATGTGGAAAGACCCTAACGGTCTGACAGAAGACGAGCGCCGCATCGTCAAGCGCAACCTCGGCTTCTTCGTTACCGCCGACTCGCTGGCTGCCAACAACATCGTGCTCGGCACCTATCGCCACATCACGGCACCGGAATGCCGCCAGTACCTGCTGCGCCAGGCTTTTGAAGAGGCGATTCACACCCACGCCTACCAGTACATCGTCGAAAGCCTGGGTCTCAACGAAGGCGAGATTTTCAACGCCTACCACGAGGTATCGTCGATCCGCGCCAAGGATGAATTCCTGATCCCGTTCATCGACGTGCTGACCGATCCGGCGTTCAAGACCGGCACGCCGGAAGCCGACCAGAAACTGCTGAAGAGCCTGATCGTGTTCGCCTGCCTGATGGAAGGCCTGTTCTTCTATGTCGGTTTTGCGCAGATCCTCGCGCTGGGCCGCCAGAACAAGATGACCGGTGCCGCCGAACAGTATCAGTACATCCTGCGCGACGAGTCGATGCACTGCAATTTCGGCATTGATCTGATCAACACAATCAAGATGGAGAACCCGCATCTGTGGACTTCGGAGTTCCGTGAGGAACTGAAGGAACTGTTCCACAAGGGTGTGGAGCTTGAATACCGTTATGCCGAAGACACCATGCCGCGCGGCGTGCTCGGTCTCAATGCGGCGATGTTCAAGGAGTATCTGCGCTACATCGCCAACCGCCGTGCACAGCAGATCGGTCTCGACGTTCTGTTTGAAGGCGTCAGCAACCCCTTCCCGTGGATGTCGGAAATGATCGACCTGAAAAAAGAACGCAATTTCTTTGAAACCCGTGTCATCGAGTATCAGACCGGGGGCGCTTTGTCCTGGGAGTAATCCCGGGGAGTCCGGACACGAGACGGAGATCGACACGAAACATGCAATGGAACGCGTGCATCCCCCTGACGGGCGGGATGGTGTGCTGACCCAGCAAGGCAGCCGGCGGTTATCCCCCTGCGGCGCAAGCCGCGGGGTGCAACCGCCGGTTTTTTTCGGGTTTTGATCAACACCACGATGGAGGGTATATCCCTTGGCACTCAGTCTGAAGTTCCGGCGTTACCGCAGTCGCAGGCCTCATCTGCACACGGTTACCGAACTGCGCGCGGAGGACAACTGCACGTTATGGCTGCGTTTTGACGATGGTCTCGAGGGACATGTCTATCTCGGCGACCTGGTGGAGGAGACCGCGCTGGCCGTGCTGTCCGATGCCTCGCTGTTCCGTCGTGTTGCATTCGACCCGGTGTCCAATCTGCTGACCTGGAGTGGCGGCGTGCGGATTGATCCCGACATGCTGTACCAGAATCTGGCCTACCAGGCCGGATCCGTGTTGCACTAGAAAAGCTGTGCAGGGCGCGATCTGTTGCAGGGCGCGCCACCGTATCTATACCGTGATGGAGGTTCCCATGGCAAAAGCCAAGAAGAAGGCAGCAAAGAAAAAGACGGCGAAAAAGAAAGCGGCGCAGAAGAAAAAAGTCGCCAAGAAAAAAGTCGTCAGCAAAAAAACGACCCGCAAGGCCGCAGCGAAAAGTGCAAGCCGCAAGGCAGGCAAGAAAAAAGCGGTAAAGAAACCGGCGAAGAAGCCGGCGAAAAAAAAGCCGGCTCGAAAGCCGGCTAAGAAAAAAGCAGTCAAGAAGAAACCTGCTGCAACAAACCGGGCGGTCAAAACGAAACCGGAAGCCCAGACTGCAGTACCGGCGCCTATCACTCCCCGTCCGATTGCGATTCCAGGCGCCTGGCCGTTTCCGATGGGCAGTAAACCCTAGGAACTTGGCTGACATCTGCGCTTTGCGGCGGAACCGGTCTCGGGAGAAGTCCGGTGTCCGTCGCGGAGAGCGGGTCGCAACCGCGAACAGCAGGGAAGCTAAGATACCCAATCCGTCCCCCCGGGGCAAGGCGAGGGCAGCGGGTCTGCCCCCAAGGCCGGTTAAAATAGTTATAAAAAACAACATGTTATACCTGTAAAATTTTTTCCGCGAGGCTCTTGGGCGCCCGGTATCGACCCCGGCCGCGGTCTGTGCGGCGGGATGTCCCGCCCCGGTCGGCTGGCGTTTACGCTCAAATCTGCGCGCTAATTGATGGGGGCGCCGATGAAACTGCTGAGCTTGATGTTGTGCGCGGGCTGGCTGATGGTTGCCGGCCTTGCCGATGCGGCTTCACCCGGCGTGCAGTTGCGATCGACCTAGGGTGAATTCGCCGATGTGCGTGATCGCGTCGTGAGAGCTTTGGAAAACCGCGGACTGGCGGTGAACTACACCGCAAAAGTTGGTGAGATGATCGATCGAAACGGACGCGATCCGGGCCGCGACCGCAGAATTTACAATCAGGCCGAAGTGATCAAGTTCTGCAGCGCTGCGCTGTCGCGCGACACCATGGAAGCGGATCTGCGCAATATTGTTTTTGTCTGTATTCGATCGCGGTCTATCCCTTGCCGCAGTCGCCGGGAACGGTTTACCTGTCGTATCGTTTACCGGCGGCTCAGGGATCGGGGCAATCCATCCGTGTACTGCGAGCGGTCGAAAAATTGCTGGCGGATATTACCGCCGAGGCATTGAATTAGTCGAAAGCCGGAGAGCGATGGTGCATGTTCTCCGGGACGGGGCGTTATTGCAGTGGCGCCTTGCCGTTGGAGATGTCCATGATCATCCGCGTTGCCAGATAGAGACGGGGCTCGATCGAAGTGATCAGGACGTACTCGGCGTTGGTCGAGTGCGAGCCGAAGCCGCGAAGGCCGAAGCCTTCGACCACCGGCGCCTTGGTCGACAGCGCGGCAAACGCGGCGTCAGTGCCGCCGCCGGTCGGGCGGTCGCGCAGATCGAGTTTCTGACCGAGTTCTTCATAGACGCGCACGGCGTGAGCGCCCAGTGCGCGTGATGCGTCCGTGGCCTGCAGCGGCGGGCGGCGGCGTTCGAAATCAAGCGTGACTTCCGTTTCCGGCAGCAGCTTGTTTTTGATGCGCTCGCGCAGCGTCTGTTCAATGCCGTCGAGGTCCGAGACCCGATCCACCCGGACATCGGCCTGCGCCTGCGCACCCGGCGGAATCATGTTGCGGACGATGCCAGCGCGCGCCATCGTCCAGTTCAGGTGTTGCCCGACTTTGGGATTCGACAGGTCGCGTGCCTGCAGGATCTGATGCGACAATTCATACAGTGCATTGATACCTTGATGCGGCGCCGCCCCCGCATGCGAGGCACGGCCGCGGACGGTGATGGTGGCGGCACCGATACCGCTGGTGGCGAGGCGGATCTGGTCGACCTGCGGGCTTCCGCCGCCCTCAAAGGACAGTACGGCATCGTGCTCGCGGCCGAGTTTCTCAATCAGGAAGCGCGAGCCGGGTGAGCTGACTTCCTCGTCGCCGTTGATCAGCACGGTGAGCGTGCCGTATTCGCGGAAATTCAGGCTGCGCAGCATCGTCAGCGTATGCAGGATCACGGCAATGCCCTGCTTGTCATCGGCGATGCCGAGACCGTAGGCGCGGTCGCCTTCAATCTTGAACGGCTGTCCCGAGAGCATGCCCAGCGGATACACGGTATCCATATGCGCAATCAGCAGGATCTTGCGGGTACCCGTGCCGGTAAAGGTTGCGCGCACCATGCGGCCGATTTTTTCCGGCGTGTCGAACATCTTGTAGATTTCAGGGCCGGCGTCGAGCAGTTCGGTTTTGGCGCCTAGAGCCTGGAGTTTTTTCGCAAGCAGGTTGGCGATCTTTTCCAGACCTGCGAATTCCGCGCTGCCCGATTCGATATCGACAAGCTCCTTCATCGTCTTCAGCAGGGCAGGCTGCTCTTTTTTGGCCAGCGCGATCACGGCTTCATTGGCGGCTGCCAATGTGTTGCCGGCGTAAAGGGTCAGTGCCAGCGACAGGCTGTACATCATTGTTTTTATGATTTTTTTCATATGCCCCCGATGGGTCGATGGATGTTCAGTGATTTCCTGAGTACGCTGCTGTGAACGCTTCAACCGCCTGATCCACTTCGCTGTGGCTGATATGGCGATGCGTCACGAAACGCAGGGAGCGAGGGTCGGCTGGGCTGACGGCAACGCCGGCTTTTGCCAGTGAATCCGACCATTGCACAGCGTTACGGCCGGTGAGCGCGACATCGACTCGCACGATGTTGGTTTCCGTGTCCGCCGGGTTGCAGAATCGGGCGTCGATGCGGTGCAGGGCATCGGCCAGATATTTTGCCGTGGCGTGATCATCCTTCAGCCGGTCGACCATGGTTTCCAGTGCGACGATGCCGGCGGCGGCAATCGAACCGGCCTGGCGCATATTGCCGCCGACCATGCGCCGGAACGGCCGGGCGCGTTCGATGAAATCACGGCTGCCGCAGAGCACCGATCCGACCGGCGCAGACAGCCCTTTGGAAACACAGAAACCCACCGAGTCGGTATGCCGTGCGATGTCGGCGGCGGAGACACCGAGTGCAACCGCGGCATTGAACAGCCGCGCGCCGTCGGTGTGCACCGGAATGCCGTGACGCCGCGCCAGTTCATGTACCATTTGCATGTGCGCCAGTGGCAGCACCGCTCCCCCCGCACCGTTGTGCGTGGTCTCCATGCAGATCAATGCAGTGCCGAAATTGTTGCGGGTCATCGGTCGCACGGCCTCGCGCAGCGCCGTTTCATCCATCGCGCCACGGCTGCCGGGGATCGCCTTGTAGAACACGCCGGCGACTGCGGCGAGTCCGCCGAGTTCGGTGTTGAGCATGTGCGCGCCGCGTTCAAGCAGGACTTCGCCGGCGCGAGACGTATGCGCGAGCACGGCAACGAGATTGGTCATCGTGCCGCTGGGCATATAGAGACCGGCTTCCTTGCCGGTGCGCGCCGCGGCCAGCGCTTCGAGTTTGATCACTGTGGGATCGCCGTCGCGTGAATCATCACCCTGGGTCGCAGCCTGCATCGCCGCGAGCATCTCGGCGGTCGGTCGGGTCACTGTATCAGTACGGAAATCAATCAGTGGTTTCATGGGGTATGTCTGAAAGGGTTGGATCAAAAAGATTCCGGTACGCAGACCGTCATTGTAAGGAGTTCAGTAACACTCCGCCTCGCCGGCAGGTTGCACCGGACGTGCGACAAATCCGAATGTCGCGGGTACATCGGCGGCGAGCACCGGCCGTACCCCAACCAGCGACACGTCGGTATCCAGCTGCAGTCCCGGATCGCCGCCGTCCTGCAAGGCATCCAGCGCTGCGGCAAGCGCATTATCATCAGGCATTTTTCCGTTCAGGCGAAACCGCGGGACCAGTAACTCCAGATCACTGTCGTGCACCAGGCCGATGCCCAGTGCGGTGTCCAGCAGCATCTGTCCGGCGTCATCCATACAGGCGCTGCGAATATCGGCCGTGCTGCCGCCGCTGTGCGCAGTGACGTTCAGTGCGGATCCAGGGATGGAGGTCACCCGGTAGATATAAGGTGTGTAATGGAGCGTGACAAACACCCGCTGCGGGCCGTTCTGCAGAAACCAGCGCCCCTGTTCATCGTGGCTGTAATTACGGCCGAAAAATTCGGCGATCCCGGGGTTGGTCACGCGGCCGCCCTTGAGCAGCCAGTGGCCGCGGCGGTTCAGCGAAAGCCAGCCGAAGACCGACGGCACATCGGGCCACTTCGTCATTCCGCGGAGAACGATGTCATCCATGGCAGGAATTTATCACGCGCCCGACTAACCCCGTACGGTCCCGCGCACCGTTTGCAGTATTGACATGAATACCCTGACTGTCATTCAGTCCGCGGCCGTAAAAGGGCTGCCCGCAGGTTGCCGGTCACCCGGCGCTTCTGCATACTGGCGTCCCGAGATGCCCCAAGACGCCGACGCCAGCGACGAATCGCTCATGCTTGCTTATCGCGATGGCGACGCCGGCGCTTTTGACCGACTCTATGAACGCCATCGCGGAGGCGTGTACCGCTATATGCTGCGCCAGTGCCGCAATGCCGCCCTGGCGGAAGAGCTGTTCCAGGATGTCTGGATGAATCTGATCCGCGCCCGTGCATCCTATGAAGTGCAGGCGAGGTTCTCCACCTATCTCTATCGCATTGCCCACAACCGGCTGATGGATCATTTCCGCCGTCGTGATTTTGTGGCGATGTCTCTGGATGATGAAACCGCAGCACCGGTGGAGGAACCGGCGGCGCTACCCGGCGCGCAACCTGAAATCGATATCGAGGCCCGCGCGCAGGCGGCGCAATTGTTATCACTGCTCGGCAAGTTGCCGGACGAACAGCGCGAAGCCTTTGTGCTGCAGCAGGAGGGCGGATTGAGCGTCGAGGAAATTGCCGAGGCCACCAGCGTTTCGCGTGAAACGGCAAAGAGCCGCCTGCGCTATGCGATGGCCAAATTGCGGGAGGGCATGCAGTCATGGCGCTGAATTCCGGAGACGAGATGGAACACGACGAATCTCTGGCGAAGGTTTACCGCGCGGCGGCGAATGAGGCGCCGCCGGCGCGACTGGATGCGGCAATCCGCGCGGCCTCCCGTCGCCAGGCCGGCGCCGGACCGCGGCCGCTGTCCGGGCTTCGCACTTGGCGGGTGCCGGTGTCGCTGGCCGCAATGCTGGTCCTGTCGGCGACGCTGGTACTGATGATGCGTGAGGAGGGCGCAGACCCGCTGGAGACCGCTCTTGAGCCGGCCCCGCTCCGGGAGTTGGCACCCGGGCGCCCTTTCGAGCCTCAGGCCCGGTCTGCGGACGCTCAGGCGCCGCTACCGCCGCCCCCGGCAGCGCAATCCCGTGTACGACCGCCCGCCGCCGACATCGCACCACCCGCGTCGCTGGCCGCACCCCCGACCGCGCAAAAGGTTTTTGCCGGCAATGCGGAACCGACGCCGCTGGCAGCGCCGCCCGAACCCCGCCGGGAAGTCGCGGCGATGGCCGAAGCAGCCAGACCCATGATGCGTTCTGCGCCCGCGCCGGCTGCGAGTCCTGCGGCCGCAGCTTCGGCCGCTCCCCCGTTGTGGCAGGACCTGATCGATCAACCTTCCGACAAATGGATCCAGCGCATCCTGGAATGGCAGCGTGCCGGCCGCAGCGCCGACGCCGTGGCGCTGGTCCGCGAGTTCCGGCGGCGCTTCCCCGAACAGTCCTTGCCGGCCGAAATCCACCAGCCATGAGCCTTGATTCGAAGCCGGAAAAACCCGAGGCCCCGGAACCCTGGCAGTGCTGCCAAAGTGGCTGCGACCCCTGCATTTATGACCGATACTGGGAAGCACTCACTAACTTTGAAGCGGCTCTGCGGGCTTGGGAGGCACGCCAGATTACGCCGCAGGTCGACCCGCAGGATGAATTATAAGTAATTGTTTTAAATTAATTATTTATTAAAATCCCTGCGAAATGAACTTCACGCTGCAATGTGCCTCAAATCACTGCTTTTGAACGATAAAGGGCTGGTTTTAAGGCGGTAAAATTTAATTTATGTATTAAATACAGTTACTTATAAAATTTATTGCGCTGCGGCAACAGGTGCCGGTAAACTTCGCATCCATTTCCTAGTCAGTCGGTCAAACAAAGGTGGAAATCCCCTCTTTTTGGGTTGCGACTTCCGGTTTGAACACCTAGAATTGGCCAGTTTTTTTGAGTAGCCCACTACCTGTAGTGGTTATGGGCTGAACGCTGTCTTAAGGAGACACCCGTTACCGTAGCGAGGTAACACCAGATGCAGCGCCGCGCTCGATGCGTTGGTGCAAACCCGAAAGGAGGTTTTGCGTGTTTGCAAAATCGATTTCAGAACTATCCCCGATAGGCCGTGTGGCAGCACCGCTGCCCCGGCTCCGCAAGATCGTCACCCTGGCCGTTTTCTTTGCCAGCCTCTCCGCCCTTACCCTGTTATTGCATGAACGTTACGGCGTCCATTTTATGGAATCCGCCTTTGACGTTGTGCAAACAGAAGCCAGCGCCATCTCCGCCCGTGTATTGCCGCAGCCGTATGAGGCCGTGGTCAAGCCGGAGGATGCCCGCCATGCCGCCCTCGCCGAGTATTTGGCCAAGCGCTTCAAGGTGGCCCAAGACCTGACGCTGGACTTTGTCCGCATCGCTCATACCGAAGGCGCCAAGGTCGGTCTGGACCCGCTGCTGGTGATGGCGGTGATCGCGGTTGAGTCCCGTTTCAATCCGATCGCCGAGAGCGGTGTCGGTGCCAAGGGCCTGATGCAGATCATCCCGAGG
The DNA here is from genome assembly GCA_030833315.1 of Burkholderiales bacterium. Taxonomy (GTDB): domain Bacteria; phylum Pseudomonadota; class Gammaproteobacteria; order Burkholderiales; family SG8-41. The sequence continues at coordinate 53,804 of JAURHM010000015.1, forward strand.
TTCCACACTGACAAGCTGGCCAAGTTCGGCGGTGAAAAGGCGGTGTTTGACCCCGAGTCGAACATTCGTGTCGGCACGCGCATCCTCAAGGAATACCTGACGCGCACCGGCAATGTTGGCATCGCGCTGCAGACGTATGCCGGCGCGCTGGGTGACGACAACGACACCTACACCACCAAAGTGCTTAGCGAGAAGCAACGCCTGCAGCAAGTCGTGGCCTCGCTGGCCGAACCGTCACCGGCTGCCCCGCGGCTGGTGCAGCGCGTCCGCGTCGCTCACCGCGGCGATTCGCCCCTCGGCGAATAATCCGCGGACGGCATGGCCGGCATCCGCATCGTCTGGCCCGCGGGCTCAGTCATTGCCGACCTGAACCCGGGTCCGACGGTCGCCAAACTGCTTGCCGCTTTGCCGGTTCAATCCAGCGTCAATACCTGGGGCGAAGAAGTCTATTTCACGCTGCCGATCAAGGCCGCGCTCGAACCCGGCGCGCAGCAGGTGGTTGAACCCGGCACCGTCTGTTTCTGGGTCGACGGCAGCGCGCTGGCACTGCCTTGGGGACGCACTCCCGCATCACACGGTGATGAATGCCGGCTGGTCAGCCCCTGCAGCGTGCTCGGCCGCATCCGCGGCGACGCCTCGGTGCTGAGCACTGCCAAAGACGGCGACACGATCCGCATCGAAGCGGCCTGACGGCCCCTATAATGGCTGAACACCCAACGGGAGCAAGCCATGGCTGAGCAGGAAATCCCCAAAGACTTTTTCGAGTTCATGCAGAAGATGTGGAACCCCATGGGTTTCCCGATTCCCGGCATGATCGCGCCGACGATGAATGTCGAAGACCTCGACAAAAAAATCGCCGAACTCAAAGCCGTTGAAACCTGGCTGACGATGAACACCGGTTTTGTGCAGATGACCATCAAGACGCTGGAAATGCAGCGCGCGGGCCTCGAAAGCCTGCAGGCCGCCGGAAAAGCGGCAGCTGAGAGCGTAAAAAAAACGCCGGGTTAAGCCGGCGTTTTTTATATAAGGGCTTTGTTGTTCAAGCCCGCAGATCCAGCGACTTCGGATCAAAGAACGGCTTGCCCCCTTTGATCTGCGTCCGGTGCATCAGCCTTCTCGACTCCGGATCAAACGCATCACGCCGATGCATCGCGCAGCGGTTGTCCCACATTACCAGATCGCCGACTTTCCACACCTGATACCACTCGAAGTCGGGCTTGGTGGCGTGTGCCCATAAC
>JAURHM010000009.1 GCA_030833315.1 Burkholderiales bacterium
CACCGTGAGACCGCACAGCTCGCTGGGCTATCGGCCACCGGCACCTGCGGCGATCAACCCGCAACCACCCGTCTTGGAACAGGCAGAAGCTATGCAGTAAAGTGCGTCAATGAACCTGGCACAAAAAACCAGTCAGGCCAGCCACTACCCCCATCACACGTTCTGTGAACCGTACGACATTGAGCGCGGTTACTCTGCAAATCACTGATTACGACGACAACTCGTCAAGCACATGGTCGTGGAATCCGTGGACCTCAGCATGGCAATACGGCCCGCCTATCGTTGGTTACGGCACGGAAAACGCCGGCAGCGGCTTCAGCATCCGTACCTGGGGAATCAGCTATTTTCCTTCACTGATGCGCAATTGGTACATCGCGAATGAATGGTATCGTTTCATTTATCTGGCCATCGCACCCGGCTACCAACCTGGCGGCGCCAACAGCTGCGCCGCTGCCAACAGTTGCTTCACGGTCAAACTGAATGGCAATACAGCAGCGTCCTCGTTGCCCGGCGTTGTATTGTCCGCCGGCAAGACGCTTAGCACGAGCACGCTGAGCCAGACCCGTCACAACACAACTCTGGGCAATTATTTCGAGGGGAGCAACAATACAAACTCCGGGGCACTGATCTTCGACCGCCAGACACCCATCAGCGATTCATTCAATGATCAAGTCATTGCCATCGCACCCTGATCGGGTTTCCCCGGCAAAACCGCAGCGCGGTTTTTCCCTGATCGAGATCGCAGTCACGCTCTTCATCCTGACTCTGGTACTCGGTGCACTGCTGATGCCGTTGGCGACACAGGTTGAGGAACGCCAGGTCCGTGAAACCGAGCGCATCATCAACGAGATGATGGAGGCATTGGTCGGATACGCCATATCGCAGACAACCCCCCGCCTGCCCTGCCCGGACCTCGCCAGTGGCGGAACCGGGGCAGCCAATGACACTGCTAACGACGGCATTGAAGATTACAACCCGGCAACGGGGGTTTGCGCGACAACTGACGGCAATATTCCCTGGGCCACACTCGGCGTCAACGCCACTGACTTTTGGGGCAACCGTTATCGCTATTTGGCGATGGCGGCATTTACGAATCGTTCGCCGGCAACGGTAATGTCCCTCAGCTCAGCCTCCGGAACATTAATCAAGGTCTGTGCGGCAGCCCCCACGAGTGCGACCTGCGGCGGAACGACATACGTGGCAGACAATGTTCCTGCAGTGATTATTTCCCACGGCCGCAACGGTTATGGGGCAATAAACGGCAGCAGCAACACGCAGATTTCGACCGCCGGTGCGTCGAACCATGAAATCGAAAATGCGGGAGGCAACTACCCCAACAGCGTGGTCAGCAAAACACGCTCTGATGCCACCGGCCAGGAATTCGACGACATCGTCGTCTGGCTGTCGCCGAATGTGTTGTTCAACCGCCTGGTCACTGCAAACAAGCTGCCCTGAACATCCGTGTCCGCAACGCGAATCAGGCCAACGATCAGGACGGTCTCGTTAGCGTTTCGGATACAGTTCGAAACACACCTTGCCAGCAACATTCGATGTCAGTGTCAGCGCGTAACCTGACTGCGCCGCAAAAGCCGTCGCCTGGTAAAGACCCACACCCAGCCCGCTTTCCGAAGGCACAGGGCCGCGGAACAATTTTTCCACCAGCTCCGCAGGAACCGGGGTGCCGTCATCACAAATACGCAGACGCGGACCCGGCAGCAGTGCCACGTCAATTCGCCCGGCCTGACCCCGGGAGACCTTGTACAGGGCGTTTTCAATCAGGGTATCACTGGCACTGTCGAACAATTCCGCTATCAAGCGCATGCCCTCGGGCAAGGGCTTGGCATTAAAAGTCACCGCACGGCCAGAATACCGGGACTGCAGACCCTTCCACCAGATCGCCGCATCCACATCCCTGGTTGCTGAGGTCTCCGGGGATTTCAGTTTTTCCAGCGTCGTGCTCAGACGCTGCGTGATATGCGGCAACTGTCGCTGCACCAGGGAACGGAATGTCGTGTCGTCCCCGCCGCGCATTTCCGCAGCAGCACAGATCGAACGTAGTGACTGCAGCAGGTTTTTGACGTCATGGGTGAGCCGGGCGCCGGTTTCGTAAATGGCCTGGGTATAGGCAGACTGCTGCCGCTGCTGTTCTCGCCGCTGCGCCTCATAAAAATGCCCGACCATCTGCATCAGCAGTTTCTGGTGCAGCAGAATCGCCGGTGACAGCTGCCTTGTTGTATGCATGGTCAGCAGCAATACACCCGTTTCATGCTGTTCGGCATGCCCCTCGCATTTTCCGACATGACCGGAAGAGGCCGCAGTAACCCAGGAGTAGCCGTTGATCCACGGCAGGTCGAGCATATCGGTCAAGGCTTCACGCAGGAAATGCTCGGGGCGGGTTTCGCTTTCGGCAAGTTCCGCCAGCCGCCGCATACGTTGCTCGAACGGCAGACCCAGGCCCAGCAGGTAGCGCGACAACAGGGTGCCAATTCCGCTGAAACCGGCGCGGGGATTCCACAGCCAGGCAAGCCCCAGCATCAAGCCCGCCATCACCATCAGCGCCTGGGTAACCCCGATCAGGTATGCACCTTGCGATGCCTGATAGTGATGAATCACGAAACTGCCCAGCGCCAGAACCACCACCAGAAGAAACAATACCACGGTGTAAAACAGGTCGACGATCACCGGCGAGCCGCGCGGGCGTTCACCACCGGGTATCAGCATGATCGCCAGTAGAAGCACCGGGATGCCGTAACGCACGATGGGCGCAACCTGATTGGCAATAGAACGGTCACTGAACAGCTGTGGCAGCACCCACATCAGCAGCATCGTCACCAGATAAATTGCCGCCAGCAAGGCGGCTACACGCCCCCCCCGTGCATCGGTCGACGGTACACCACCACCGACCAGTCCGCACAATACCGCGATCCATGCCGCAATCAACCACCAGTTGCCGGCAAACGCAAATAACGTTCCCAGAGCCAGCACCATCAGGGCATGCTGCAACGGTATGCGCCGCCCCCCGCGCCATACCGGCTGCCAGATCAAAAACAATCCGAAATGGGCCATCAGCAGGCCGCGTGCCCACCATTCGCCATCACCCCATGCGATGGCGCCATGCATCGTCAGCAATGCAAATGCCAGCAACTTGTTCTGATGCCGCGGGGACTCCACGGATTTGACCCACAGCGAAACGGGGGCGTCTTTGGTATCCATCAAATCGGCGGGCATCGTGATTGGCTATACTCTCGATTCAGTTAAAAACCGGCAAACGCCTTGCACATCACCACCATCGGCAAATACACAGCGCTTGAAGCGCTGCGCACCCGGGTTCCCGGAACCGCACTGCTGGCACTGGTGCTGCTGGTCTGTGCCAGTCTGTTCATCCGAGAGCTCGCGGTATTCGAAGCGACGCGTTTCCAGACCGGGTTTTATGCCGCAGCGGCCCGACTGGTCGCCGTATTCCTCACCAGCGTCTACATACTCGCCAGCATCACGCGGGAGTTCAACGACAAAGGTCTGGAAGTCGTGCTCGCGCTGGACGTGCCGCGCACCCATTATATCTGCGGCAAGCTCGCCGGCTTCATGGTCGTTGCGGTGTTTATTGCCATCATCATTTCCCTGCCGCTATGGGCGCTGGTTCCCGCCGGGGCGGCCTGCGCCTGGACGGTTTCGCTCACGGTCGAACTGGCGGTGATCGCCGCACTGTCATTATTCTGCGTTGTCACCTTCAGCCAGCTGCTGCCGGCAGCCGGATTTGTAGCGGCGTTCTACCTTCTGGCACGCAGCATCACGGCAATGCGGTTGATGGGTGCTCATCCGATCTCCGGCGAAGGCACGCCGTCCCAGCAGATCACCGCTGCGCTGGTCGAAGGTCTGGGCTACCTGTTGCCGGCCCTGGATCAATGGACGGCAACCGCATGGCTGGTGGATGCCACACCCGACCCGGGGCAACTGCTGGGCATTTTTTTCCAGGGCCTCGTTTATCTGACCCTGCTGACTGCTGCGACGCTTTTTGATTTCCATCGCAGGAGTTTTTAGGGTGCGCACGTTGTTGCGTGGCGGGGAAGAGCGGGCGCTGCGGGCGGTTCCTGTCATGGTACCTCTGCTGCTTGCGCTGGCGCTGACGCTGCAGATCATCGTGCATGCCAGGCAAACACCTCCGGAGGCACGGGCAGAAACCCTTGAGCATGCACCGGCGGCAAACGTGCTGCGCGCCGCGAGCTTTGGCGAATCCATCGTGGCCGCCCAGTTGTCCCTGCTTTATCTTCAGGCTTTTGATAATCAGCCCGGCATCAGCATCCCGTTCAGCGCGCTGGACTACAACCGGGTGATGAGCTGGCTGCAAATCGCGCTGCAGCTCGATCCGCAAAGCGGCTATCCGCTGATGATGGCTTCACAACTCTACGGGCAGGTGAACGACGAACCGCGACAACGCCTGATGTGCGAATTCGTCCACGCCCGTTTTTTGGAGGCGCCAGACCAGCGATGGCGTTGGCTGGCACATTGCGCCATCATGGCCAAACACCGGCTGCGTGATCAACCACTGGCCCTGCGCTACGCCACCGATATCACCCGTTACGCCGGAGCCGCCTCAGGCTGGGCCCGGCAGATGAGGATTTTCATCCTGGAGGATATGGGCGAACTCGGCAGCGCCAAGGTATTGCTGGGAGGACTTTTGGCTACAGGCGAGGTCACCGACCCCAGCGAACTGCATTTCCTGACTGAACGGCTAAAGACCCTTGAATCTGGAGAAAAATCCTCCGGTACGACGAAAAATTGACAATGACAGTCTTATTCTCGACAAACGGCTTGATCCGATATTTAAAATGTAAATGCCCACTCACATGATGCAAGTGCAGTCCACATAAAATTATTATTTAAAATCAAATATTTGATTTATTTTTTAGAGAAAATCCACTTTTTACTCCAGCCGCAACGACATCTCTTTTCAGCCACATAGTGGTACGGAGTTTGCTTTAATTCCCCTACCAATTCCCGCCATAAGGCGGCAAGGAGATAAAAATGCAACGCCAACAGGGTTTTACACTAATTGAAATCGCCATCGTGCTGGTCATTATCGGCCTGCTGCTGGGCGGTGTTTTGAAAGGCCAGGAGCTGATCACCAGCGCCCGGGTCCGCAATCTGATCTCCACGCAGGACGGCGTCAAAGCCGCCTATTTCGGCTTCCTCGACCGTTACCGCGCACTGCCCGGTGACTACACCCAGGCAACCACCAACATAACCGGCATGTCCGCCAACTCGAACGGTAACGGCAACGGCCGTATCGAAACGGCTGCCACCCCGGTGGCCAGCAGCGTTGTCGCTGAAGACATCCTGGTCTGGGAACATCTGTCCAAAGCAGGTTTCATCAACGGCACCTACACCTATGCCGCCACAGCATCGGCCACCACCAGCCCGACAAACCCTTACGGGGTATATATGCAGGTTGCGTATGACGGGGTCTACGGTGCCGGCACCACGGCCGTTCCTGCCGCCCTGCGCCACAACATCAAGACCGGCTCCCAAGTTCCCGTCGAAATCATTGTTGAAGTGGATCGTAAGATCGATGACGGCGCTCCGAATACAGGAGGATTCCAGTTCTCGGAATATCAAGGCAATGGCGCTGCAGCCCCGACCAGTGGTTCGACCACCACGCCGGCCTGCACCAGCCTGACCACTGCAGCAGGTATCTGGAATGCAACAAACGGCAGCACGAACTGCGGCGGCGCCAGCCTGCTGTAAACCGAGCTGCCCCGTAAAAAAGCCCGCTTGAAGCGGGCTTTTTTATTTCCGGCAGTTGCCCAGCGGGGATATCAGCCCTGCAACAGCCGGATCTCGGCAGCAGCCACAGCAGCTTCCGAGCCGAGCAGCACAATCACATCCCCCTCTTCGATCCGCAGTTCGGGACCCGGCGCCGCAGTCCTGACATTACGCCGGCGGATTGCAGTCACTTCCACACCGGATTGCAGCAGATTGAGCTCCTCGATGCTTTTGCCGATTGACTGGGCCCCTGCGGTCACCAGCACCGAGTGTAATCGCGGCTGCAGCGCCTGATCCTCGCCCTCGGCCGCGTCGGTCATGCCGCGATAGAAGCCGCGGAACAACTCATAACGGCTTTCGCGCGTCTCCCGGATCCGGCGCAGTACCCGCGTCAACGGCACACCGACCAGCATCAGCGTGCTCGAAGCCAGCATCAGGCTGGCTTCCATCAGGTCGGCCACCACTTCCGTCGCGCCGGCGTTTCGCAATTTCTCGACATCGCTGTCGTCGACCGTGCGAACAATGACCGGCAAACCGGGGCGCGCTTCATGGATATGGGTAAGAATTCGCAGCGCCGAGGCCGTATCGGCATAGGTTACGATCACCACCCGGGCGCGGGCCAGACCCGCCGCGAGCAGCACCTCGCGCCTTGCCGCATCGCCGAATACCACGCGCTCGCCGGCTGCCGTGGCATCACCGATACGCTGTGGATCATTGTCGAGCGCAATGAAAGGCACGCCCTCCTGATCCAGGAAGCGGGCCAGATTCTGGCCGCTGCGCCCGTAGCCGCAGATCAGCACGTGTTGATGTGCGCTCATCGTCTGCACGGCGATGTTGTGCAGTTGCATTGCCCGGCTCATCCATTCGGTGGCGCTCCAGCGGCGCACGATGGCTTCACTGCGCTCGATGACAAAGGGCGAAATCAGCATCGACAGCACCATCACGGCCAGAACCGGCTGCAGCACCTCCGATGCCACCAGTCCGCTGGCGCCGGCGTGGGCCAGAATGACAAAACCGAACTCGCCGCAGGCCCCCAGCGCGAGTCCGGTACGCATGGCCACACTGCCGGAGGCGCCGAACAGTCGGCTGAGGCCGAGAATCAGCCCGGTTTTGGCAACGACCAGCGTCACCAGCAATACACTGACCCAGACATTTTCCACAACGATGCTGACATCGAGCAGCATGCCGATGGTCACGAAAAACAATCCCAGCAGCACATCACGGAAGGGCTTGATGTCTTCCTCGACCTGATAGCGGTATTCAGTTTCCGAAATCAGCACGCCGGCGACAAAAGCACCAAGGGCCAGAGACAACCCGGCCATCTCCGTGATGAAGGCAACACCCAGCGTGACCAGCAGCACGTTGAGCACGAACAGTTCGGAGGATTTCTGCCGTGCTACCAGATGGAACCAGGCGCGCATCAGCCGCTGGCCGAAAAACAGCAAAATGGTCAGCACAATTACGGCCTTGAGGAGGGCGTAACCCAGCGTCGCGATCATGTCGTCGGCCGGCGCCCCGAGCGCAGGGATCAGGATCAGCAGCGGGACAACGGCAAGATCCTGAAACAGCAGGATGCCGATGATCTGGCGACCATGCGGCGAGTTCAGCTCGAAGCGCTCGGCGAGCAGCTTGGCAAGAATGGCGGTGGATGACATGGCCAGCGCGCCACCCAACACAATACCGTCCCGCCAGGACACCCCGACGGCAACCGCAACACCGACGACCAGTACCAGGGTCGCCAGGACCTGCACGGCACCCAGTCCGAACACAATGCGGCGCATGGTCATCAGCCGGGTTAGGCTGAACTCGAGCCCGATGCTGAACATCAGGAAAACCACGCCGATCTCGGCCAGGCTTTGCACTTCGTCGGTCGTGGTAATCCAGCCCAGCGCATTGGGGCCGATGGCAACGCCGACTATCAGATAGCCCAGAAGGGGCGGCAGCCGCAGCGTACGAAACACCACCACCACCAAAACGGCGGCCGCGAGCAGTACGAGCACAGGTTGCAGGGTATTGTGCATAGCCGGATCAGCAGGGGGAACCTTCCGAATATTGCCTTTTCTTCAATGAATTGCAAGCGAATGCCCGCAAATTCCGGGCAGGGTGTTTGCTATAATTTCATTCATGACTGCCCCCGCCGAAACGAGCACCGCCAGTTCCGCGATTGCGGCGGCCAAAGAAGTACTCGCCATCGAGGCGCAGGCCATCTCCGATCTCGCCGGACACTTGGATGCACGCTTCGGCGAGGCCATCAACATCCTTCTGCAATGCCGTGGCCGTGTCGTGGTCAGCGGCATCGGCAAATCCGGCCACATCGCCCGCAAAATTGCCGCCACCTTCGCCAGCACCGGCACGCCGGCATTTTTTGTGCACCCGGCCGAGGCCAGCCACGGCGATCTCGGCATGGTCACCCGCGACGACGTTTTTGTCGCGCTGTCCAACTCCGGTGAAACCGGCGAGCTGCTGACTATCATTCCCGTTTTAAAGCGGCAGGGCGCCAAACTGGTCGCGATGACCGGCAACCCGGAATCAACTCTGGGGCGTGAAGCTGACGTACATCTGTATGCGGGTGCCAAACAGGAAGCCTGTCCGCTCAATCTCGCGCCGACTGCCAGCACCACGGCAGCGCTAGCTCTCGGCGATGCGATTGCAGTGGCGCTGATGCGCGCACGCGGTTTCACCCAGGACGAATTTGCGCGATCCCATCCCGGCGGTGCACTGGGCCGGAAACTGCTGACCATGGTGCGTGACGTGATGCGTTCCGGCGATAACGCGCCTCGCGTCCCGATCACCGCAACACTGACCGACGCGCTGCTGGAAATGTCGCGCGGCGGTATGGGCATGACCGCTGTCGTCGACGAGGCGCAGACCGTCAAGGGCGTTTTTACCGACGGCGATCTGCGCCGCGCGATCGGCAAGGGACTCGATCTTCGCAAAACGCCGATCAACGACATCATGTCCGCCAATCCGCGCACCATCGGACCCGACCGCCTCGCCGCGGAAGCCGTTGAAATGATGGAGCGCAGCAAGGTGACCCAACTGCTGGTTGTCGATGGCGACGGATGCCTCGTCGGTGCATTGAACATCCACGATCTGTTTCGCAACAAAGTCGTCTGACGCGACCGGCGCCCCTCCGACGATGATTCCGCAAGCCCGACTGGTCCGTATCGCGATTTTCGACGTTGACGGCGTACTCTCCGACGGCGGCCTGCACTATGCCGACACCGGTGATGCGATGAAAACCTTCGATGTCCGCGACGGCATGGGAATGAAACTGCTGCAGGACTCCGGCGTCGAACTGGCGATCATCACCAGCCGCCGCGCCGGCAGCGTCCGTGAACGGGCGACCGATCTCGGCATCCGGCATATCCAGCAGGGGGTCGCCAACAAATATGCCGCCTTCGAAACGCTGCTCGCTGGATTGAAGTTGGAACCCGAACAGGCAGCTTTTCTCGGCGACGATCTGGTCGATCTGCCGGTATTCAGGCAATGCGGCTTCGCGGTGACGGTCGCCGATGCGCCAGCCATTCTGAAAAGGCATGCTGATTACGTCACCCGGGCCAAAGGCGGTCACGGCGCAGCGCGTGAATTCTGCGAAGTCATCCTGCACAACCAGAACCAGCTCGCCGGACAAACAGCACGCTTTCTCGGCGCAGCCTGAGGCCAAAGTACGCGATGAACCGCCTGTCACAGATTTTCCCCCTGCTGCTGCTGGCAGTGCTCGCCACACTGACCTTCTGGCTCGAGCAGGCGACACGGCAGGGTGCTCAACCCGCTGAAAACGAGCGCACCGATCCCGACTTCATCGTTGACAGCGTCGTTGCGCGCCGGCTGGATGCGAACGGCAATGTCAAACACACCCTCTACGCTTCGAAAATGACGCATTACCCGAAGGACGACAGCACCCTTCTTGTATCACCGCGCTTTGTCAGTACCGCTTCGGTGAATGCGCCGGTATCCATTACCTCAAGAACCGCGCGGGTCTCCAGCGGCGGCGAAAACATTTATTTCGAGGATGACGTACGGGTGGTCAGGGCGGCATATGAAAACCGCAGCGAAATGACACTGCAAACCAGCTTCCTCCACGTCATGCCGGAAGACCATATCGCCCGCACCGACCGCCCCGTAACCATCACCGATGCCCATACCGTTGCCTCGTCGATTGGCTTAGAATTGAACAGTGAAGCCCGTACCGTCAAGTTCCTATCCCATTTCCGCGGCACCTATCATGATCCGGCACGTGCAGAAAAACGCCGCTGACCGGCTACTGCATGCTCTCGCCGGTATCACCGGTCTGGCGCTGATGCTGTTCATTGCCGGCGTTGCCCATGCGGAAAAAGCCGATCGTGACAAACCGATCAATCTCGAAGCCGACAAGGTTTCAGTCGACGATGCCAAGCAGATCTCGAATTTCGAAGGTCGTGTGGTGCTTACCCAGGGGACGCTGATCATCCGCGGCGACCGCATGGAAGTACGTCAGGACAACCAGGGTTTCAAGACCGGCATCACCTGGGGCAATCTGGCCTATTTCCGCCAGAAGCGCGAAGGTTATGATGAATACATCGAAGGCTGGGCCGAACGCATTGAATACGACAGCCGCGCCGACAAAATGCAGATGTTCAACCGCGCATCGATGAAAAAAGGTGATGATGAAGTACGCGGTAATTACATCTCCTACGACGCCACCACCGAGTTTTTCCAGGTCACCGGCGGCAGCAAGCAGGCCAGCCCCGACAACAGCGGCCGCGTACGTGCGGTGCTGCAACCCAAACCCAAGGAAAAACCCGCGGCACAACCACCGGTGCCGCTGAAATCCGCGGCCGAAGTCAGTGCGCCGCGGGAAGCCGCGCCCGAACAGGCGCGCTGACATGGCCAATATGGCACAGCCGAACTGCGCCGATGCTCCTGCGGCCGCAGGCCGCCATGTACTTAAGGCCGTAGGACTGAAAAAACGCTACCGTGCGCGAACGGTGGTCAAGGATGTGTCGCTGGAAGTGAATAGCGGCGAAGTCATCGGACTGCTCGGCCCCAATGGCGCCGGCAAAACCACCTGCTTTTACATGATGGTCGGACTGGTCGCGATGGATGGCGGCGAACTCCACATCGACGGCACGCGCCTCACGCACATGCCCATGCACAACCGCGCCCGCCTCGGCCTCAGCTACCTGCCGCAGGAAGCCTCAATCTTCCGCCGGCTGACCGTTGCCGAAAACGTGCGTGCGATCCTTGAGCTGTATCACAGCGACTCCTCCACAATTGAAGCACGGCTCGACACGCTGCTGCAGGACCTGCATGTCGAACACCTGCGCAATAATCCCGCGATCAGCCTCTCCGGCGGCGAACGGCGCCGTGTGGAAATCGCCCGAGCCCTGGCAACCGAACCCCGCTTCATTCTGCTTGACGAACCCTTCGCCGGCGTCGATCCGATCGCCGTCATCGAAATCCAGAAAATCATCGGCTTTCTGCGCGAAAGAAGCATCGGCGTTGTCATCACCGACCACAATGTCCGGGAAACCCTGGGCATCTGCGACCGCGCCTACATCATCAATGACGGCACCGTACTGGCCTTCGGCAAACCCGACGAGATCGTCTATAATGAACGTGTCAGAAAAGTCTATCTCGGTGAACATTTCCGGCTTTAAGACCACAGGGCGCCGCTAGCGCACACTTACCTGTCCGGGACGCGATTTTCCCATCCGGCCCTGCATGAAACATTCCTTACAGCTCAAACTCTCGCAAAACCTGACGTTGACGCCGCAATTGCAGCAGTCGATCCGGCTGCTGCAACTGTCGACGCTTGAGCTCAACCAGGAAATCGAGCACCTGCTGCAGGACAATCCGCTGCTCGAAAGAATCGACGGCGCATCCGACCCCTCTTCGCCGCAGCGCGAAACGCCGCAATCCGAGAACGCAGAAATACCGGCGGTTCCGGATGACGCACCCCAGGAACCCGCTTCGAGCCCCGAAGAATCCGCATCATTCGATGTCGAAGACGGCCCGTCCTACAACAGTGCCGGCAGCAACGACAACGAGGATGATGATTACGCACCTCTGGTCGAACAGCCGCCGAGCCTGAGCGCACACCTGACGGCGCAGCTGTCGCTGCTCCACCTGTCGGAGCGCGACAAACGGCTGGTCAGCCTGCTGATCGACTCGCTCAACGACGACGGCTACCTGCCGCAGACCCTCGAAGAAATCGGCGAGATGCTGCCGCCGGAGCTCGATGTCGACCAGGATGATTTGGCCATTGCTCTGCAGCACCTGCAACATCTGGAGCCGGTGGGTGTCGGCGCGCGCAACCTGGCCGAATGCCTGTCATTGCAACTGGCCGCAATGCCGGAAGATACCCCGCAGCGCGACGCCGCGCTGGAAATCGTCAGGCATCATCTGGATGTGCTTGCCGCTCGCGACTTCACCCGTCTCAAGCGCACACTGAAGTGCGACGACGACTGCCTACGCATCGCGCAGAAACTGATCACCAGCCTCAATCCCAAGCCGGGCCGCGACTTCTCTTCCGAGGAAACGCGGTTCGTCATCGCCGACGTCATCGTCCGCAAAACCAAGGGCCTGTGGCTCGCCACACTCAACCCCGACGCCATGCCGCGGCTGCGGGTCAACCGCATGTATGCCGACATCCTGCAGCGCAACCGCGGCGGCAGTGCCCAACAGCTCAATTCACAGCTGCAGGAAGCCAAGTGGCTGATCAAGAATGTGCAGCAGCGTTTTGAAACCATACTCCGCGTTTCGCAGGCCATTGTCGACCGCCAGCGCAACTTCCTGGAACACGGCGAGGTTGGAATGCGGCCTCTTGTGCTGCGCGAAATCGCCGAAACGCTAACACTGCATGAATCCACGGTGTCGAGGGTTACCACACAAAAATTCATGCATACGCCACGCGGCATTTTCGAGCTGAAATATTTCTTCGGTAGCCATGTCGCCACCGAAGCCGGCGGCGCAGCGTCGAGCACCGCCATCCGCGCACTGATCAAACAGCTGGTCGGTGCGGAAAACACCCGGGCGCCGCTCAGCGACGGCCAGATATCGGAATTGCTCGGCCAGCAGGGTATAGTGGTGGCGAGGCGTACCATCGCAAAATACCGCGAATCGATGCAAATCCTCCCAGTAAACCTCAGAAAAACGCTTTAAAAAAAGGAGAAACCATGAACCTGCACCTGACGGGCCAACACATTCAGATCACTCCAGCTATCCGCGACCATGTCTCGCACAAGCTGGAAAAGATCACCGCCCATTTCGATCACGTGATCGATATCAACGTCATCATGACGGTGGAAAAACTCCAGCACAAAGTCGAGGCCAAGATGCACCTGAGCGGCAAGGAGATTTTCTGCGAATCCCACAGCGAGGACATGTATGTCGCCATCGACCATCTTGTCGGCAAACTCGACCGCGCGGTGATCAAGCACAAGGAAAAGAACCTCTCCCATCGTCACGACACCGCACCGATCAAACACCGCGCAGTCGAAGAGTAAACTGCCCACTGAATCGCGACCCCCGTACGCCATGAATCTGATCGCCAAGCTGCTGCCCGCCTCGAACATCCTGCTGGACACCGATCTGACCAGCAAAAAAAGGGTTTTTGAGCAGGCCGGCCTGCTGTTCGAAAACAGCCAGCATGTCGCGCGCAACGTGGTGTTCGACAGTCTGTTCGCGCGCGAGAAACTCGGGTCCACCGGCCTGGGTCAGGGCGTCGCGATTCCGCACGGCCGCATCAAGGGCCTCAAGGCGGCTACGGGGGCCATCATCCGCATGCAGAACCCGGTCCCGTTTGACGCCCCAGACGGTCAGAGCGTGCGGCTGGCCTTCGTATTGCTGGTTCCGGAACGCGCTACCGACGAACACCTGCAGATCCTTTCGGAGCTGGCGCAGATGTTCTGCGACAAACCGTTCCGCGAAAAACTGTTCACCGCCGCAACCCCGGATGATTTTCTACAGTTGATTAACCAATGGGAACCCAATGCCGCAGGTCAGCATAGCCCGGCTGTTTGACGACACCCGTGAAAAACTGCAGCTGACGTGGGTTGCCGGCCGCGACGGCGCCGACAAGGGGCTTGACAGCGAACTGACCAAGGACTCATCGAAAGGCCTGGTCGGCCACCTCAACTTCATTCATCCCAACCTGATCCAGGTGCTGGGACAGTCCGAAGTCAATCACCTGAACGGCCTTGAACCGGCCGAGTGCCGCGAATTGCTGAACCGCACGGCAACCCGTGAGCTATCCTGCTTCATCATCGCCGGCGCCAACAGCATCCCGCCGGCGCTGCTGGAAGTGGCTGAAGCCACCCATACGCCGCTGTTCACCTCGCCGATCCCCAGCGTCGAACTGATGTGGATCCTGCGTCCGCACCTTGCGCGCACACTGGCCGACTCCACCACTGTGCATGGCGTGTTCCTCGATGTACTCGGCGTCGGCGTGCTGATCACCGGCGACTCAGGCGTCGGTAAAAGCGAGCTGGCGCTGGAGCTGATCAGCCGCGGCAGCGGACTGATCGCAGACGACGTGGTCGAGTTGTACCGCGTCGGCCCGGAGAGCGTCGAGGGCCGCTGCCCCTCACTTTTGCGCGATTTCCTTGAAGTGCGCGGTCTCGGCGTTCTCAACATCCGCACGATTTTCGGCGAAGCCGCGCTGCGCCCGCGAAAAAACGTAAAGATTGTCGTCCATCTCGAAAAACCCTCGGGCTCCGATCCGACCTTCCTCGACCGTCTGCCGCTCAAACCCGGTACCGAATCGCTGATGGAAGTGGAGATCCGCAAAGTCACAATCCCCGTCGCAGCGGGTCGCAACCTCGCCGTGCTGACCGAAGCTGCCGTACGCAACCATGTGCTGCAGATGCGCGGCATCGACAGCACGCGGGAATTCGTCGAACGCCAGTCACAGGCAATGCATAACCAAGACGACTGAACGGCGCTGATCCGATGCAACTAATCCTGATCACCGGACTTTCCGGCTCCGGCAAAAGCGTGGCACTGGCGGTGATGGAAGACGCCGGCTTCTACTGCGTCGACAATCTGCCGGTAAACATGGTTGACGCGCTGGTCGAAGCGCTGCGCAGTTCCGGCACTGAGCGTGTCGCACTGACCATCGACGTCCGCACCGGCGAAGCCATCACCGGATTGCCCGCTCTGGTCACACGGCTGCGCGAAGGCGGCATCGAAGTCCGCGTGATTTTCCTTGAAGCCAAGTCTGAAACGCTGATCAAGCGCTACTCCGAGACCCGCCGCCGCCATCCGCTGTCGGTAACGGGATTGACGCTGCCGGAATGCATCGCCCGCGAAAAAGAGCTTGTCGCCGGCATCGCCGACATGGCCCACCACATCGACACCAGCGACCTTGCGCCCAATACCCTGCGCAGCTGGATCAAGGATTTTGCTGCGGCGCCGGTCGCCGGACTCACGCTGCTGTTCGAGTCCTTCGGCTTCAAGCACGGCATTCCGCTCGTTGCTGATTTCGTGTTCGATGTTCGCTGTCTGCCCAATCCGCACTACGATCCAAAGCTGCGCCCGCTGACCGGCTGCGATGAACCGGTCGCCGCCTTCCTGCGCGCAACCCCGGATGCGATGCGCATGCTGGAAGACATCAGCCGCTTCATCAGCGACTGGCTGCCGGCCTTCGAACGCGACAACCGCAGTTATCTGACGGTGGCGATCGGCTGTACCGGCGGCCGCCACCGCTCGGTGTTTTTTGTCGAAACCCTGGCAGCGCGTTTCCGCGACCGCACGCGCACGCTCGCCCGCCACCGCGAACTCGGCGCATGACGGACGTTCGCGAAGTTCCGCTGTTTCCGCTGGGCACGGTGCTGTTTCCGGGCGGTCTGTTGCCGCTGAAAGTTTTCGAGCAGCGTTATGTCGACATGACCAAGGCCTGCCTGCGTGACGGTACGCCTTTCGGTGTCTGCCTGATCCGCGAAGGCCAGGAGATCGGCCAGCCGGCGACGCCGCAGTCTACGGGCTGCCTCGCCACCATTGAACAGTGGGATGTGCCGCACCCCAATCTGTTCACGCTGGTTGCGCGCGGCGGTGACCGCTTTCGCGTCCTCGACACCACCGTCAACAGCAGCGGACTGATCATCGGCAAGGTTGAAATGCTGCCGCAGGCCTCAGCGAACGCCGAAATGGATGCCGCCTGCGAAGAAGTCTTACGCCTGGCGATCAAACGCGCCGGCGCCGACAGCGTGCCCGGCCCCATCCAGCTCGACAATCCGGTGTGGGTCAGCTACCGGCTCGCCGAAATCCTGCCGATCACACCGCAGGAAAAACAGGCCTTGCTGGAAATCACCGATACCGATGCACGCATGGCTCGGTTGCGGGATCTGCTGCTGACCCACGGTATCATCGAAAAAGTCAGAAAAAACAAATAGTTGAAGATCACATGCAACTGACATCAACTCTTGCGGGAGCGCGCGACCAGTTGTTCCAGGATATCGCGCACCGGCGTCGGAATCGCCGCGCCAACGGCTTCTTCGACTGACAACCAGATCAGACCGGGCTCGGAAACGCCTGGTGGCCAGGCTTTGACCAGCGCAGGTTGAGGCAGGATGTCGAGATGATAATGCGTGAAGCCATGCGCAATCACCGGCAGCGCCTCACGCAGCTCCACCCGCGCACCATACCGCTGCGCGCATACCGCAACGGCATCCGCATCCGCATCCGTTTCCGGAAAACACCACAGCCCCCCCCAGATGCCGGATGGCGGCCTTTTCTCCAGCATCACCTCGCCCGCGCGCTGCAGGACCAGCATCTGCGTGCGCCGCTGCGGCAGAACCTTGCGCGGTTTGCGCGTCGGCAATTCAGCGGTACGCCCGTTTTTTTGTGCGATACAGAGCGTCTGCACCGGGCATTCGGTGCAGCGCGGATTACGCCGGGCGCAGACAGTCGCTCCGAGATCCATCAGCCCCTGGGTATAGGCGCGCAAGCCTGTTTTCGGCAGCAGCAGTTCCGCCTGCTCCCACAACTGCGCAGCAACGGCGCTGTCACCGGGATAACCGGCGATCCCGCGCACACGCGCCAGCACGCGTTTGACGTTGCCGTCGAGAATCGCGCCGCGTTTTCCGAATGCAAACACCAGGATCGCTGCGGCTGTTGACCGGCCGATGCCGGGCAGTGCCGTCACTTCATCCATCGTCTGCGGAAATTTGCCGCCATGCCCGGCAACCATCACCTGCGCGGCACGGTGCAGATTACGCGCGCGCGAGTAATAACCCAGACCGCTCCACAAAGCGAGTACATCATCCGCCGGTGCAGATGCCAGGGTGGCGATGGTCGGGAATCGCTCAAGAAACCGTTTGTAATACGGGATCACCGCGGTGACCTGAGTCTGCTGCAGCATGATCTCCGAGAGCCATACCGCGTAGGGATCACGCGTCTGCTGCCACGGCAGGTCGTGGCGGCCATGCTTTTTCTGCCAGGCAATCATCGCCGGGGCGAATTCCGCGATTGACTTGTCGGCACGCGTATTCATCGCTGCTTGATTTCAAAAAAGGCCGTGCGGGATATCGTGCGCCGGATCATAAGACATTCAGCGGGCATCATGGAGCGGGTGAAGGGAATCGAACCCTCGTATGCAGCTTGGGAAGCTGCCGTTCTGCCATTGAACTACACCCGCATGGGCGGTATTTTAACGGCTGAACAGTTTGAGCGCCAACCACTTCACTGATGCCGGCACGCTGACATCAAGAGGGCGCAGGTGGGTTGCCCAGAGCGTGACATCGGTGGTGTTAATAGCGGTTCTGAAGGACTAAAAGTTCAATTTGGAACTCAATGGAGCTTGGATGTATCTGGTGGAGCACCGATGTATTGATTAATCCCTTTAGCTGTTACTTCCCTCATGAACTCGTCCCAAGCATCCTGATCAGAATCAAATAAGTCATCCCAGACAGTGTGATTGCCGTCCAGATCAATGACTTCTAGCGCCCATTTAGAACCTGTTGTCTCAAGCGTATAGATGCAGACCTCAACAGTCTTGCCCTTATCGGTGTAGAGCCGTGACAGTGGTGAATCAATAACTTCTGGATCTTTCTTTGCCATGGCTAGTCTCGTGTTCAGGTCATTAGTTTCTATTTTATGCCTAAAACGAATGGGCGTATGGCAGTGGCAGTGAAGCGGTAGTGCATAGAAAAACAGGGAACACATTGGCTCCCTGTAGCGTTCAGTGACTGATTAGCGTTTTATGCAGTCTGTTCTTCCGCTTTCCGACTTTCTTCAGCGCAGATACCGCATTTCAGAATGCATTGCTTTAGAGGATTGCATCCGAGTGCAATCCGTTGACGCTGCTTTCTAGCCTCTTGTTGCTTACAGAAATCGGTATCACATGAAGTTCCAGATACTTCTGACATGATTTTCCTAAAGTCGGGTTTGATTCTGGATGTTACCTGATTGCTTTAGCTTTTACGGCTGCGTTGCTGGTAAGCAGGGTTCAGTAAGTTTGAACTCTTATCTATCGAATTGAGACTGATGGATGTGTTCAGAAATTCTCGTTCGGAAAATTTCAGCAATCACTTTTCTTTCATTTCTACTTTAGCAAGTCATCCGTGGTGGTTGCTTACAATGACGTTTAAAACGACGATTCATAACCCATTAGGCTGGTCGAATTTCAGCTATAAATCAGGGCCGCCACATCGGGCGCGCCGGCAAGGCGTCCTCGAGCAGCGACTGCCCGAGAAAAAAATACGAGTCGAAATGGTCGCGCGGCACGATCTCGACGCCGTTTTCGATTCCCGCCGCATTGCCGTTCTGCATCCACCAGCGGGAATGCTCCCCGAGAAACGGCGCATCGGCCGTAAAAAAAGAGAAGCGATGCCCGGCCTCGTGCAGCCTGCGGTCCATCGAGTTCGCGGCTACCGGCTCCAGCCAGTCGCCTTGGGTGCCACTGGCGCGATAAGCGGTCAGCGCGATATTGAACACCCGTTTCCCCGCCAGCTCGCGGAAAAAGAACACACCCGATTTGAGGTCGCCGAAGCCCCACCAGTCCGCCGGCGAGCGGTTGTGCGACACGTGGCTGGTGTGCGCCGCCAGCAGC
Organism: Burkholderiales bacterium; assembly: GCA_030833315.1. Lineage (GTDB taxonomy): Bacteria > Pseudomonadota > Gammaproteobacteria > Burkholderiales > SG8-41. Next base: position 18,794 of record JAURHM010000009.1, read on the forward strand.
GCTCGCCGCGCGTCCTGCATCTCCATCACCAGCATCAGGTTGCGCCCCTGCGCGCGGTCACGCTCGTTCCAGCTGAGCACGTCGTCCGCCTGTTCGAGGTGATAGAAACCGAGCCAGCCGAGCAGCGTCGAGGCCGAGAGCGCCAGTTCGTAGGCATCAGCGGCGGCGACAGCATCCCCCGCACTGCGTGCGGCCTGCCCCGCGGCCCGCGCCGTCTCCATCACACCGGTCAATGCGGCGCGACAATCTTCAAACCGGTTTTCCGGCAGGAATCGCGGCCCCTTGCGGGGGGCCGGTAACCTGCGGTCGAGTTCATCCCAGGAACGGGCGCCGTAACCGGGGCAACTGCTGCGGACGCGGCCATGCAGGGCGGCAGGCGCATCGATGCGGCCCTGCAGCCGGTCGATCTGTTCGTAATGCATCCACGGCCGGTCCCAGACATCGACGCCGCGCAACAGCACCGGGTCGGCGGAATTGGCGCGGTTGTGCTCGCACAGCCATTCCCACAACCCGCGGTCTGCTGCGGTGGGCATGTAGAGCACGTCCAGCGGCAGCGGTGTCAGCGTCTTGCTGCATGAAGCCAGCCACCGCGCCAGTTCGAGGCTGCGCAGCGGCGGATTTTCCCAGGCGATCAGGCGCAAGCCGTGGCGGGAGACGAGGTAACGGATCAGACGCGTCTGCACGCGCAGCAGGCCTGCGGAACCGTGGACGCTTTCGCCGATGGCGATAACATCGGCCGCGGCAACGCGTTTTCCCAGAACCGCATCAAGTTCCGCATCCGCGAGGGATTCCGGCTGGGCACTGAATTCGACAACCCCGGGAAGTGCCGCCTGCACGGAACCGCCCGTGAGGACGCAGGCGGTCAACAACAGCGCTACAAATCTTCCGACAGCGCTACCGCTCAGGCGCGCGACACCCGGCACAGCAGCACCTTGAGGTTGGTCTGGTCTGACACCGGATCGCGCTGTGTACTGTCAGTCAGGAAATTCACCGGACGCCAGGGGTTGTACGGCTGGCGTTCACCCCAGCCGATCGGAATGAACACGGCGGTCGGACGGATACCGGCATGCACCCAGGCCATCGCTTCAATGCTGCCGTGCGCCGATTCGACCCTGACCCGCTCACCATCCCTAATGCCCAGCTTTGCAGCTTTCTCAGGATGAATCTGGCAAAACAGGTCCGGCCACATTTCCTGCGACTGCCAGAAATAATGCGTCCAGCTGTGAAAATGCGCAGCCGACGGACGACCGGTGACGAGTTCGGTATCAAAGCCCTGCTCGCGCAACTTCAGGCCTGGGTGATCGGGGCCCGGCGCAACGATGCGCCCGCGTGCACTGCCGGTGGCGGGTGAGCAGAAGGGTGAAATCACGCCGGCTTCGCCGTCGGTTTCCAGAAGTTCCATGTACGGCAGATCCATCAGCTGTTCGCGCTCGGAATAAAACTCGGGCAAGGCCGACAGCCCCAGAGTGTTGAATTTGGCTTCGAGTTCTTCGGTCCAGAATTCGAGCTTGCCCGATTTCGTCGGGAAGCGCCGTCCCGGCGCGCCGCCCGGCACCGTCGTGCCTTCAAGGAACAGGGTTTCGATTTCCGGCGCGTCTTCGGTCGCCACCGGCTGGCGCACCCAGCGGTATGGCGTCGAATGCAGACGTTTCTGTGTGCAACCGCGCAGACCCGGGCTGTCGATGCAGACCTCGTCCCAGAACACCGCCGGGTCCTTGTATTTGTCCTTCAGCACATCATCAAAACCGAAGCGCTTGCCGAGTTCAATCCAGATCCAGGTATCCGACTTCGCCTCGCCCGGCGGATCTATCATCTTGTCGATCCACACAATACGGCGATCGTCGTTGGAGCGGCCGATCTCACCTTTCTCGATACCGCTCGCTGCCGGCAACAGGTAATCGGCAAACGCCGAAGTTTCATTGGCAAAAAGTTCGATATGCACCATCAGGTCCAGCGCCGCAAAAGCTTCGCGAGCCTTCGCCTGCCCCGGCCATTGCGCCATCGGGTTGTTGCAGGTGATCAGCGCACGGATCGGATACGGTTTACCGTGCAGCATCGCCTCGGTCCAGCCGGCGGGACTGCGTCGCACCCGTTGTTTTTTGATTTTCGGTGCACGGTGTTCAGGCACCTTGGCGGCAATCGGCGTGCCCGCGCTCATATTGAAAAAGGCGCCGCCGCGACGGCCCCAGTTGCCGGTGATCGCGGCAACAAACATCAGCACGCGATTGGTCTGGGTGCTGTTGGTGTGCTGATTGACGCCGCGGCTGGCAAAAATCACGCAGCCGTCGGCCGCGGCAATGTCCTCGGCCAGGCGTTTGATATCTGCAGCTGCAATGCCGGTAATTTGTTCGGCCCATTCCGGCGTGTACTGTTTCTGCAGGATGAAATCGCGCCACTGCTCGAAGCCGAGAACCCAGTCCGCACAGAACGTCGCGTCATGCAGGTTGTTGGCGAGAATGTGCTGCGCCAGCGCCAGCCCCAGCGCCATGTCGGTGCCGGGACGGATCGGCAGCCAGCGATCCGCTTTCGACGCCGTCGCGGTCAGGCGCGGGTCCACAGCAACCATCTTCGCGCCGTTTTTGATCCGCCAGTCATTGATCATGCCGAAATACACGGGCCGGGTCTCGGCCTGGTTGTCGCCGATATACACGTACAACCCGGCGGAACCGAGATCGTTTTCGGTATAACTGTTGCCGCTGCCGATGCTGCCCAGCGTGATTTCAAAGGCGACGTTTTTTCCGCTGGCGCAGAAGGGATCGGTGCCGTCCTTGTTCGGTGTGCCGAACAGTTGGGCGAACATCTTGGTGGTCGCGCGGTAATCGAGAATGCCGGTGCGCGTACCGATGAACATCGCCAGCGCTTCCGCGCCGTACTGATCACGGATGACTTTCAGCTTGTCGGCGATTTCATCCAGCGCCTGATCCCAGGAAATCCGTTCGAATTTTCCTTCACCGCGCGCGCCGACGCGCTTTTGCGGATACAGCAGCCGGTGTTCGCTGTGATACATCTGCAGTGTCAGCTGCGACTTCGGGCAGACACGCCCCTTCAGCAGCGGATCGTCTTCGTTGCCGGTGATCTTTATTAACTTATTGTTTTTAAAATGGAATTTAACCGTACAGCAGTTGAAGCAGATATTGCAGCCGCCGGGCACAACACGATCCGGCGCCGTGTCCTCCCGTGTTTCGCCATAGGGGAACGCCGGCTTCTGCGCCTGCACTGCGGTCTGCGCCGCCAACCCGTCCATGAATGACGGCCGCCGCGATTCGCCGGGGTGCGCACGCGCCGGCGTGACCGCCGTCGGCGTCGCCTCGTTGCGCGGTGTGGTGCGTTCCAGATAAATCGTCGCCGGCCCGAGCAGGAAATGGTCGTTGTCGCGCGGCAGTCGACCGGATTGTCTGGCATCAGCCAGCAGCTCGTCGCGTTTACCGAAACGGATAGCCTGCGTCGGACAGACGCTGGCGCAGGCAGTTGTCGTTGAACCTTCAGCGCGACGCTCCGAGCACAGGTCACATTTCACTGCATGATGGCCTTTGGCGTCATAACCCATTGCGCTGTACGGACAGGCGATGACGCATTCACCGCAACCGGTGCAGCGCGATTCATCAACACGCACAACACCGGTGACCGGATCCTTGGAGATGGCTTTCGGATTCACCGGACAGGCGCGCAGGCAGGCCGGACGCTCGCAGTGCTGGCAGGTCAGCGTCAGGAAGGCGAGGCCCGCCTCCTCCAGTGCGCTGGCCCACACCACCTTGTTGCGGTATTCGCCGGGGCCGAGGCGGTGCTCGGTCTTGCAGGCAGCTTCGCAACTCTTGCAGCCGGTGCAGCGCTCCAGATCAATCAGCAGCGCAACGCGTTCGGAAGGTCCGGTATTCACACCATCCATATCAGCCTCCCCATGCCCGCAAATGCCACCAGGTAATCGGACCGCCGCCGGCGACGTAACCGGCGAAGAAAGTCACGGTGATCACATGGATCACCACACCCAGCACAAACAGCCAGGCCAGCGCCATGTGCAGCGGCCGCCACCACGCCTGCTTGGCGGAAACTGCAGCGCGGGTCCCCAACAACAGCGATTCTTCGCGCGACAGTTTGCGATAGGCCAATGCAAGGCCGGGACTGCGGATGAAATGCGGCAGATTGACCGAGAACGTGCCTTCATTCGCTTGCGGATCGAGTTGCGCCAGGAGCTCTCGCTTTTCCGCGATCAATACGCGCAGCCGGTCGCGGGTCGCCGTATCCGGAACGGTGAATCCGGGCGCTTTCGAGGCGAAAGTTGCAGCCATGCGCCGCGAACCATGGACCCGCGCCCAGACACCCAGCGCGGCCAGAGCAACCAGAGTCAGCAACAGCAGCGCCGGCGGCCGTCGCAGGAATCCGCCGGAGTGGATTGCAATCAGCACCATGCCCAGCAGCGAACAGGCGACGTGGGCGTTGAACCAGTTGACGGGATTGGCGCCGCTACCGCCGCGCTTGGCAATCACAAAAGCCACCGGCACCAGCAGCAGGAGTACACCGGCAACGCCGGTCAGATACAACTGAGGGCTGCCGGGCGAACGCCAGGCTTCGGGCAAAAGACCGCGCAGCAAAAACCAAAGCACGATGGCCGCAACAGCCGCAACCGTCAGTTGCAGCAGCCTCGCGTCAGGAAGGTCGTTTCGTTGCAAGATGAAGGCGACTCGGCAATGGTTGCAGGGGTTGGGGCAGTTTACATCGCCTCCAGCCCCCGCTGTCACGCGCATCCACAACGTGATCAGCCTGCACTTCCGTTGATCTTCAGCCGCCCTTCAGTGCCAGCTTCACCCGCTTCACCTGCGGATCTTCATTACTTTCGGAAACCACAAAGCCCGGCTTCTGGCAAAGATCGAGCATGCTGCGGTTGCTGCTCAGGACATGACCGACCATCGCCCCCAATCTGCGGCGGCGCGCCACCTCGATCAGCACCATCATCATGCGCCGGCCGAGTCCGCGACGCTGCCACTCATCGGCAATCAAAATGGCGTACTCACAGGTCACCGCATCCGGATTGGTGATGTAACGGCAGACGCCGACTTCCACCTCTTTGCCGTCGCGCTGCACCGTCGCCAAAAATCCATCTCGCGGTCGTAGTCAATTTGCGTGAAACGCACCAGCATCGTCGGCGTCAGTTCACGCAATGTATCCATAAAACGGAAACGCGGGCACTCTGGGGACAATCCGCGAACGAACTCCTGTTCCAGCCCGGCGTCTTCCGGGCGGATCGGCCGCAGCGTGACGAGTTCGCCCTCCGGCGGCTGCCAGGTCGTGACCAGTCGCGCCGGATAGGGACGAATCGCCATATGACCATAGCGCCCGCGCACCGGCGCGTGCTGCCCGACGACAATGCGCGCGTCGGCCACGATGGACCCGTTTTCGTCAACAATCAGCGGATTGATATCGATTTCCTCGATCCACGGCAGTTCGCAGACCATTTCCGAGATGCGCAGCAGAACCTCCCCGAGCGCCTCGCGGTTCACCGCCGGCATAGTGACGATCCAGCAGGTTTGAAGCCATGCGCAAAACACTCCCGTCGAAAAGACGCTTGCGGAAAGGTAAAATGTCATTCCAGTCTAAACCGGTAGCGCTTCGATGCCGAAGCGCAGCATTGTTGATTTGCCACAAACGATTCCATGATCGCCCTGACCATCAACGGCTCCCCGCGCACTTTCGAACGTGAGCTGAACTGCGCTGAACTGATCGGCGAACTGGATCTGACCGGCAAACGCATCGCCATGGAGCGCAACGGCGAAATCGTCCCGCGCAGCCAGTTTGCCCAATGCCTGTTACAAGATGGCGACCGCCTGGAAATCGTCGTCGCCGTCGGCGGCGGCTGAAACCGCAACTTGACCGTAGTCATTGCCCGGCGCCCCGCGGCGGTGCACACTGAATCCCCTGAAAACGCCTGTTAGACCCCATAAACCATGAAACCCAACGAAAACCTCGACCCGCTGGTCATCGGCGGCAAGTCCTACAGTTCCCGGCTGCTGATCGGCACCGGCAAGTACAAGGATTTCGCCGAGACCAAGGCTGCAGTGGAAGCCAGCGGCGCGCAAATTGTCACCGTGGCGATCCGCCGCACCAATATCGGCCAAAACCCCGGCGAACCCAATCTGCTCGACGCCCTGCCGCCGTCGAAATACACGATGTTGCCGAATACCGCCGGCTGCTACACAGCGGATGACGCCGTACGCACGCTGCGACTTGCACGCGAACTGCTCGACGGCCATGACCTGGTCAAGCTGGAAGTACTGGGCGACCCGAAAACGCTTTATCCGAATGTTGTCGAAACCATCGCCGCCGCCAAAACGCTGGTGAAAGACGGTTTCAAGGTCATGGTTTACACCTCGGACGACCCGATCATCGCCAAACAGCTGGAAGAAATCGGCTGTGTCGCGGTGATGCCGCTGGCCTCACTGATCGGCTCGGGCATGGGCATCCTCAATCCCTGGAATCTGCAGATCATCATCGAGAGCGCCAAAGTGCCGGTGGTCGTCGATGCCGGCGTCGGCACCGCCTCGGATGCCGCGATTGCCATGGAACTCGGCTGCGACGCCGTGCTGATGAACACAGCGGTGGCTGCCGCAAAAAACCCGGTGCTGATGGCCACGGCGATGTGCAAGGCGGTGGAAGCCGGCCGCGCCGCCTTCCTCGCCGGACGCATGCCGAAAAAACTGTATTCCGCATCCCCGAGTTCCCCCACCGGCGGCATGATCGGCAAGCCCTGAGCCCGCCGGCACTCCGGCAATCCACTGCATCATGACCACGGAACAACCGCGAATCCGCAGCTATGTACTGCGCCAGGGACGCGTGTCCAACGCGCAACGCCGCGCCCATGACACGCTGCTGCCGCGCTTCGGCATTGCATTCCGCGAAACCCCGCTCGACCTCGACGCCTTGTTCGGCCGCCGCGCGCCGCGCATCCTGGAAATCGGCTGCGGCATGGGCGAAACCACGGTTGCCATCGCAGCAGCCCATCCGGAATGCGATTACATCGGCATCGAGGTGCACACGCCCGGGGTCGGCAGTCTGTTGAAGCAGCTTGATGAAGCCGGACTGAGCAATGTGCGCGTGATCCAGCACGATGCCGTCGCCGTGATGGAAACAATGATTCCGCCGGCAAGCCTCGACGGCCTGCACATTTTCTTTCCAGACCCCTGGCCGAAAAAACGCCAGCAGAAACGCCGGCTGATCCAGTCGCCGTTCATCGCGCTCGCCGTATCACGCCTCAAACCCGGCGCTTATCTGCACGCGGCGACCGACTGGCAGGAATACGCGGAACAGATCCTCGCCGTATTCAGTGCCGACCCGTCACTGGTCAATACGGCCACCGGCTACGCCGAAAAACCCGCTTATCGTCCGCAAACCAAATTTGAAACCCGCGGCCTGAAACTCGGCCACGGCGTCTGGGACATCGTATTTCGGCGAAAACAGTAATGCGGCACGAACCAAAAAAACGGCGGCCTGATGGCCGCCGTTTTTTTGCAGCAGACTGCTATTACTGATTGGCGCTGATGCCGGCCTCCCTGATCAGCTTGCCCCAGCGGTCGCTTTCCGATTTCAGGAACTCCGCATATTGCTGCGGCGTGCTGTAGACCGATTCGACGCCGTACACCGCCAGCTTGTCCTTGACGTCCTGCGTTGCCAGAGCACGGCCGAGATCAGCCGACACCTTGTCGATGACCGGCTTCTGCACGCCGGTCGGGAACAGGATGCCCCACCAGTTGGCCGCGGCAAAACCGGTAATACCTTCTTCGGCGAGCGTCGGCAGTTCCGGCGTGAACGGCGTCCGCGTCTCGCTGGTCACCGCCAATGCACGCAGCTTGCCGGCCTTGATATTGGCCATCACCGGCTGGGCATCGGAAAACATCATCATGATATGACCGCCCTGCACCGCCGCGATCGAAAACACGCCGCCCTGGTAAGGCACGGTGGTGATATCAACCTTGGCCAGACGCTTGAACATTTCACCGGCGAGATGCGACATGCTGCCCGCGCCGCTGGTGCCATAGGTCAACTCGGCAGGACGCGCCTTGGCCAGAGCCACCAGAGCCTTGACGTTTTTTACCGGCAGCGTCACCGGTACCACCAGAATGTTCGCGGCGCGTGTGATCTGGCCGACTGGCACAAAATCCTTCTCGACGTTGTAACGGACCTTGGTCATCAGCGGATTCGCGGTCACCGGACCGAAATTGCCGAGCAGGAAGGTGTAACCGTCAGCCGGCTGCTTGGCCGCGTATTCCATGCCCACCGCGCCCGCAGCGCCGGGACGCGAGTCCACCAGCACCTGCTGTCCCCAGTATTCGGTCAGTTTGACGCCGATAATGCGCGCCATCGCATCGGAGCTGCCGCCGGCCGGATAGGTCACGACAAAACGCACCGGTTTGGTCGGATAGGCCTGCGCGTGCACCAGGCCACTGGCCAGTGCGGTAACGGCAACGCAGGATGCAATAAGACTGTTCTTGATACTCATCGATCTCCTCCGATCATGATGGATCTGGTTATGTGCCTGGTCTGTGCCCGGTTAAATCCGGAACTACGAATCAGGAAGCGTGGTTATTCTAGCCCCGCACGCGGCAAACGCAACGGGCCGGGCCAGCGCCGCCAGCTCAGTCAAGGAACAAAGCAATCAGGTCGTTGAGGAAACGGCTGCCCAGCGGCGTCGGTGTCGCCAGGCGATGGTCTCGGATCAGCAGGCCCCGCGCTTCGGCGGCATCAAGCTGCGGCAGGATGCGGGTGAGATCGAGGCCCGTGCGTTGCCGGAACAGTTCCAGATCAAACCCGGCATTCAGGCGCAGGGCATTCATCATGAATTCAGCGGGCAATTCGGCCGCCGTGACGTTACGATGCTCGCTGATCACCGCTGCGTCACCGGCACGCTCCAGATAGGCCTTCGGCTGCCGTGCGCGGGATTCCCTCAACACATTGTTTTTAAATGAAATTTTTGCATGTGCGCCGGCGCCGATACCGAGATAGTCGCCGAACAGCCAGTAGTTCAGGTTATGCCGGCTCTGCCGCCCCGGCCGCGCAAAAGCAGACGTTTCGTAGTGTTCGAACCCGGCTCCTGCGAGTTGTGCCTCCACCGCATCCTGCATCGCCGCCGCAGTGTCGTCATCGGGTACCAACGGCGGATAACGGTGGAACCAGGTGTTCGGTTCGATCGTCAGGTGATAGGCGCTGAGATGCTGAGAACCGAGGGCGATGGCTGCCGCAAGATCGGCCCCGGCCTCCGCCACGGTCTGATCCGGCAAGCCGTACATCAAATCCAGATTCACGTTATCGAATGTGGCCAGTGCCAGTTCCGCAGCGCGGCGCGCTTCCTGCGCGTCATGGATGCGGCCAAGCGCCTTCAGGTGCCGGTCATTCAAACTCTGGATGCCCAGCGACAGCCGGTTCACGCCGGCCGCGCGGAATCCGGCAAATTTCTCCGCTTCGACCGTACCCGGATTGGCTTCCAGCGTGATCTCGGCGTCCGCCGCCAGCGGCAATCGCGCACGGACGCCGGACAACAGCGCATCCATCGCCCGCACCGACAACAGGCTCGGTGTGCCGCCGCCGATGAATACCGTCAGCACCGGACGCCCCCACACCTGCGGCAGGGCCATCTCGAGATCGGCAAGCAGCGCCGAGACGTAGGCGTCTTCGGGCAACTCCCCGCGCGCCTCATGCGAATTGAAATCGCAGTAAGGACATTTGCGCACGCACCACGGCACATGGATGTATAGCGACAGCGGCGGCAGCGCATCAAACTGCGGCGCCGACAACGAACCGGGGGCAAGCTTCAGGGAAGACAAGTGTAGTGAGCCGTCAGTTACTGACTGGCGCGCAAACGCGCCACCAGCTGCGCCAATGCACGCCCGCGATGACTGACACGGTTTTTTTCTTCGGGCTGCAGTTCCGCGCCAGTACGGCCGAATTCCGGCACCAGGAACAGCGGGTCGTAACCGAAACCGCCGCTGCCGCGCGGCTCGCGCAGAATTTCGCCATGCCATTCAGCCTCGGCGATCAGCGGCTGCGGATCGTCGGCATGACGCAGCAGCACGATCACGCAGTAATAATGCGCACGGCGATCGCTTTCTGATGACAGGGCCTGCAGCAGTTTTTCGTTGTTGCGGCGGTCCTGGTCCTCGCGTCCCGATGCTGCGCCTTCCGCATAACGAGCCGAATGCACGCCGGGTGCGCCGCCGAGCACGTGCACACACACGCCGGAATCATCCGCCAGTGCCGGCAGCCCGGTGATGCGGCTGGCATGGCGTGCCTTGGTCAAGGCGTTTTCAATGAATGTGCAGTGCGGCTCCTCGGCTTCAGAAACACCCAGCGCACCCTGCGTGACCACTTCAATCGCCAGCGGCGCGAGGATCGCCGCGATCTCGCGCAGCTTGCCCGGATTGTTGGAAGCGATGACGAGTTTGTTCACCGCGGACCGTTTCAGCCCAGCGCAGCCCGCTGCGCGGCGATCAGTTGCGTAATGCCGCTTTGCGCGAGGTCGAGCATGGCCTGCATCTCGGCGCGGCTGAACGGCGCACCTTCCGCAGTGCCCTGCACTTCGATGATGCCGCCGGCTTCGGTCATCACCACGTTCATGTCGGTGTCGCAATCCGAGTCTTCGGCATAGTCGAGATCCAGCACCGGCAGGCCTTGATAGACGCCGACTGAAACCGCCGCAACGGCTTCACGCACTGGTGTCGCCGCCAGGCGTTTTTCGCGGATCAGGAAATTCACCGCATCGGTCAGCGCGACATAGGCGCCGGTGATGCTCGCCGTACGCGTGCCGCCGTCGGCTTGCAGCACGTCGCAGTCAAGATGGATGGTGCGCGGGCCGAGCTTGTCGAGATCAACCACCGCGCGCAGCGAACGGCCTATCAGGCGCTGGATTTCCTGGGTGCGTCCGGACTGCTTGCCGCGCGCCGCCTCGCGATCGGTGCGGGTGTTGGTCGAACGCGGCAGCATGCCGTATTCGGCGGTCACCCAGCCGCGTTCGCTGCCGCGCAGGTGCGGCGGCTGTTTTTCGAGAACGCTGGCGGTGCACAACACCTTGGTGGCGCCGAATTCGATCAGCACCGAGCCTTCGGCATGGCAGGTGAATTTGCGGGTGATGCGGATGGCGCGAAGTTCATCGGGCCGGCGCTGGCTGGTTCGCACGGGACTCCTTCAATATGCTATGTTCAACGGTCCGCAATTATACGGCCCGCAGCAGGGGCCAACGCGCAATGACCCGCAACACAGCCCCCGGTTCCGCCGTCTGCAGCATGACCGGTTACGCCACCGCCGCGCGCGAACTCGCCTGGGGTTCGGTCAGCGTCGAGCTGCGTTCGGTCAACCACCGCTATCTCGATGTCTCGTTCCGCATGCCCGACGAGCTGCGTCCGGCGGAAACCGCGTTGCGCGAAGCCATCGCCGCCACGGTAACCCGCGGCAAGGTCGAATGCCGCGTCGCCTACGCCCTGCGCAGCGGCGCACAAAACAGTAGCGAGCTCGACGCCACGCTGCTCGCCCAGTTGCTGGAGCTCAACGCCAAAGTCCGCGGCGTGCTGCCCGAGGCCCGCGCACTGACCGTCGCCGACATCCTGCGCTGGCCGGGAATGCTGGGAACCGACGAACTGCCGGTCGATGAGCTGCGCAACACTGCCAGCGAACTGATACCGGAAGTGCTGCGCGAATTCGGGGCGGCACGCGCCCGTGAAGGCGAAAAACTCGCCGCTGTGATCCTCGAACGCGCCGCCGACATGCGCACGCGCATTGCCGTGGTACAGCCGCGGATGCCGGGCATCATTGCCGCCTTCCAGGACAAGCTTAATGCCCGTCTGAAGGACGCGCTGGTGTCCGCAGATGATGAACGCGTGCGTCAGGAAATCGCGCTGTTCGTCAACAAGATCGACGTCGATGAGGAACTGTCGCGGCTGGCCACCCACCTCGACGAACTCGATCGCATCCTCAAAAAAGGCGGCGCGGCCGGCAAACGCCTCGACTTCCTGATGCAGGAACTCAACCGCGAAGCCAACACGCTGGGCTCAAAATCCGCGGACATCGAGGTCACCCGGGTCGCAATGGACCTCAAACTGCTGATCGAGCAGATGCGCGAACAGATCCAGAACATCGAGTAAAACGGAAATGAGCGGCAATCTTTACATCGTCAGCGCGCCCTCGGGCGCCGGCAAAACCAGCTTGGTGGCCAAACTGCTCGAAAATGATGACCGGATCCGCAAATCGGTGTCGTATACCACCCGCAGCCCCCGGCTTGGCGAAAACGACGGCCAGCATTACCACTTTGTTACCCCGGAAACCTTCGAAAAGAGGGCCCTGGCGGGCGATTTCCTCGAATCCGCAACCGTCCACGGCAACTTCTACGGCACTTCCCGCCGCTGGGTCGAAGAACAGCTGGCAGGGGGTACCGACATCGTGCTCGAAATCGACTGGCAGGGCGCCGCCCAGGTCCGCAGGCTGATGCCGACCGCGATCAGCATTTTCATCCTGCCGCCCTCTTTCGAAGCCTTGCTGCAAAGGCTCAATTCCCGCGCCCAGGACGCCCCGGAAGTCATCGCGACCCGGCTCGCCAACGCGCGCGAGGAAATCAGCCATGTCCATGATTTTGATTATGTTATTATCAACGCTGAATTCAAGGCCGCGGCGGCGGAACTCCAGGACATCGTTCGCGCAGAACGTTTGCGTACCGCACACCAGTTGGCCCGGCACACCGCGTTGATCAACCGACTCAAGTAGGACATCCATGGCCCGCATTACCGTAGAAGATTGCATGAAGATCGTCCCCAACCGCTTTGAAATGACGCTGGCGGCCACCTATCGTGCCCGGCAGCTCGCCAACGGCGCGCAGACGATGATCGATTCCACCCGCGACAAACCGACGGTTGTGGCGCTGCGCGAACTCGCGGCGTCGAAATTCGGCGCCGAAATCCTCAACAAGAGCCCCACGTAACAGGCGCATGCGCCCGCGGCTGAGGCGCTGCACCTGATTGCGGACGGCTAACTCACCGTACGCATGAGCCCTTCAGCCCTCATCCCCGTCACCGAAACACCCACGCCGCCCACGGCGCCTGCGCTGTTTCATGAATGGTCGGCTTACCTGAAGCCTGAAGATCTGTCGCAGATCCAGGCGGCCTACCACTTCAGCGAGTCCGCCCACGAAGGCCAGTTCCGCAAGTCGGGGGAACCGTACATTGCCCACCCGCTGGCGGTGGCCAGCATCCTCGGCGAGTGGCATCTGGATTCACAGGCGCTGACCGCAGCGCTGCTGCACGACGTCGTCGAAGACACCGAAGTCACCAAGAACGAGATCGCCGAACAGTTCGGCCGTCCGGTGGCGGAACTGGTGGACGGTGTGTCCAAACTCGACCGCATCCAGTTCGACAGCCAGGAAAAAGCGCAGGCGGAAAACTTCCGCAAAATGCTGCTGGCAATGGCACGCGACGTACGCGTGATGCTGATCAAGCTCGCCGACCGCCTGCACAATATGCGCACACTGGATGCCGTGCATCCGGAAAAACGCCAGCGTATCGCGCGCGAAACCCTGGAAATCTACGCACCGATCGCCAACCGCCTGGGCCTGAACAGCATCTACCAGGAGATGGAAGACCTGTCCTTCCGCCACCTATTCCCCGACCGCTACCGCGTACTGGCCAAGGCAGTACGCACTGCCCGCGGCAACCGCCGCGAGGTCGTCGGCAAAGTTCTCGAAGGCATCGAGCGCAAGTTGCGCGAGCACGGTATTGAAGCGCAGGTGCAGGGGCGCGAAAAACATCTGCATTCGGTCTATCGCAAGATGCGTGAGAAACATCTGTCCTTCGCGCAGGTGCACGACGTATTCGGTTTCCGCATCATCGTCCGCGACAACATGGCCTGCTATCTTGCGCTGGGACTGTTGCACAGCCTTTACAAGCCCATCCCCGGCAAGTTCAAGGATTACATCGCGATTCCCAAGGCTAACGGCTACCAGTCGCTGCACACCACGCTGTTCGGCCCTTTCGGCAGTCCGATCGAGATCCAGATCCGCACCTCCGACATGCACAAGATCGCCGAAGCCGGCGTCGCCTCGCACTGGCTATACAAAAGTTCCGACACCTCGCTGTCGGAACTGCAGCAAAAGACTCACCAGTGGCTGCAGAGCCTGCTGGAGATGCAGTCGGAATCTGGCGACTCCATCGAATTTCTTGAACACCTCAAGGTCGATCTGTTTCCCGACGAGGTCTATGTGTTCACGCCCAAGGGCAAGATCATGTCGCTGCCGCGCGGCGCCACTTCCGTTGACTTCGCCTATGCCGTGCACACCGACATCGGCAATCGCTGCGTCGCCGTCAAGATCAATCAGGAGTTGATGCCGCTACGCACCGAACTGCGCAACGGCGACCGTGTCGAGATCATCACCGCTTCCCACGCCAAACCCAACCCGCTGTGGCTGAACTTTGTCGCCACCGCGAAAGCACGCGCCCACATCCGCCATTTCCTGAAAACGATGCATTTTTCGGAATCGGTGCAGCTGGGCAGTCGCCTGCTGCAGCAGGCGCTGTCGAACTTCAAGTTCACGCTGACCGAAGTCAGCGACGGCAAGTGGGACAAGTTGGTGCGCGACTCGAGCGCCAAATCTCGCGAGGAAATCCTCTCCGACATCGGTCTTGGTAAACGGCTGGCCGTGGTGGTCGCCCACCAGTTGCTGGCACGGAGCGAGCCACTGCCCGACGAAACACGATCGGGCGGTGTCGTCATCGTGCGAGGCTCCGAAGGGTTTGCGGTGCAGTTTGCACGCTGCTGCGGCCCGATCCCCGGTGATCCGATCATCGGCATCATCAGCAAGGGTCAGGGAATGGTGATCCATACCCACGACTGCCCGGTCGCCGCTAAAGGCAACCGCGACCCTGATCGCGTCCTCGATGTGCAATGGGATGCCAACCCGACTAAACTCTTTGATGTCGGCATCCGCCTTGTCGTCGCCAACCAGCGCGGCGTATTGGCCAAAGTCGCTGCCGAAATCGCCGCAGCAGAATCCAACATCCAGAACGTCGCCGTCGATCCCGATGATGGCGGCACCTATACCGTGATGCGTTTCACGGTGCAGGTGATGAACCGCATACACCTGGCGCGGATCGTGCGCGATTTGCGCAAGATTCCGGAAGTGGTACGTATCAGTCGCACCAAGGGCTGATCGTCGATCAGCGCGCCCTCGCTGCCGACCCGCCTGTTGCTCGTCGAAGACAACGAAAACGACGCGATCCTGATTCTCGCCTCGCTGCGACACGGCGGGCTGCAAATCAGCCATCGCCGGGTCTGGAGCAAAGCCGAACTTCAGGAAGCACTGCCCCAGGAATCCTGGAGTGCCGTACTCTGCGACTACAACCTGCCGCAATTTGACTGTCTCCCCGCACTGAAACTGGTGCGCGCGCATGACGCCGACATTCCTTTCATCATCCTCTCCGGCGCCATCTGCGAAAAAACTGCGGTGGCGGCGGTGCGCAGCGGTGCCAAGGATTTTGTGATGAAACAGAGCCTGGGCCGGCTCGGCGCCGTACTGGTCCGCGAATTGAGTGAAGCCGAAATTCGCCGGGCCGCACGCATCGCCAGGTGGCCGGCCGGCTGTGCCAGTGCCGGCGCGAAGCCGACCTGCTATCCCGCTTCAGCGGCGACGATAGCCGTCAAAGCCACTCTTTGTTCCTTATTGAGCGGCAAAGCGCCGAACTCGGCGGTGGCCTGCGGAAAGGACTCCCGGTTGGCCCCATGGGCTTTCAGCGGCTTACAGCTGCAGAGGGTTACCACCTGGCGTGCGTTGCGCTCCATCGCGACCAGCAGTTGCGCCAGACACCGGCTCGACTGCGTCGACTGCACGGCCTGGTGCACGGTATGCTGGCTGCGGTTGGCAAACTGGTCGATCGAAATCGCGTTGTTGATCAACGCGATGATCAGCGGCAGTAACACCATCGCAAAGCTGATGACGAGCAGCTTGGGGAATGAGTCAGGCTGCAGCAGACGCATGGTTTATTGTTGTTTCAATCCGGTCGCGCCGCGGCGAATGCGGACGGCGGCGCACAATACTGCGGGCACGGTCAGGCGCCCGACTTGTTCTTGTCTTCCAGTACCTTGATCAGGCCGTCGATGCCGGAACGCGTAATCTCGCTGTTGAACGTGCCGCGGTAGTTGATCACCAGACTGGCGTTTTCAGCAACGATGTCGGTGACTTTCCAGACATTGTCTTTCAGCGCCATGCGGTAATCGATGGCCAGCGGCTGACGTCCGGATTCTTTGACCACGGTGCGCACTATCGCGTAATCCTCGCCGGGTTTCATCTGCAGCGGCTTGACTTCGACCTTGCGCTCGATGCCGGTGGTTTCAGCCAAAGCAGTTGTATAGGTTCGGACCAGCAGCGTGCGGAAAGCATTTTCCAGCGCCTTCTGTTGCGACGGTGTTGCGTCCCGCCAGGCTTTTCCCATCGCCAGCTGGGTCATCGTACGAAAATCAAAATGCGGCAGCACTTTCTTTTCGACAATATCCTGCAGCCCGCGGCGGTCCTTGTTCTGCTTGAGTACGCCAAGCACGTCCTCGACCGTCGTGCGGACCAGCACATCCGGCGCGGTCGGGGCAGCAGTCTGTGCATGTGCGAGCGGCGCAAACAGCGAAACCGCCGCCATCAACAACGTGTTAATCAGTTTTTTCATGATGAGTCTCTCCCTGCCCTTTAACGATACGCGAATTAGGCAGGCGCACACCATGAATTGTTCCACAAGCGGGAAAAAAGACTTGCCCGGAAGGTGCGGAATATCATGTTACAGCCTGTCCGGAACCGGCCGCAGCGTAAAAGTGTCGCCGTCAGGCAACAAATCGCGCTTAACGCGCGAGTTTGGCGATCTTCAGGTCAGCGGCCAGTTGATCGAGCGCTGCGAGCAGAGCCTCCGGCATCGGAACACCGTTCTTCTCACGATCAGCACGTGCAGTGTGCGTACCTTCGCCGGGAAGGCGGATGCGGTCGACATTGGGCAGGCGCTGTGAATTGCGGATATCGCGGATCAGCGTATCCATGCCCTGCTTGAATTCCTGCAGGTCCTGGAAGGCTTCGACATTGATCGCCACAATCGTGTGGCCGGTGTTGGTTTCGGTGGTGTCGTCGTTGTTGAAATCAACAACATCCTTGCCCATCGCAGCGGCATTCAGATTGCCGGCGAGCAGGCCCATGACCAGCGCGAGACCGTAACCCTTGTAGCCGCCGATCGGCAGCAGGAACCCTTCATTGGCGCGTTTCGGATCAGTCAGCGGATTGCCCTGACGATCCATCATCCACCCTTCGGGCATCATTTCGCCGCGCTGTGCCTTGGTTTTGACCTTGCCGTAGGCCGCCACGGTGGTCGCCATGTCGAGAATGATCGCCGGCTCTTCACCGGCCGGCACCGCTACCGCAATCGGGTTCGTCGACAGCAGCATGTCAAGCCCGCCCCAGGGCGGCAGATGGTTGGCACTGCCCACGGCCATATAGAGACCGATCATGTTGTGTGTCAGCGGCATGCTCGCATAGAGCGACGCCGGACCGGCATGATTGCTCCAGCGTGCACCAACCCAGGCCACGCCCGCGGTCTTCGCTTTCTCGATAGCTTTTTCAGTGGCGAATTTCATCACCAGATGGCCCATGCCATTGTCGCCGTGTACCAGCGCCATGCCGGCCATTTCGCGCTCGACGCGGATATTGGGTTTCACATTGACCGCGCCGCCCTTTATGCGGCGAATGTACTGCGGCAGACGGAAAATGCCGTGACCTTCGGAACCGTTGATGTCGGCCTGCGCCATCAGTTGCGCAATCGCTTTGGCATCGTCGCGCGGAATTGCAACGGCCTCGAACGAGGCCGCGATGAAGGCGCGCAGTTTGTCGCCGGAAATCCGCTGCTGCTGTTTCTGTTCAGCCACCCTGTTCCTCCAGTTCAATCAATGCCCCGAGAAAATCCTTCGGGTGCACAAAGGCGATACGTTCGCCATGGACATTGAGTTGCACCTTGCCGGCGCCGAGCACCTGTACGCCGGCGGCGGTCAGTGTGTCCGTGGCCTGCTCGACACTTTCGACGCCGAGGCAGAAATGATGAATGCCGCCCTTCGGATTGCGTTCGAGAAATTTCGCGATTGGTGAATCGGGGCGCGACGGCTCCATCACTTCGATCTTGGCGTTGCCAAGATCGATATAGGTCATGCGAACGCCCTGCTCGTCATTGACCTTGATCTCGCCAGCGCTCAGCCCGTAGGTTGCACACATCCTTTCCAGTGCGGCCGCCAGATCCGGCACCACGATGGAAACATGACTGAGTCCGGTGATCATACGCAAGTATTTGTTTTAAATAACTTTTTCTGCACGCAATTCGGCGATGCGGATATCGCTGAAACCGAGTTCTTCTCGCAACACCGCTTCGGTGTGCTGGCCCAGCAGCGGCGGCGCGCGGCGGATGCTGGCCGGCGTGTCGCTGAAACGGAAGGGAATGCCGAGCATTTTGACGGTGCCGGCGGTCGGATGTTCGACCGTGGTCACCATCTCGCGCGCAATCGCATGCGGCGCCGCCAAAGCCT
Source organism: Burkholderiales bacterium (assembly GCA_030833315.1). Taxonomy (GTDB): domain Bacteria; phylum Pseudomonadota; class Gammaproteobacteria; order Burkholderiales; family SG8-41. Next base: position 37,352 of record JAURHM010000009.1, read on the forward strand.
GGGCGACGTTATTGATGCGGCCGCAGGGAATGCCCGCGGCCATCAATTGCTCAATCCAGGCTTCAGCGCCCTGTCGCTGCAGTTCGATCTTGATCAAGGCATCCAGCGCATCACGGTTGCCGATACGATCCGGATTTTTGGTGAAGCGCGGGTCGGTCGCCCACTCGGCATGACCAAGCACCGCGGAAAATTTAGCAAACTGCCCGTCATTGCCCACGGCTACGGCAATCATGTCGTTGCGCGTCGGATAGGCGGTGTACGGAACGATATTGGGATGGCCGTTGCCGAAGCGCCCGGCGTTTTTGCCGGAGACCAGATGATTGGCGGCGACATTGGCGAGCATCGCCAGGCCGGAATCAAACAGCGACACCTCGACATGCTGGCCGCGGCCCGTGCTGTGCCGCGCATTCAGCGCCGCGAGCACGGAATTGCAGGCAAGCATGCCCGTGCAGATATCGACAATCGCCACACCGTATTTCATCGGCGTGCCGTCGGGCTCGCCGGTGATGCCCATCAGGCCCGACTCGGCCTGCAGGATGAAATCGTAACCGGGCAGCCCAGCCTTGGGCCCGGTCGAACCGTAACCGGTGATCGAACAACGCACGACGCGCGGCGCATTCGCCTTGAGCCATTCATTGTCGAAGCCCCACTTCTCGAGCGTGCCGACCTTGAAGTTCTCGACCAACACGTCGGATTTCCTGATCAGCCCGGCCAGCACTTCCTGACCGGACTTCATCGCCATGTTCAGCGTGATCGACCGCTTGTTTCGGTTCGCGCCGAGGTAATACGCCGATTCACCGGCCGCAAACGGCGGCCCCCAGCTGCGCGTGTCGTCACCCGTGCCGGGCGGTTCGACCTTGATCACATCGGCGCCCATGTCGCCGAGCATCATCGTGCACAGCGGACCGGCCAGAATGCGCGTCAGGTCAAGCACGCGCACGCCGGCCAGCGCGCCCTGGGAGTTTTCCGCCATTACTGTTCCGGGACCGTGCGTTAGCGCTTCTTGCGGCGCATCGAGGGCGGCGCATTGAGGTCGCGCTCGTAACCGTCAACGTATTTCTCCAGCTCCTTCTTCGCCTGCATGCGGAATTTCTGGAAGTTCGGCTTGCGGCCGGCAAGGAAGGCATCCATGCCTTCGTTGGCTTCGGGCGAACCCCAGACGTGCGCCAGCAGTTCCATGCCCTGCTGCCAGGAAGAATACAGGTTGTCAGATTCGAAGTTCAGCGACTTCTTGGTCATGCGGATGGTCAGCGCGCTGTGGCCTTTCATGGTCTCGCACCACTTCAGCGTTTCCTTCAGCAAATCCTTCTGCGGCACGCATTTGTTGATCAGGCCAACTTCGACAGCTTCCTTCGCCGGGAAACGGCGGGCACAGAAAATCATTTCACGCGCCAGACGTTCGCCTATGATGCGCGGGATGTACTGGGTCGCGCCGACGGTAGGGCAGGCGCCGACTTTCGCACCGGTCTGGCCGAGCACCGCGTTTTCGGAAGCGATCACCAGGTCGCACCACAGCGCGAGTTCGTGTCCGCCGCCCATGCACCAGCCGTTGACCATGGCGATCACGGGAATCGGCAGGCCGCGGATGGTCATCGCCAGGCCGAGCATGCGGTCGTTCCACATATAGGCATTGGTGAAGTTCAGGCGTTTCATCGCATAGAAATCGCCGCCGGCGGAAAAAGACTTGTTGCCCTTGCCGGTAATCACCGCGCAGACGATGGACGGGTCTTCGCGTGTGGATTTCAGGGCATCGATCATCTCATCGAGGGTCTGTTCGCGGAAGGCGTTCAACACCTTCTCGCGATTGATGGTGATCCAGGCCACCTGGTCCTTCACTTCAAACAGGATGTCGGTGTAGTTGCGCTTGCTCGCCTTCTTCTTAGCTTTCGTTGCCATTGCAGTCCTCGCAGGTGAAAAATGCAGCATGGGAAAGTCGCGGATTTTAACAGATGAGTCACGGTAAGCTGCGGCTAATCCGATGCGGGGTTCACATGTTGCAATGCGGTGCCGGCGCCTGCGTTATGGACGAAATACGGGTGGGCCGCATACACTAGGTTCCACAAGAAAATGTCGCCCACAGCGACCGAAATCCGGGTTTCAAAAAGACCACATACGCCTCTCGGCGTAGAGCAGCACTGCATAGGAGAAATCACGATGCTTCAAAAGACTCGTGTATTACTGCTGTCTGTTGCCGCGGTTCTGGCAACTGCTCCGGCAACGGGTGCGCAATCCGATGCCCAGGGTTACCCGGCCCGCCCCATCCGCATGGTGATCCCGTTTGCACCGGGCGGCGCGACCGACATCATCGCGCGCATCCTGGAGCCGAAACTGAGCAAACGGCTCGGCCAGCAAATTGTGGTCGACAACCGCACGGGCGCTGCGGGGAACATCGCGGTCGAACTGACCGCGCAGGCGCAGCCTGACGGCTACACCCTGCTGGTCGGCAACATTTCGACCAACTCGATCAACCCTATCCTTTTCGCCAGGACCATGAAGGTGAACGCGCTGAAGGATCTGAGCGGGGTGACCAAACTGGTGGCGATCCCGAATTTCATCCTCGGCAGCCCCAAACTCCCGGCCAATACGCTTAAGGAAGCGCTGGAATACGCCAAAGCGCGGCCGGGACAGCTCAACTTCCAGGCGCCGCTCGGCTCCTACTCCCATCTCGACATGCTGGCGTTGACCGCAGCTGCCGGCGTGAAGATGGTGCACCTGCCCTCCAAAGGCGCGGGAGAAACGCTGCCGGCGCTGTTGCGCGGCGACATCCATTTCACCGAATCCAATGTCGCCTCGAACATCGGTGCCGTGCGTGCGGGCCAGATCAAGGCCTATGCTGTCACCTCGGAAACACGCCTGGTCGATCTGCCGAACGTTCCGACCATGGCGGAAGCCGGATACCCTGGCATCGGCAGCCTCAACTGGAACGGCGTGTTCGTGCGGGCCGGAACACCAAAGCCGGTGATCGCAAAACTGCACCGCGAAATCGTTGCCGCCATGAAGGAACTCGATGCCGAAGGCATGCTCACCAAACGCGCGATCCCGCTGAGCATCAGCGAATCGCCGGCGGAATTCGACGCCTATGTGCTGTCGGAAAACAAGCGCTGGCTGAAAATCATCCAGGACAACAACGTCAAAATCGATTAGGACCGTCATGAGCCGGAAAACCGCAAAACTCTCGCAGCCCAAACACGACCTCGTCATCGAGAAGGACGTCAAAATCACGATGCGTGACGGCGCGGTGCTCTACGCCGACATCTTCCGCCCGAAGGCCGCCGGAAAATTCCCCGCCATCGTCAACATCAGCGCCTACCAGAAGGACAAGGTCTGGGTGCCGCCGCACGACCTCGAGGAAAAAGCCAATCCCTATATGACCTGGGAAACGGTGAACCCGACGTGGTGGGTGCCGCGCGGGTATATCTGCGTACGCGTCGATACCCGCGGCTCGGGCAAATCGCCCGGCCTGTCCGATCCGGGCGGCCCGCAGGAAACCCTGGACTATTACGACGCCATTGAATGGACGGCGAAACAGAAATGGTGCAGCGGCAACATCGGCACCGCGGGCATTTCCTATCACGCGGTCACGCAATGGCGCGTAGCCGGACTGCAACCGCCTTCACTGAAGGCAATGATCCCGTGGGAAGGTTACGGCGACGCGTATCGCGACTCGGTATTCCACGGCGGCATTTTCCAGCTTTATTACCTCGCCACCTGGTACGCCACGCAGATGGCGCACCACCTGCTGGGCGATCCGCAGGAATACAACCCGGACGCTTTCCGCAACGAGCGCCTCTACAACTACATGCGCCACAGCCTCGACACCGGCTACTGGGACAACCGCGGCGCACAGTGGGACAAAATCAAGGTACCCTTTCTTTCAGCGGGCAACTGGAGCGGCCACAACCTGCACCTGCGCGGCAACGTCGAGGGCTTCGTCCGTGCGAAATCGAAACACAAAAAGCTGCGCATCCATACCGGCACCCATTACCACGCGTTCTACACCGAGGAAGGCCGGCTCGACCAGCTGCGATGGTTCGACTACTGGCTGAAGGGCCTTGATACCGGAATCATGAAAGACCCACCGGTCAAACTGATGATCCGCACCGGCGGCGGCACGATGAAGGACTACAAGTTCCGCTTCGAGAACGAGTGGCCGCTGAAACGCACGCAGTGGACGAAGCTGTATCTGCAGGCAGAGCGCAAAACACCGGTCGCCGGTGCGATGGACAGTGAAGGCACGCTGGTCCGCAAGCCGCCGAAAAAGAAAGGGGCCATCAGCTATTCCGCCACCGGGGTCTCCCATGCCGGCGTCGCTTCGGCCTCATCGACCATGCTGCAGGCCGGCGCCATGCACCGCACCGGCATCTCGTTTCAAACAGAACCGCTGAAGGAAAAAACCGAAGTCACCGGCCCGGCGAAACTGGTGTTGTGGGTTTCAAGTACGACCAAGGACATGGACATGTTCGTCACCGTCCGCAACATCGACCGCGACGGCAAGGATGTCTGGGAAGTCGGGCAGCAGGGCCAGCAGGTACCGGTGGCCAAGGGCTGGCTGCGCGCCTCGCACCGCAAGCTGGATCCGGAACTGACGCTGCCCTACCGCCCTTACCACGCACATGACGAGCGCTGGTGGCTGGAGCCAGGCGTACCCGTCGAGTGTGAAATCGAAATCTGGCCGATCGGCATGGTGTTCGGCAAGGGTCACCGCATCCGCATCGACATCCAGCCGCGCGACGGCGTCGGCAGTACACCCTATAACCACTATCCGGCCGCTTACAACACGAACGGGCAGAACACAGTGCATACTGGCGGCCAGATGGCGTCCTATCTGCTGCTACCGGTGATACCCGCCAGGTCCTGAAAAAAACCGCTGTGGAGGAGTATTGATGAATCTGCTGAAAAACGCCGCAGGACTGGCGTTGCTTGCCGTTGCCGCCGTCGCCCACGGGCAGAGTTATCCGTCAAAACCGGTGCGCATCATCGTCCCGTTCGTGCCCGCGGGGCCGACCGACAACCAGGCGCGCTGGGCGGCGCAACAACTCACCACGGCCACCGGCCAGCAGTTTATTGTCGACAACCGCCCGGGCGCCGGCGGCGTGCCCGGTACCGAAGCGGTGGTCAAAAGCGCGCCCGATGGCTACACCCTGCTTGCGGGCAATCCCGGACCGCTGACCATCGCGCCCAATGTGCGCCACACCATGCCCTACGACACGCTGCGCGATCTGGTGCCCATCGTGCTAATCGCGCGTAGCGCCAGCTGTGTCTGCCTGCACCCTAGCCTGCCGGCACGCAACGTCAAGGAATTCGTCGCGCTGGCCAAAGCCCGGCCCGGAAAGATCAATTACGGCTCGCCGGGCGTCGGCACCGTCGGCCATTTCGCCACCGAACTGTTTGCCTTCCAGGCCGGGGTCAAACTGAACCACATCCCATACAAGGGTGCCGCGCAGTACACCATCGACCTGATCGCCGGCAACATTGAGCTGGCGATCAACCAGTTCGCGATTGCCACGCCCCATGTCAACGCCGGCAAGCTGCGTTGCCTCGGCGCCACCTCGCGGGAGCGCTCGCCGCTGCTGCCGAACGTACCGACCATCGCCGAACAGGGCATCAAGGATTTCGAAAGCTATAACTGGAACGGCGTTCTGGCGCCGGCCGGAACGCACCCGGCGATCATCAACCGCATCGCAGAAGTAGTCTCCAAGCAGCTCGCCACACAGGATGCGCGTGCGCTTTATTCCGGACAGGGCCACGAGGCGAGCGGCATCACCGCCACGGCCTACGTCGACTTCATCCGTGCCGAAACCGAAAAATGGGCAAAAATCGCCCGTGTCGCCAACATCCAGAAACAATAAAAAGGAACAGGAACCGTCATGACCGCTAAGAAGGAATCCACCTATTTCATGTATTTCCCAGGCAACTACCGGTGGTCGTCGGCATTCATCAATATGATGAGCTCCGCGCCCTACGGCGGCTCGGAAATCAGCGAACTGCACAAAATCGGCATACAGCTGAAAGACAAGGACCCGGAAGACGACGAGGCCTGGTTCCATGCCTGCGTCAATGTTGCCGACAAAGTGCGCGCGCACGCCGAACGCTTCGAAGCATCCAAACACGCGACTTCCGCTGCGCACGCCTATCTGCGTGCCTGCAACTACTACCAGATGGCCGAGCGTTTCCGCACGCCGAAGGATGACATCGCACTGGCCGCCTACAAAATCGGCGTGGATTGCTTCCATCGCCATGTCGCACTGACTGACGTCAAGATCGAGATCGTCGAAATCCCGACCGCAGCGGGCCCCATCCCCGGTTATTTCGTCCATGCTCAGAATGCCAAATCGAAGAAATCGCCCTGCGTGGTGTATTTCGACGGACTCGACGTCACCAAGGAAATCCAGTACGTGCGCGGCGTGCCCGACCTGATCAAGCGCGGCATTTCGGTGCTGGTGATGGACGGCCCCGGCACCGGCGAAGCGATCCGCTTCCGCGGCCAGTACCTGCGCCACGACTACGAAGTCGCCGGCTCGGCCTGCGTCGACTGGCTGGAAAAACGCGATGACGTCGACGCCAAAAAAATCGGCGTGGTCGCGATCAGCCTAGGCGGCTATTACGCGCCGCGAATGGCGTCGATGGAGCCGCGTTTTGCCGCCTGCATCGCCTGGGGCGCGATCTGGGATTACCACGCGACCTGGAAAAAACGCATCGAGGCGAAATTCAAGACCTCGCTGTCGGTACCGGGCCACCACATCACCTGGATCCTCGGCGTCGATACGCTGGACGAAGCGCTGAAAAAACTCGAACCGTTCAAACTCGACGGCGTGGTGCAAAAGATGAAATGCCCGTTCCTCATTGTTCATGGCGCAGAAGACGAGCAGGTGCCGCTGGCCGACGCCCAGGCGCTCTACAACGCCTCAGGCTCGCCGGACAAGACGCTGCGCGTGTTCACCGCCGAAGAAGGCGGCGCGCAGCATTGCCAGCGCGACTACCTGACGCTGGGTGTCGCGGAAATGTGGAACTGGTTTGAGGACAAGCTGCTGCGGTCCTGATGCATTACTGCGAGCTGCGCCGCTGCCACGAATGCAACCAGCCCGTCGGCAGCCGTGATAAATTCTGCGTGCGTTGCGGGGCGAAGCTGCCCCGTCACCCCAGAACCCTTTATTCCTGAGCGCAGTTGCCGCATCATCGCCAGTTATGGAAGAAATCATCTACACGGTGGTGTTTCAGGCGACTTACCAGACCCTGAAGCCGCTGCTGGCCTTTTTGCATCACGATTCCTTCCTGTATTGGCCTTTCATTCTTTCAACACTGTTGATTGCCATGCTGGCCTGGCGCTTTACGCGTGCCCGCGGCGACCTGGATCCGGCAAAGCCGCACTGGAAGGAATTTTTTGACCGCTACCTGAGCCGGCGGCTGTGGTGGCATGCATCATCGCGTCTCGATTACCGCTTTTATTTCATCAATGCCATTCTGTTTCCGCTGATCGTTGGTCCGCTGCTGTTCAGCTCGCAAGGCGTCGCCACCGCCCTCGGCAACCTGTTCGGTATGCCGGAGGCACAATCCGCCGCGCCCTCATTCTGGGCCGCACTCGCCTATACGGTGATTTTTTTCATCGCTTACGATTTCGGCCGCTTCGTCTCCCACAGTCTCCTGCATGACATCCCCTGGCTCTGGCAATTCCACAAAGTCCATCACTCCGCTGAAGTGCTGACGCCGATGACGGCCTTTCGCGCCCATCCGGTTGATCTCGCAGTGATGGCCTGGGTGCCGGCGCTGACCACCGGCATCGTGACCTGGTGTTTTTATCGCTATGTCAACGCCGGCATCGGCATGATCACCTTTCTTGGTTTGCATGCGATCCTCTGGATCTTCAACCTGGCCGGCAATCTGCGGCACTGGCATGTCTGGCTGTCCTATGGGCCGACGCTTAATCGCTGGCTGATCAGTCCGGCGCACCATCAGCTCCATCACAGCTATGAACCGCGCCATCTGGGCTGCAACCGGGGCTTTGAACTCGCGGTATGGGATCGTCTGTACGGCACCCTCTATGTGCCGCCACAGGCACCCGAAACATTCCGCATGGGCCTCGGCGACGGCAGCGACGGACAGTGGCGCACGGTGTGGCAGCTCTACGTCTGGCCGTTCCTGATGTTGTGGCGGCGGCCGCCTGCTGAAACCAAAACACCGCAGTCCGCCGGCGATCAGTAAGCCCCGGCGGGCTCAGAGATATTCCGAGACTTCCACCAAATTGAGGTCGGGATCGCGGAAATACACCGAACGGATGTCGCCCATCGCACCGGTCTTGGTGCAGGGGCCTTCGATGATCGTCACCTTGTGCTGCGCCAGTCTGTCGATCACCTGCTGCAGCGGCACTGCGGCAATAAAGCAGAAATCCAGCGTGCCGACGCCCGGTGCTTGCGCCTTGGGCTCATATTCCTTGCCTTTCACGTGAATGTTGATCTTCTGCCGCCCGAACTTCAGCGCGAGGCGCTGTCCGTTGCGGAAGGTTTCCAGCTTCATGCCCAGCACTTCGGTATAGAAGCGGATGACCGCGTCGGGTTGGGCCGTGGTCAGCACAAAGTGGTCCAGTCGGTCGATCATGAAGAATCTCCGTAACTATATGTTTTTATTGATTATTTAAATCACACCCCTGGCGCGCAAATCGGCGATGGTCTCCGGCTTCAGCCCGGCACGCTGCAATACCGCTTCCGTATCTTCACCCAGCCGCGGCGCGGTGTTGCGGATGCCGCCGGGTGTCGCCGACAGCTTGGGCACGATGCCGGGTACATCAACCTGATAGCCGTCACGCGTGGTGATGTTGAGAATCATCTCGCGTGCCTTGTATTGCGCATCAGCGGCGATATCGGCGATTGAATAGATCGCCCCTGAAGGCACATCGTGTGCGTCGAGAATTTTCAGCGCGTCCGCCTTGTCATGCGCTTTCGTCCAAACGGTAATTGCACCGTCGATATCGGCAACATGTTTGACCCGGCCGTCGTTGGAAGCCATCTCCGGCGAAGCCGCAAAATCATCGCGGCCGACGGCCTTCATCAAACGTTTGAAAATGCCGTCGCCGTTGCCGCCGATCAGAATCCATCCATCGCGGCAGGGATAGGCATTCGACGGGACGATGCCGGGCAGCGCACTGCCCGCGGCTTCTCGTACCGCATTGAAGGCGCTGTACTCGGGTAACAGGCTTTCCATGCAGTTGAACACGCTTTCGTACAGCGCGATATCGATTACCTGGCCTTCGCCAGCCGCTCTTTTTTCACCCTTGTCCCGATGATAAAGCGCCATCAGAATGCCGATCACGCCATGCAGCGCCGCCAGCGTGTCGCCGATCGACACACCGACACGCACCGGTACGCGCCCCGGTTCCGCCGTGAGGTAACGCAGCCCGCCCATCGATTCGGCGATCACGCCGAAACCGGGGCGGTTGCAGTACGGGCCGTCCTGGCCGTAGCCGGAAATGCGCGCCATCACCAGTCGCGGATTGATTGTTTTCAGCGCCTCGTAGCCGAGCCCCCACTCCTCCATCTTGCCGGGACGGAAGTTCTCGATCAGCACGTCGGCCTCTTTCACCAGCGCGCGCAGGATGTCCTGACCTTCCGGCTGGGTGAGGTCCAGCGTCACCGACTGCTTGTTGCGTGACTGGACTTCCCACCACACCGAATTGCCATTTTTGAGCATGCGCCATTTGCGCAGCGGATCGCCCTTGCCGGGCGGCTCGATCTTGATCACCTCGGCGCCGAAATCGGCGAGTGTCTTGCCGCAGAACGGTCCGGCAATCAGCTGGCCGAGTTCAATGACGCGCACGCCCTGGAGCGGGCCTGCACTTGCAGCGGATGCGGTTGTCATGCGACGACTCCTTCAGATACTGATGCCGCGACGCACCCCGACCGCTCAAGGATCGAGCTTGATGCTCGCGATCTTGATCACCTTGCCCCAGGTTTCGATTTGACGCAGCACATAGGCATCCAGCGCTGCAGGGGCCATGAATCGTGCAAAAGCGCCCTGCTCTTCCGCATTGCGGCGGATTTCCGGCGATTCGACGATGCGTGACAGTTCACTGCCGAGGCGCTCAATCACTGCCGGCGGCGTACCGGTCGGCGTAAACAGCGCAAACCACGACTCCACCTCATAACCCGGCATGCCGGATTCAGCGGAAGTCGGAATGTCCTTCATCGTCGGATGACGTTCACCGGCCAGATAGGCCAGTGCGCGCAGCTTGCCGGCGCGCACATGACCAATCACCGACGGCGGTGTGGTATTGAACATGGCGACCTGGCCCGACAGCAGATCAGCCAGCAGACGCGCGGTGAAATCGGTGGTGCCACCGGGTGCGCTGGGGACGATCAGCGAGACCGCCCGCGAAGGATAAGCCTGCTGGGCGTGAACAACCGCCGCAGACATCACCAGCACTGCAAGCACAGGAATCGTGAACCTTTTCATGTCACTCCCCTTGTGTAATACAGAACCTGATGCCCGCGCCGGCGCCGAGCCCGGCGGTTTTTATTTGCCTTTCTGCAGGGATGCGGCGTGTTTCACCGCCTTGACGATGTTGAGATAACCCGTGCAGCGGCAGATATTGCCTTCGAGACCGTGCACGATCTGCTCATCGGTCGGCGCCGGATGTTCCTTGATCAGCGCTGCCGTAGTCATGATCATGCCGGGCGTGCAGAAGCCGCATTGCAGCGCATGGCACTCGGTGAATGCCGCCTGCGCCGGATGCAGCTTGCCGTTTATGGCGAGACCTTCGATGGTCACCACTTCGGCGCCATCGGCCTGCGCGGCCAGCATCGTGCATGATTTCACCGCACGACCGTCGACATGGACGGTGCAGGCGCCGCACTGGCTGGTGTCGCAGCCGACATGGGTGCCGGTGAGCTTCAGGGTGTCGCGCAGAAAATTGGCGAGGAGGGTACGGTCTTCGACATCGGCGGTCTGTTTCACGCCGTTGACGGTCATTGTGATTTTGGCCATGGTTGTTATTTCTTTCCGGAGATGGCGGCCGCAGCACGGCCGGCCATGACTTTGACGAGCTGCGCGCGGTATTCGCGGGAGCCGTGGATGTCTTCGTTAAGGTCGTCAGCGGATACCGCGAGTTTTTCCAGCGCTGCCGCAGTCAGGTTTTTCGCCAGCGCCGCTTCGGCCTCCGTCCAGCGGAACACGCCCGATGCACCGGCGCCGGTCACTGCAACGCGCACGCCCGAAACAGTCTGGGCAATGAACACGCCAGCCATCGCATAACCCGATGCCGGATGCGGGAACTTGGCATACGCAGCCGCCTTGGGCAGCGGGAAAGCGATTTTCACCACCAGTTCGCCGGGCTCCAGCGCAGTGGTGAACATGCCCTGGAAAAAATCGTCGGCGGCAATTTCACGCTTGTTGGTGATCACCGTGGCGTTGAGCGCCAGTACGGCGGCCGGCGAATCGGCAGCCGGATCGTTGTTGGCAACAGAACCGCCGATGGTGCCGCGGTTGCGCACCTGCGGATCGGCGACCGTGGAGATCAGCGCGGCCAGTGCCGGCAACACCTCACGCACCACCGGTGACGTGGCGATCTGGTAGTACTTGGTCGCCGCGCCGATGGTGAGCACGCCATTCTTGTTTTCGATGCCGGCGAGTTCGGCGAGGCCAGCAATGTCGATCAGCTGCGAAGGCTGGGCGAGCCGCGCCTTCAGCGTCGGCAGCAGGGTCATGCCGCCGGACAGCGGTTTCGCATCTTCATCCTTGGCCAGCCAGTCGGCAGCCTCTTGCAGCGTCTTCGCCTTGCGATACTGGAATGAATACATGTTATTGTCCTTTCTTCGCAGCCGAAATGGCCTGCCACAGCTTGTGCGCGGTCAGCGGCATGTCGAGCGGCGGCACGCCCAGCGGCCGCAGCGCATTCATCACCGCATTGGTCAGTGTCGCCAGCGATGCCGTGCAACCCGATTCGCCCATGCCCTTCACGCCCAGCGGGCTGATGGTGCCGAAAGTGGTGTGTTCGGCGATGGTGATGTCCTTGATCCAGCCGGCCTTGGGCATCGCGTAGTCAGCGAAGCTGCCGGTCAGCAACTGGCCGGTCTCGGTGTCGTAGACCACATTTTCACCGAAAATCTGCCCCCAGCCCTGCGCCACCGCGCCGTGCATCTGACCTTCGACGATGGTGTGGTTGATCACCACGCCGCAGTCATCGACCGTGACATAGGAAACCACTTCGGTGAAACCGGTCTGCGGATCAATCTCGACTTCGGCCACGTGACAGCCGTTGGGGAAGGTCGAACCGAACTTGCCTTCGCCGGTAACCGACAGCGGTTTTTTCGCCGCCAGTTCGCCCAGCGTGATTTTCCTGTTTGATGCCGTCGACTTGAACTCGCCCTGCGCGTAAGCCACCTGTGACGGCTCCACGCCCAACTGCTCGGCCGCCAGCGGCGTTGCGTGTTCGATCAGTTTTTTCGCGGCAATGTGGCAGACCGTGCCGGCGCCGACGATGGTGCGCGAGCCACCGGTGTGGTTGCCGATCAATCCTTTTTCGCCGACGCCCTGCCGCAGCGTGACGCGCTCGGCCGGAATGCCCATCGCGTCGCCGATGATCTGCGCGAAGGTGGTTTCATGACCCTGACCCTGCGAATGCGAAATCGAGTAGGCGGTAAGACGCCCGTCGGCAGACACTTCCAGCAGCACTTCATCCTTGGGGAACATTCCGGCGCCGGAGTTTTCGATCACCGTCGCAAAACCCAGGCCGCGCAGCAGACCGCGTTTTTCGGATTCGGCACGGCGTTTGGCAAAACCGGCAATATCGGCCAGCTTCAATGCCTTGTCGAGCACGCCGTGGAAATCGCCGATGTCGTAGACCGAACCGGTCGGGGTTTTGTACGGGAAAGCATTGGTCGGTATGAAATTGCGGCGGCGAATTTCCGCCGGATCGATTTTCATCTGCGCCGCGGATTCATCCACCAGGCGTTCAATGGCAAATGCAATTTCCGGACGCGCCGCACCGCGGTAGGCCGATACCGGCGCGGTGTTGGTCAGCGCCACACGCCAGCGGCCGAACAGCGCCGGGGTCTTGTAAACGCCGTTGAGGCAGGTCACCGGATTGCGCATCGGACTCACCGGACCCGCGGGATGCAGATAGGCGCCGAGGTCGGCGATCCAGTCGATGCGCATTGCCAGGAAGTTACCATCCTTGTCCAGCGCCAGTTCGCCGTCGATGTAATTGGCGCGGCCGTGGGAATCGGACAGGAAACCCTCGCTGCGCGAGGACACCCATTTCACCGGACGCTTCAGCGCTTTCGCTGCCAGCATCAAAGCGCAGTATTCCGGATAGCCGATACTGCGCTGGCCGAAACCGCCTCCCACATCACGGGCTTCGACATTGATCTTTTCTTCAGGGACGCCGGTGTAAGCCGCGAGCTGCATGCGCATCATGTTGATGCCCTGCACCGGTGAATGCACCGTGTAAACCCCGCTGGTAGCGTCGTAACCGACGGAACAGGCGCGCGGCTCCATCGGATTGGGCGCAACGCGCGTGACGTCGAGCCGGAGTTTAGTGACATGCGCGGCCTTGGCGAAAGCCGCTTCAACCGCAGCGGCATCGCCGGCTTCCTGCTCGAAAGCCAGATTGCCGGGCACATTGTCATGCAGCTGCGGCGCACCGGCGGCCAGCGCGGCGCGCGGGTCAACCGCCACAGGCAGGTCTTCGTATTCGACTTCAATCAGTTCGGCGGCGTCCTGCGCCTGCAGTGCGGTTTCGGCGACCACGATAGCCACCGCGTCGCCGACAAAACGCACGCGGTCATGGGCCAGTGAGGATCGGTCGGGGAAACGGGCTTTCATACCGTCTTTGCCGGCAAAAGTCAGGAAGCTCATCGGCCGTAAATGGCCTTCGCGCACCGCGTCCGCACCGGTGTAAACGCCAAGCACGCCGGGTGCCTTGCTCGCAGCATCGGTATTCACCGACAGAATTCTGGCGTGGGCACGGTCCGCGCGCAGGAACGCCGCGTGGGCCTGGCCGGGCAGGTTCCAGTCGGCCGAGTAACAACCCTCGCCCTTGATCAATCGCAGGTCTTCCAGGCGGGACAGTTTTGCGCCGCCTACATCAAACAGGTGGTGATGGTCCATAACGTTGACGCGCACCGCAGGCTGGACGCCGTAACGGTCCGCTATTCTCCTCCATTGGAATAGCGATTAGGATAACGCAAAAAGGCGAACATGACCGCGGCAATCGTGTTGCGCCGGCACACCCGGTCACGCACAATGCCGTGGTCGCAGTCCATATCGTAAAAAGCTCTTCTTGCAATGAAAAAAGATACGCTGCTCACCCATGTCGGTCGCAATCCGGCCGAAACCCACGGCACGGTCAACACCCCCGTTTACCGCACCTCCACCGTGGTTTTTCCCGATCTGGAATCGTATGAAACGCGGGATCCGGGTGATTACAAATCGATGCGTTACGGCATCCACGGCACACCAACCACATTCGCGTTCGAGGATGCGGTCGCCCGCATGGAAGGCGGTTACCAGGCCGTCGCCGTACCTTCGGGGCTGGCGGCGATTACCGCCGCACTGTGCGCTTTCGTCAAAACGGGCGATCACCTGCTGGTCACCGACAGCGCCTACGCACCGACCCGGATGTTCTGCGACCGCCGGCTGCGCGCCAACAGCGTCGAGGTCGAGTATTACGACCCGCTGATCGGCGCCGGTATCGCGCGCCTGATCAAACCGAACACCAGGGCGGTGTTCTGCGAAGCGCCGGGTTCGCTGACTTTTGAAATGCAGGACATCCCGGCAATCGCCGCGGTCACCCATGCCCGCGGCATTCCGGTGCTGGCTGACACCACCTGGGGAACGCCCTATTTTTTCCGTTCCTTCGAACGCGGCATTGATGTGTCGATCCATGCCGCGACCAAATACATCGTCGGCCACTCCGATGTGCTGATGGGCGTCATCGTCACCAACGAGAAATACTGGCTGCCGGTGCGCCACACCGTTGCCGACTTCGGTTACTGCGTCAGCCCCGACGACTGTTATCTGGCGCTGCGCGGTTTCCGTACGATCGGCGTGCGCATGAAACAGCAGATGGCTAACGCGATCACTGTTGCCAACTGGTTGCGGGGACGCAGGGAAGTGCGGCGCGTGCTGTTCCCGGCACTGGAAAGCGATCCGGGCCATGCGATCTGGAAACGCGACTTCGACGGTGCCGCGTCACTGTTCGGCGTGGTGCTGCAACCGGCATCAAGGGAAAAGGTTGCCGCTTTTGTCGATACGCTGAAACTCTTCGGTATCGGTTCGAGCTGGGGCGGTTATGAAAGCCTGATCACCGCACCGCATCCGGAAAAGGTGCGCAGTGCGACAGCATGGAATCCGGGCGGGCCGACCATCCGTCTGCACATCGGCCTTGAAGATCCGGCCGACCTGATTGCCGATCTGGAGCAGGCCTTGGGCCAGCTGGGTTAAGCGCCTGCGGAGACTTAAGCGGCTACGGAAGCACAGGCCCTCACAAAAAAGCGCTCCACAGAGCGCCTTTTTGATCATCCAGGTTTCAGAAATAACCATCCATCATCTTGTCTACCCAGGCCGGCAGGCGTACGTTTTCCTTGCGCTCGAAAGCGGGGATATACGGCTTGATGTCGAGTACCGGCGTGCCGTCGAGGGCATCCAGGCCGCGCACGGTGATGCCTTTGTCGTCGACATCCAGCAGTTCCACCGCGGTCACACCGATCGGATTCGGGCGGAATTTGGTACGCTGGGCGAATACGCCGACCGGATCAAGGTTTTCCATGCCGCGCGGATTGCGCGCGATCTGTCTGGCCGCATCAAAAGTCGGGATCTTGTGCAAATGGAAAATCACCACCACATGCGAAAACTCGCTGAGACCGGCGAGACCTTTGACGTACAGCGGGTCCAGCTCAATGCGCGATTCGACGTTCGCCCAGTGCCCGGCAGACATTTCGGTGCGATCGCTGCGTACAACGCCAACGGGTTCGAACTGGGCCATGATTAAAAGCTCCTGCGGATAGTGAAGGCCGCAAACTTACCGCAAACAGCGGCGCCGCAGCAAAAACAAAGGGCCAGCTTGCGCTGGCCCTTTGAGTCCTACTGGTAGGAGGTGCGAGATTCGAACTCGCGACCAACGGATTAAAAGTCCGCTGCTCTACCGGCTGAGCTAACCTCCCAAAAAGAGGCGGAATTCTAACCGCCGAGGCTAGGTGGGTCAACCCGCATTTACCCCCGAAAACCGCCGGATACGCTCAATCCTCCTGCAACATCCGCCAATACTGGTATTTCATGGTGCCTGCCGCCCCGGCAACAATAGCCATAAAGGTCAGGAAGGCGCCCAGGGCCACGGTGGACATACCGGTGATGGCCTGCCCCACGGTGCATCCCATCGACAACACGCCGCCGACTCCCATTAACACACCGCCGATCGCATGATTGGCAAAATCCTTCATCGAAACAAACCACTCAATGCGAAAGCCGCGTGTCGACAACGCATAAATAAAGGATCCGGCAATCACGCCGGACAGCGCGACAACGCCGAAATTGATCAGCGAAAAATCGCCAGGGCTCAGCAGATAACGAACCGTATCCCCCATCGGGCTGATGAAGGTATAGGACTGCACCTGTACCCGGCTCGGAACTACGGTCGCGAACTCCGCATATTCCTTCCATGCCTGACCCAGCGGTCCGCCGGTGAGATACCAGCCGGCGAGCACGGCGAGGCCAACGGCGGTGCCGCCGAGCAGATTGTCGGTGCTGCCGCGGAATTCCGCAGAACGCAGTACGAACACCATCAGGCCCGCTGCAATCAGGCCACCGACGGCAGCATTGAAGGCGCGCGAGGGCGGCATTCCGGTCAGTCCGGCAATCATCGCACCGAGTTGCTGCGAAGCGATGCCATGCTGCGCGAGATCAATCGAAGTCGCCGACACCCAGGGATGAAACAGCTGTTCGTAGAACGGCGTCCACAACATCAGATAGGACATCACTGCAGCGATCGCCAGTACCACCAGCGATTTCAGATTGCCAGCGCCGACACGCACCAGCGTCTTATTGCCACAACCACTGCCCAGCGTCATACCGATGCCGAACAACGCACCACCGACAACAAAACGCACCCAGCTGAAACCGGCAGCACGGTACGGCGGAAAGGTGTCGCTGCCCAAGGTAATGATGCCGGCGGATTCCATGATCGCCACACCACCCATCGCCACCGCCATCGCCAGCAACCACGCACGCATGCGCCCGTGATCGCCCATATTGATCCAGTCGGAGACCGCACCCATGGTGCAGAAATTGGTCTTGTTGACGATGACGCCCAGCACTGCGGCGATGACAAACACCGCGGTCAGCACCTGGTAATGCACATTGATTTCCATCACCCGCTCCCGTAACCCTTGCTGCGCCGAGTATAGCGCCCGCCCGGAAAATCACATTAACTATTTGTTTTTAATAAGTTATTTGTAGCGCGTCGGATCGGCGATGCCGGCACCCTCAAAACCGGCGCGGCGCAGGCGGCAGGAATCACAGACGCCACAGGCGCGCCCTGCCGCATCTGCCTGATAACACGACACGGTCAAGGCGTAGTCCACACCCAGCGCTGTGCCGCGGCGGATGATGTCGGACTTGCTCAGCGTGATGATCGGCGTATGCAACTGCAGCCGCCGGCCTTCGACGGCGGCCTTGGTCGCCAGATTCGCCAGCGTTTCAAACGCGCGCATGTATTCGGGGCGGCAATCCGGATAACCGGAGTAATCCACCGCATTGGCACCGAACCAGATATCAGCGGCGCCGGTGACCTCGGCTTCGGCCAACGCGAGTGCCAGCATGATGGTGTTGCGCGCCGGCACATAGGTCACCGGTATGCCCGGCTGCACGCCATCGACCGGCACGGCGATCGCGGGATCGGTCAGCGCAGAACCGCCGACTGCGCCAAGATCGATACGCACGACCTTTTGCGCTTTCGCACCCAGCGCCTCTGCCACGCGCGCAGCCGCATCCAGTTCAGAACGATGGCGCTGGCCGTAATCGATCGACAGACAATGGCAGTCATGACCG
Source organism: Burkholderiales bacterium (assembly GCA_030833315.1). Lineage (GTDB taxonomy): Bacteria > Pseudomonadota > Gammaproteobacteria > Burkholderiales > SG8-41. The sequence continues at coordinate 55,385 of JAURHM010000009.1, forward strand.
GCGGCACGGGCCATCGCCAGCGTTGTGGCGGAATCCAGACCGCCGGAGAGCAATACGACTGCGGGGGAAGTCATCGTTCAATGCCCCGGCTTCTCGCCCCACAGCAGCTTGTGCAGCTGCAACTGCATGCGCACCGGCAGATGATCGCGGAGGATCCACTCGGCGAGCCGGCGCGGCTCGAGCTTGCCGTGCACCGGCGACAGCAGCAGCGGGCATTTGGCATCGAGTTGATGCTTGCGGATCTGCTCGCAGGCCCACAGATAATCCGCTTCATCGCAGAGCACGAACTTGATCTCGTCGCTCGACGTCAGTAGCGCAAGGTTGGACCACAGATTGCGTTCGCACTCACCGGAACCGGGCGTTTTCAGATCGAGGATTTTCGAAATGCGCGGATCAACCGCCGACACATCCAGCGCGCCACTGGTTTCCAGCGAAACCGAATAACCCGCGTCTGCAAGGCGCTGTAGCAGCACCGGCGCCTGTTTTTGTGCGAGCGGTTCGCCGCCGGTGAGGGTCACATAATGTGCCCCCAACGCAGCAACTCGACTGAGAATCTCATCCAGCGTCAGCGACTCGCCGCCATGGAAGGCATAGGCGGTATCGCAATAACCGCAACGCAGCGGGCAACCGGTCAGGCGCACAAATACCGTGGGCAGCCCGGTGCGGCTGGTTTCACCCTGCAGCGAATGGAAAATTTCCGTCACGCGCAGCGTGGTTGCTGCAGAAACGGCGGCAGGTTTTTCGGTTACGGTCGTGTTCACGGCAGTGATTCTACCGTCATGCGGCGCGAAGCCGCAGCCCATCAGCGCAGATTGGCGACGCGACGACGCGCTTTCTCGGCGGCCTCAGAGGACGGATAACGGGAGATCAGGCCGTCCATGGTCTTGCGTGCGGCGGCGTTGTCGCCGGCTTCGAGTTGCGCGCTGGCCATATTGAGCAGTCCGTCCGGCACCGAAGAACTGTCCGGATAAGCCGACAGCAGTTTCTGCTGGCTGGCGATGGCGTTTTTGTAATCACGCAGATTGAAATAGGAATCACCGATCCAGTATTGGGCGCGCGGCGCCAGCGTACTTTTGGGGTATTTGGCGATAAAGCCCTGGAATGCGCTGATCGCTCCCTGGTAATTGCCAATGCGGCGCTGACCTTGGGCGCGTTCATAAGCCTCATTTTCTTCAGGACTGACGTTGGCAGCCGCCGCCGGTTTTGGCGTTTCGGCTGCTGCAGCTGCAACTGTCGCCGGTGCTGCGGCACCTGCGGCCGGCACAACTGCAGCAGCAGCCCCGGGCTGCTCAAAACGGCGCAGCCGCTGGTCGAGGTCGACGTACATGTCGCGCTGGCGCTTGGCGACGCCTTCAATATTGTTGCCCAGGGTTTCAACCTGACCGCGCAGGTTGCGGATTTCCTCGCGCAATTTCTCGATTTCCGCGACCAGCGACAGCACGGGCTGGGCCTTGGCCGCATCTTCGAGTTTACCCAGACGCCCCGACAGGCCCTCGCTTTGCTGGCGCAACTCATCGACACGCTTCTGCTGCTCGGCGATCTGCTTGCGGGCGACCTCGTCGTCAAACAGGCCGGCGGCGGCAGGGCCCGCGGCAACAAGTCCCGTGCACAGGGCCAGCGCAGCAAAAGCCGCGCGCATGCTGCAATCCTTCATGACCGGGGATCAGTCGTTCGGATAAGCGAGGTCTGCACGGCGGTTTTCCGCCCAGCTTGCCTCGTCATGTCCGGTGGCCTTGGGCTTTTCTTCGCCGAAGCTGACGGATTCAATCTGGTCCGGCTGGGCACCGAGCAGTTGCATCGCCTGTTTCACCGCATCTGCACGACGCTGGCCGAGGGCCAGGTTGTATTCGCGGCTGCCGCGTTCGTCGGCATTGCCCTGCACCGTCATTTTCACGCCGCGGTTCTGCTGAAGGTAACGGGCATGGGCGGCGACCACCGGCTTGAACTCTTCCTTGACGACATTGCTGTCGAGTTCGAAATACACGCTGCGCTTGGACAGGATGTTGGACGGGTCTTTCAGCGGGTTACCCGACATGCTGGAGGATTCAAGCGGCTTCGAAGTCGGTCCGGTGGGTTGAGTCTGCGGCTTCTGCTGCGAGCTGGCCGTGGCGCCGCTGCGGTCTTCAACCGCCGCACTTTCCTGCTCCTTGTTCGGGCTGCTGCCGCAGCCCGCAAGCATCGCCGAAACCGCTACTGCGAAAATTAATCGTTTCATGTTCGGACTCCTTGTCGACTGAAGTGGTTTGCTGAGTAGTATTTCGGATACTGTTTTATTTATTTTTTATTTATTGACCACGGGACTCCACGCGGGTTCACGCGCATCCCCCACATCAGCAGTAAATCGCTGCTTGATGCGCCCGTCACTCGAAACTGCAGCCAATATACCACGCCCCCTGACCTCGGTTGCGTAGAGGATGATCTTGCCGTTGGGCGCAAAACTCGGCGACTCATCAATGCCGCCGTCGGTCAGCACCTGCAACTGCCGGGTTGCAAAATCCTGGACAGCAACATTGAAACGTCCGCCGTTACGCTGGATGAAAGTGAAGCTCTTGCCGTCCGGGCTGTGCCGCGGCGACACGTTGTATGTGCCCTCAAAGGTCACACGCTGCGCAGCACCACCGGACACGGCAATGCGATAGATCTGGGGGCCGCCACCGCGATCCGAGGTAAACAGGATCGACTGGCCGTCCGGCGAAAAATTGGCTTCGGTGTCGATCGCCGAACTCTGCGTCAGCCGCTGCGGTGCACCGCTGCCGTCGGCATTGATCAGGAACAGTTGGGAGCCGCCGTCGCGCGTCAGCGTCACCGCGAGACGTTTGCCGTCGGGCGACCATGCCGGTGCGCTGTTGCTGCCGCGAAAAGCCGCGATGGCCTGGCGCGCGCCGGTGACCAGCGACTGGACGTAAACCACCGGTTTTTTCTGCTCGAAGGAGACATAGGCGAGCCGCGTGCCGTCCGGCGACCATGCCGGCGAGATGATCGGCTCGTTGGAACTGAGCACGCTCTGTGCACCGTAACCATCGGCATCGGCGACATGCAGTTCGTAGTTCCTGCCGCGTTTGACGACATAGGTAATGCGGGTCGCGAAAACCCCGGCGTCGCCGGTGAGTTTTTCGTAGATCACGTCGGCGATTTTGTGCGCGGTCAGGCGCAGCTGGCCTTCAGTGGCGAAATAGACAAAACCGGCGATTTGCGTCTGCTTGACTGCATCCATCACCCGGAAGCGGATGTCGTAGCGGCCGTCCGCCGCCTTGCTCACTGAACCGATCACCACCGCTTCGGCACCGCGCGCCTGCCACTGTCCGTAATTGAGCTGTTCGGGTTCGTAGGGCACCGGATTCATGCCGCCCGGATCAACCATGCGAAACAGCCCGCTGCGCGTGAGGTCGGCCGCCACCACCGGCGTCAGTTTCTGTGCCAAACCCTCCTCGGCGCGGAAGGGTACGATCGCCACCGGAATCTGGTTGGCGCCGGCGCCGACGATCTCGATGGTCATTGCTGCGCCGGCAGCGCCGGCGGTCAGCAACAGCGACACCGTCAGTGTCCTTGTCATGGTCCGAATCAGGTTAAGCATGATGTTGCGCATGGTCTCAGCATGAAATTGCATTTGTATGGTCATTAGGCAGGATTACTCTTTGGGCCGGAATACCAGATTAAGTTCCCGGAACTGGCGCATCAGCGCCGGATCCGGTGGCAGCGGTAGCGGCTGCGCCTTGAGGATTGCACGCTCGATCGCGGAATCGTAGGCGGCAATGCTGTTGCTGGATTTTTTTAGTTTCGCGCTGAGCACTTCGCCGCCGGGCAGCACCACCACATCGAACTCCACCTGTGCGTTGTCACTGACATTGGGAGGCAAGACGATAAAGCGCTTCACCTTTTCAATAATGCGCCGCTTGTATTCATCAACCACCTTGGCACTTGCGGCCGCCTGCTGCGCAGCCAACGCCTGCTCCGCCTTTGCCTGCTCGCCGGCGATGCGTTTGGCCTCGGCCTCGGCAGCCTGTTTCTTTTTCAACGCATCGGCTTCCGCGCGTTTTTTCTTGTCGGCCTCGGCTTCACGAGCTGCTTCTCGAACCTTCTCTTCCGCACGCTTCTTTTCCTCGAGCTGCGACTTGAGCTTGAGCTCCTTCTCGCGCTTGTCTTTCAGCGCGATATCGGGCTTGGCGACGGGCGCCGGTTCGGGTTTGGGCGGCGGCTTGGCCTCGACTTTGGGCTGTGACGGCGGCGGTTCGGGTTTGATCGGCGCGGGCGGCGCCACTTCGGCTTTGGGTGCCGCGACAGGCGGCAGATCACGCCACAGGTCGACCACGGCCGCGGTTTCGACCGGCTTGTGCTGCCAACTGACGCCGAACACCAGCAGCACCAGGAACAGCACATGCATCGCGAGGGCCAGCCCGCCGGCCAGAGCCTCGTCGCGGGATTGGAACACTGCCGCTGTCATTCAATCGACCGCCATCTAGTTTCCGGGACGGACCAGCAATCCCACCCGCTGCACATTGTTACGCTGCAGCGTGTTCATCACTTCGACGACTTTTTCGTACATCACGTCCTTGTCCGCAGCGATCACAACGGCCTGATCAGGATTTTTCGACTGCCGTTCCTTGATAATGGCGATCACTTCATCCCACTTCACCTTGCGGTCAGCCTTGCCGTCCTGATCACGGAATGTCATCTCGCCTTTTTTGTCAACGATGATCTGCAGTGGCGGCGACTTGATCTCGGTGGTTTTGCCCACCGATGGCAGATCCACCTTGCTCGGATTCATCATCGGCGCGGTGACCATGAAAATCACCAGCAGCACCAGCATCACGTCGATATACGGCACGACGTTGATCTGGTTCATCAAGCGGCGGCCGCTGCGCTTCTCGATCAGCATGCGTTCAGTGCAGCTGACGCTGCAGGATGTTGGAGAATTCTTCGGTGAAGGACTCGAAGCGAATCGCCAACTGGGTGACGTCACCAGCGAAACGGTTGTACGCCACCACTGCCGGAATCGCCGCGAACAGGCCGATCGCGGTGGCGATCAGCGCCTCGGCGATGCCGGGCGCAACATGGCTCAGCGTCGCCTGTCCGACGTTGGCGAGGCCGCGGAATGAATTCATGATTCCCCAAACCGTGCCAAGCAGACCGACATAGGGGCTGACCGAACCGACGGAAGCGAGAAAGGACAGCGAGGACTCCAGCTTGTCCATTTCGCGCTGGTAGGTCGCGCGCATCGCGCGCCGCGTGCTGTCCATCAGCGCACCGACATCGGCACCGGGCTGGCGGCGGTGTTTGGTGAATTCGCGGAAACCCGCTTCAAAAATGCGTTCCAGCGTCCCCGCCGATTCGCGGGCGTTGACCGCGCGCTGATACAGTTCATTGAGATCGGCGCCGCTCCAGAACTGGCGCTCGAATTCCGCGGTCTGCTGCGCGGCGCGACGCAGCGTGAAGACTTTCAGGAAAATGTAATACCAGGAAAACATCGAAGACAGCAGCAGCAGGGCCATCACCAGCTGCACCGGTATGCTCGCGCCGGTTATCAGGCTGATTACAGACATGTCATGCGTAAGCGTTGCGTTCACTCTTCCATTCCTATTGTTGTACGCATTTCCCGGGGCAATCGCGCCGGCCTGAAGCTATCCGTGTTGACACACACGACATCGACGTCGGCCCGCACGATCTCCTCGTCCCCGCGCAGCACGCGCTGCAAAAACCGGATGCGGCTGCCGCCGACGTTAACGATTTCCACCGTGACCTGCAAGCTGTCGTCAAACCGCGACGGCTTGAGGTAGTCAATGTTCACCGCACGTACCACGAACAGCACGCCATGGACCTTCGCCATCACCGGTTGTTCGAAACCCAGCATACGCAGCCATTCGGTACGCGCGCGCTCCATGAAGCGCAGGTAGTTGGCGTAATACACGACGCCGCCCGAATCAGTGTCTTCGTAATAAACGCGCACCGGCCAGGAAAAGGGTTGCGCAGCGGCTGCCACGTTTGCGGTGACCGTATTGGTGAGGAATGATTTATCTGGTTTATTCAATTAAAACAAATATTTATAGCATTCACTGCGCGGGCGTACTGCCATCCCACAAATCGCGCGGCCCCTCACCCTTGGGCTCGGGCAATCCAAAATGCCGGTAGGCCAACACGGTTGCAATCCGCCCGCGCAGCGTGCGCTGCAGGTAACCCTGCTGGATCAGGTAGGGCTCGAGCACGTCTTCAATCGTATCGCGCTCCTCGCCGATGGCTGCAGCCAGGTTGTCGACGCCAACCGGCCCACCGCCGAACTTGTTGATCACCGCATGCAGCAGCTTGCGGTCCATTACGTCGAATCCGACCGGATCGACATCGAGCATCTTCAGCGCTTCATCGGCCACTTTTTTTGAAACCTTGCCGTCGGCGCGTACTTCCGCAAAATCGCGCACGCGGCGCAGCAGCCGGTTGGAAATACGCGGCGTGCCGCGCGAGCGCGCCGCCACTTCGCGCGCGCCTGCGGCGTCGACGCTCACCTCAAGCAACCGCGCCGAACGTTCAACGATGCGTGTCAGCTCGTCGGTGTTGTAAAACTCGAGCCGCGCAACAATGCCGAAACGGTCGCGCAACGGATTTGTCAGCATGCCGGCGCGCGTGGTTGCGCCGACCAGCGTGAACGGCGGCAGATCCAGCTTGACCGAACGCGCCGCGGGACCCTCGCCAATCATGATGTCGATCTGGTAGTCCTCGAGTGCGGGATACAGGATCTCCTCAACCACCGGCGACAGGCGGTGGATCTCGTCGATGAACAGCACGTCGTTCGGTTCGAGATTGGTCAGCATCGCCGCGAGGTCGCCCGGACGCTCCAACACCGGGCCCGAGGTATGACGCAGATTGACGCCCATCTCGCGGGCGATGATGTGCGCGAGCGTGGTCTTTCCCAATCCTGGCGGACCGAAGAGCAGCACATGGTCCAGCGCCTCTTTGCGCTTGCGCGCTGCCTCGATGAAAATCGACAGCTGGTCGCGCACTTTTTCCTGACCGACGTATTCATCCAGCGCCTTGGGCCGCAGCGCACGTTCGATAACCTCTTCCTGAACGGAGGCCGGCGCAGCAGAAATCAGGCGGTCGGTTTCAATCATCGGTAATGGCGGCGCTCAATCAGGATTTGGATAACAGTTTCAGCGACTGGCGGATGCCGTCGGTCACTGTAAGACCGGCGGGCAACTGGCTGACCACCCAGGTCACTTCCTTGTCATTGTAGCCAAGCGCGCTGAGCGCATTGGCAATATCGCTGTTTTCGCTCGACGCCGTCGCGCCACCGGCCTGCACCACGCCCTTTGGCAGACGGTCGCGCAGTTCCAGCAGCAGGCGTTCGGCGGTTTTTTTGCCAATGCCCGGAATCTTGGTCAGGCGACCGCCATCCTTGGCACTGACTGCCTCATGCAGCTCCGCGACCGACATGCCCGACAGCACCGAGAGCGCGGTGCGTGCGCCGATGCCGGAAATTTTGATCAACTGGCGGAACAGCGAACGCTCGGCCTCGGTGGCAAAACCGAAGAGCTGGTGCGCGTCCTCGCGTACCGCCAGATGGGTATACAGCGTCACCGGCTCGCCGGCAGCGGGCAGCTGATACAGGGTGCTCATCGGCACGTCGATTTCGTAACCGACGCCTTTGACGTCAACAATGATTTGCGGCGGCTGCTTGACCAGCAGGCGCCCTGCGATACGGCCGATCATTTGTGTTCCCCAGTTTGCGCGGCAATCGCCTCAATGCGGACAATCGTCCAGTCCGTATTGTACCAACAGATACCGTAGCATCGCGTTCAGCGAGAGCAGCGGCGGCGATATCGGAGCGGTATCCGGATGCAGCAATTCCCCGGCGCCGGTGCGCGCAACAGAACGGGCAAGCAGAAAATGCTCCAGATGCATCGGCAGCGACAGCAAGGGCCACCTCACGCGCAGCGATATGCAGTTCGTGACCGTACTGGAGCAAACCTTTTGCAACAGTAAGGAAGGGACCCAGGTAACCGAACCCGATACCCAAATCCCAGGCCAGCAGAATCCGGCTCATCCCAGCCGGCCGCGGCGGCGGCGCTTTCCGATGCCGACGCCGCCGTAACCCAACCCGCCGTGGGCATGGCAGATCGCGCAAGCCAGTGCATCGGCCGCATCAGGACTAGGATCGCCGGGGAGCCGCAACAGCTTGCGCACCATCATCTGCACCTGCGTCTTGTGCGCCTTCCCGGCACCGACCACCGCCTGCTTGACCTGCAAGGCGGTGTACTCGGCGACTGGCAGCGCATGTAAAACCGCCGCACAGATGGCCGCGCCGCGGGCGTGCCCGAGCAGCAGCGTGGATTTTGGATTGACGTTGACGAAGACATGCTCGACCGCCGCGCAGTCGGGCTGGTAAGTGGCGATCACCTCCTGCAGTCCTTCGAGCAGGACTTTCAGACGTACGGGAAGTTCACCGTTGCCGCTGCGCACGCAGCCGCTGGCAACATAGCTGAGCTGCTGTCCGGTCTGTTCGATGACGCCGAAACCGGTGACACGCAGGCCGGGATCGATACCGAGGATACGAAGCGTGGAGGCCGCGCTCAAGCGGGCTCGTCGATGACTGCGGTGGTGTACACCTCCTGCACGTCGTCGACGGCTTCCAGCGCGTCCAGGAGTTTCTGCATGCGCACGGCATCATCGCCGGTCAGTGCGTTCTCGGTGGTCGGCTTCATCGTGACCTCAGCCAGTTCCGGTTTGAATCCGGATTTCTCCAGTGAAGCACGCACGGCGGAAAATTCCGCAGGGCCGGTGATGACTTCGATACTGCCGTCTTCGTGAGTCAACACGTCTTCAGCGCCGGCCTCGATCGCCGCGTCCATCAGCTTGGCTTCATCGGTGCCGGGCGCGAACAGCAACTGCCCGCAATGATTGAACAGGAAGGCGACCGAACCGTCGGTACCGAGGTTACCGCCGTATTTGGTGAAGGCGTGACGCACGTCGGCCACGGTGCGGGTGCGGTTGTCAGTCATGCAGTCGACCATCACCGCAGCGCCGCCGATGCCGTAACCTTCGTAGCGGATTTCTTCGTAGTTGACGCCTTCGAGATCACCGGTGCCGCGTTTGATCGCGCGCTCGACGTTGTCCTTGGGCATATTGTTGTCGTAGGCCTTGTCCATCGCCAGCCGCAGACGCGGGTTGCTGTCAGCATCACCGCCGCCGAGGCGTGCAGCCACCGTGATCTCCTTGATCAACCGCGTAAAAATCTTGCCCCGCTTGGCGTCCTGCCGCCCTTTGCGGTGCTGGATGTTCGCCCACTTGGAATGTCCGGCCATGATTGCGCAATTTACCCGTTAGAATGAACGAAATTTTAACATAGCCTCTTCCAGACGCCCCCCCCGACACCGTTCCTTCAGGAATCCGCCATGGCCGAACCGATGCTGATTGCCAAATCCGACCACGACCTGTGCCTGCTTCCGGGTTTTGCCAACCGCCACGGCCTGATTGCCGGCGCTACCGGCACCGGCAAAACCGTGACGCTGCAGCGCATGGCCGAAGAGCTGTCGAAAACCGGTGTGCCGGTGTTCATGGCCGACGTCAAAGGCGACCTCGCCGGGCTGTCGCAAAAAGGCGGGCCCAAGCCGAAGATAGAAGAGCGCATCAAGCAACTCGGCATCGAGGGGTTCACCTACTCAGCCTGCCCGGTGGTGTTCTGGGACGCCTTCGGCAAGCAGGGCCACCCGGTACGCGCAACAATTTCCGAGATGGGCCCGCTGCTGCTGGCCCGCCTGCTCAATCTCAACGATACCCAGCAGGGCGTGCTGACGCTGGTGTTCAAAATTGCCGACGACAACAGCCTGCTGCTGCTGGATCTGAAGGACCTGCGCGCGATGCTGCAATACGTCGGTGAAAACGCCAAGAACTTCACCACCCAGTACGGCAACATCTCGGCAGCATCCATCGGCGCCATCCAGCGCGGCCTGCTCGAAATCGAACAGCAGGGCGGCGATAGTTTTTTCTCCGAACCGGCGCTGAATATCCAGGACCTGATCCAGACCGATGCCAAGGGCCGCGGAGTGATCAACATCCTTGCCGCGGACAAGCTGATGAATTCGCCAAAGCTGTATGCGACCTTCCTGCTGTGGCTGCTGTCGGAACTCTTCGAGCAACTACCGGAGGTCGGCGACCCGGAGAAACCCAAGATGGTGTTTTTCTTCGACGAAGCCCACCTGCTGTTCAACGACACGCCGCAGGCGCTGCTGGAAAAAATCGAACAGGTCGTGCGCCTGATCCGCTCCAAAGGTGTCGGCGTGTATTTCGTGACGCAGAATCCGCTGGACATCCCGGAAACCGTACTCGGCCAGCTGGGCAACCGTGTGCAGCATGCCTTGCGCGCGTTCACGCCGCGCGACCAGAAAGCGGTCAAAAGCGCTGCGACCACGCTACGCGCAAATCCGAAGCTGGATGTCGAGGCCGCGATGACCGAACTCGGCGTCGGCGAAGCGCTGGTCTCGCTGCTCGATGAAAAAGGCCGGCCCTGCATTGTGGAACGCGCCTTCGTACTGCCCCCGGGCAGTCGGCTCGGTCCGGTGACGCCGGAAGAACGCGCCGCGACGATGAAGGGCTCACTGCTTGCCGGGGTATACGACACG